>CAZYPI010000007.1:0-29552 GCA_964649335.1 uncultured Rikenellaceae bacterium | reverse complement strand
TTTAAATATGTATTTAAATACGTATTTAAATATTTATTTAAATAAATATATTTTCCAGCATGGAATTTTAGCCACGGATTACACGAATGAACACGAATAAATATTCGCTCCGATCACGTAAATTAGCAGCCTGCTAATTTCCACTTCATTTCGTTGACGAAGTCAACTAATTTCTACTCTATTTTCACCCTTTCCCGGTACTGTACGATCTCTATCGTTTCCCGGGCAGCCCGTACATCATGCACACGCAGGATATCCACCCCTTCCAGCAGGGCCAGGGTATGCAATACGGTCGTGCCTGTCAGGGCTTCTTCCGGGGTGGTCTTCAACACTTTCCAGATCATGGATTTGCGCGAGACGCCTGCCAGTACCGGCAATCCGGTTTCCCGGAATGCGCCCAGTCCTTTCAGCAACTGATAATTGTGTTCCAGTGTCTTGCCGAAGCCGAAACCCGGATCGAGGATAATATCGTGTACCCCCAGCTCGCGCAACCGGTGTACTTTTTTGGAAAAAATATACAATATATCTTTTATCACATGATCATAGCGTGGGTTATCCTGCATGGTCTGCGGCGTGCCCTGCATGTGCATCAGGACATAAGGCACCTGCAGGCGGGCCACCGTTTCAAACATTTCCGCATCCATATCTCCGCCGGAGATATCATTGATCATTCCCGCGCCGTATTCCTTCACCGCCTTTTCAGCGATCACGGAGCGGAACGTATCCACAGACACCGGGATATCCGTATCCAGCTTTCTGAGCCGTTCGAGCCCCTTCTGCAGCCGGGACCATTCCTCTTCTTCGGATACGGACACCGATCCGGGCCGGGATGACCAGGCGCCCACATCAATGATATCCGCCCCCTCCGCGATCATCTCCTTTATTCTTCGCTCCAGGGCCTCGTCCTGCAGATACCTCCCTCCGTCAAAGAACGAATCGGGCGTCAGGTTCAGGATCCCCATAATCAGCGGCCGTGTAAGGTCATACAAACGACCGTTGATCACCAGGCTTTTCTTTCCGGAAAATGAATTATCTTTACGCATACTTTTTGATATATTTTCAGGGTTAAATTTATAACGGTTGCCGCTAAACCCAAAAAGTTTTTTGCCTCATGAGTTTTATTGTCATCGAAGGTCTGGACGGTTCGGGAAAATCCACCCAAATAAAGAACTTGCGTTCTTACCTGGAGCGGGCAGGCATCGCCTATTTTTTTCTTCATTTTCCCCGTACCGATGCGCCTGTTTTCGGGGAGATGATCGCCCGGTTTCTGCGGGGCGAGCTGGGTAAGATCGAGGAAGTGGATCCTTATCTGGTGGCTTTGCTGTATGCCGGCGACCGTATGGATGCCGCCCCCTTCATACGCACTGAACTGGAAAAAAAGAAGCTGGTGCTGGTGGACCGGTATGTCTATTCCAACATCGCCTTTCAATGTGCCAAGCTTGAGGATCCGCAGGAGCAGGAAAAACTGCATGACTGGATCCTGAAGATGGAATATGACCATTTCCGTATCCCCCGGCCGGATCTCAACCTTTTTCTGGATGTTCCTTTTTCCTTTACCGCCGGGCAACTGTCCGCCCGGCGCGAAGGAAGCGAAAGGGATTATCTTGCCGGCAGGCAGGACATCCATGAAAAAGACCTCCGTTTCCAGCAAAGAGTACGGGAAACTTACCTGAACTTTGCTGCCGGCCGGTCCGATTTCATCACCATCCCCTGTTATGACAAAAAAGAAAAAATGCTTCCGGAGGAAATGATCTTCGAAAAAATAGTGACCACACTGAAAAACAACCATATCCTGTAACGCCGGCTTTTCTTTCGTTCAACGATCAAAGTTCAACCTTCACCGTTCCCAACACCGGCCAGAGCCATCGCTCCAGTACCGTTCCCTGCCTGCTCATCTTATTTCCCTTCCAGGTGAGAGTGACCGTATAATCACCGGGAGCCACACGGCGTATGTTCCAGTATATTTTATGAATACCTTTTTTTACAGGCACTTTTTTCTCATATATCTTTTTTCCGCCGGCATTCCTTACTACAAGGAGGGCAGAGTCAGCAACAGCGTCATTCCCGAAATAATAGCATATTTCCAATCCGTTGGGTTCATTGGGCACACGTATATGATTGTCGCCTGTTTTATGATAGTTGCCCCAGGTTGCCTGCTGAGAGAAATTCCTTTGCGGTTTCGGCTCAATGTCGAACAGGTAAAAATCTTTTTCCGCCACCTCTGCCGTCAGTTGTTCCAGGGCGTTGATATCCGTCACCCATGCACCCCGGCCGTAAGTACCCACCACCAGGTCATGTTCACGGGCCTGCACTTTCACATCGCGGACCACCGCCGGCGGCATGTTTCCCCGCAGGGGCCGCCATGATTTCCCGGCATCCAGCGACACAAAAACCCCTTTGTCGGTGCCGGCAAACAGCAGGTTCTCATTCACCGGGTCTTCCGTGATCACGCTGACGGGAGCCTCAGGCAATCCCGGAGCAAGGGACTCCCAGGTCTTTCCGAAGTCCCTGCTGCAGAAGAGATAAGGGGTGAAATCATCCCGGCGGTATCCCGATTTGGAGACATACACGGTTCCGGGATGGTGGGAAGAGGCGGTCACACAGCTCACCCACCGGTTGGACGGTGCACCCAGTCCCACGAGCTTGTCCGTCATCTCCCGCCAGTTTTTCCCGCCGTCGGGGGTCATCCACACATGACCGTCATCCGTACCCACCCAGATCAGTCCCTCTTCCAATGGAGATTCCGAAATCGTAGTAATGGTACAATACATCATGTGGCCTGTGCCGGCGATCTTCACGGGGTCGTTGTCGGTAAGGTCTGGACTGACAGCGTGCCAGTGGTCGCCACGGTCGTCTGAGCGCAACAGCATCTGCCCACCCGTATATAACACTTTGGGGTTATGCGGGGAGATAAGGATGGGGGTGGTCCACGTAAAGCGGTAAAATGGCTCTCCTTTGGGTGCTTTGGGTGTAATATCCACCCGTTCACCGGTATTTTGGTCCATCCGGTGATGTTTTCCGAACTGGGTGGTAAAATAGAGCCACCGGTTATCGGTATGATCCACCTTGCAGTACATCCCGTCCCACATGCCCACGATCACCCAGTCGGACTGCGTAATGCTCCCCGACCAGCCGTTGGAGGGGCCTTTCCATACTTCGTGGTCCTGCAGACCTATATATATATTATAAGGTATCGCATCGTCGGTTTCCACTTTATACACCTCCCCCAGCGGCAGGTTGGCATAGTGCATCATGGTCCTGCCGCCGTCGAAGGTGGCATAAGCCCCGCCGTCCGAGCCCAGCAACATGTGCCGCGGATCGTGGGGATCAATCCAAAAACTGCGGTTGTCGCCGAAGTTGGTACGGAACAGGTCTTTGCCTTTGCCGCGGCGGGGCCAGGACTCCCCTCCGTCGAGGGTATAATACATATCCGCTCCGATGATATACACTTTGTCCGGGTCCTGCGGATCCACAAAGATCTTGTTGAAACTGTAAGCCGCCTTGCCGCTCACATCTGTCTTTTCCGGATCATTGATACGCCGCCAATCCCTGCCGCCGTTCTCACTGCGATACACTTCCCCGCCGATAAGATGATCAAAAGAATGATCCGTAAACTCATCAAATTTAACAGGTTCTTTACCGGTATAGCCCGGTTTCGGGTTCAGGTTCTGGATCACGGCATATACGATCTCCGGCCTGGCGCGACACAAAGCCAGGCCGATACGTCCCAGCGGCCCTTCCGGCAAGCCCCCGGACAGCTTCTTCCAGGTCTTTCCCCCGTCGGTGGTTTTATAGATACGGCTCTTATCGCTCCCTGGCTCAAAAGTCCAGGGAGTACGTTTCTTCCAGTAACTGGCCGCATAAAGGATATCGGTCTCGTCCGGATTAAGTGCCAGGTCAATAAACCCGGTCTCATCATCTGCATACAATACTTTCTTCCATGTCTTGCCGCCGTCAGTGGTCTTGTAGATTCCCCTTTCTTTGTTATTGGAGAAAAGATGGCCCATGACCGCCACCCACACCACGTTGGGGTCCTGCGGATGGATCACGATCCGGGCAATATGGTGCGAATCTTCCAGCCCCATGTGCTGCCACGTATCCCCTCCGTCTTCGGATTTCCAAATACCGTTGCCGTAATACGATGAGCGGGCATTGAAATCATCGCCTGTCCCCACCCAGAGGATATCAGGGTCGGAAGGAGCCACGGCCACCGCGCCGATCGCCGTAGTGCCGAAAGTATCCGAGAGGCAGGTGAAGGTGGTGCCGTTGTTCATCGTGCGCCACAACCCGCCCGTGCGGGCACCCACATAAAAGGTATATTTATATTTTTCCCCGGGGTTGTCCGGAGCCGTGATGCTCCCCACCCAGGCACCCGCCCGGAACGCTCCCAGGTTACGATATTCAACCGAAGAAGAGAGATTAACAAGCGGCGGTTCCTGTGCACGGGTAACAGAGAGAGTCCCCCACCCCCCGGCAACCATGGCCCATAAAAACAAAAGCTTTTTCATCTGTTTATATTTCTGTATTCACTTGATAGTCTGTTTCTTATCCTTTTGACTAACCCCCTCCCTCTATCCCTCCCCCTCGCTGAGGGGGAGGGAAGTTCTTCCTACATCGTATTATTTCATGAATAACATAGGGTGGGGGTCATTATATAAAACAGATCTTTTTTTTAACTAAAATAATCATTCCCTTTTGTACTATAAATTCAATCATGGTTATTTCATGAGAAGCAAAATATTATTATGTACAAATGTAACGTTAATACAATTACAATCCGCCCTTTCGTGTTCATTCGTGTCATTCGAGGCTATCTCCTCCTAACCTGACAAATGTCCTTTGTTTGAACATCTCCTTTTCCTTATTTTTCGTCAGATATTCTATAATTCTTTATCAAAATGAAGATCATCAGGTTGTCAGCCAGGATCATTGCCGGAGCTGTATTTATCTTCTCGGGGTTTGTCAAAGGCATTGACCTGACCGGTTCGGCCATCAAATTTGAAGATTATTTTCAGGCTTTTCATCTGGACTTTCTGCATCCGCTGGCTTTTCCGCTGGCCTTCCTGTTCCCGGTCCTCGAATTTATGATCGGCATATCTTTGTTTTTCAACCTGAAACCCCGCACCGGTGCCTGGGGGTTGTTGCTGTTCATGAGTTTCTTCACGCCCCTCACGCTGATCCTGGCCCTGTTCAACCCGGTGAAGGACTGTGGTTGTTTCGGTGATGCCGTTATCATGACCAACTGGCAGACCTTTTTCAAAAACCTGATTCTGATGACCCTTGCCGTTTATCTTTTCATCGAAAGGAAAAAACTCTCTTGCCGTTTATCTCAAAGGTACCAGTGGGGTTTGTTGTCTGTATATTTTCTGATATTCACCGGGCTGTCCGTTTACAGCTACCGTCATCTACCCCTGTTTGATTTCAGGCCTTACAGGATCGGAACCAATATCCCGGAGAAGATGGCAATCCCGGAGGGTGCCCCGCAGGATGAATATGAGACTACGCTAATTTATGAGAAAGACGGCGTGCGGAAAGAGTTTTCCATGGACAACTTCCCCTGGCAGGACAGCACCTGGACATTTGTGGATCAGCAAAGTATGCTGGTAAAAAAAGGATATGTCCCTCCTATTCATGATTTCAGTATCCTCCGGCAGGATGGCACCGATATCACCGATCTCGTCCTGGGCAGTCCCCGCTATACTTTTTTGCTGGTCTCCCCCGATCTGGCCGGCGCCAGCCGGCAGGGACTGGAAAAAGCATGGAATGTCGCCCTTTTTGCTCACGATCACGGGTGTCAATTTTACCTGCTCACCCCCTCCGGCCCGGAAGAGACCGGCAAACTGGCTGAACAAGGCATGACCTTTGATTTCTGCAACACCGACGAGACCACCTGCAAAACCATCATCCGCTCCAATCCCGGACTGTTGCTGCTGAAGGAAGGTACGATTCTGGGCAAATGGCATTACCGTGACATTCCCCCGCCGGAAGCGCTGCGGGGAGACCTTCTTTCCCGTCAGATCACTACCCTGCAGAAGGCATCAAATCTCAGGATGACATGGCTGTTGGCATTGACACTGCTTTTGCTTTCCGCATCCACTCACCTGGTGCAACGGAGGGGAGGAGCGATAAGGCGATGAAGATATAAAGCTCCGCCTTCGGCAAGCCTACGGCGGACAAGGGATGAGGCGACAGGGAAAGAAATGAGAAATGAGAAATGAGTGGTGAGTGATAGTCCCCGGGAAAGTAAGAAGAAATATGTTTCCCTTTGTGAAACTTTTTTCATATATTTGCGAACAGGTTTATGAAGGTACACTTAATAAAGATCCGGTCGATCGAGGATTATATCCTGAAAAATGCCAGGAGCAAAGTGTCTTTTGAGATATGGTTGTCCATTATAAAAAGAGCGGATTGGAATGAACCCAATGATATAATATCGACTTTCAACAGCGCTGATATCCTGGGTAAAGGTTCTGACAGAGTTGTATTTAACATTGGAGGCAACCATTACAGGTTGATTTGCAAATATTATTTTGGGAAAATGAATGTTCACTTGTTTGTTAAATGGATCGGCACTCATGCAGAGTATAATAAACTCTGTAAAGAAGGGCAGCAATACGACATAAATATGTTTTAACCGGAAAATTATGACTATGGCAACAATGAAAAAATTAAAATACACCGTAATTAAAAACAGAAAGCAATATGATAAATATTGTGATCTTCTTGAAGAATTGATAACCCGGGATGACAGGAAACTACAGGATGAGATTGATCTGCTTACCCTGCTAATCGAAAAATGGGACAGCGAGCATAATACGTTCCGCGATGCTGATCCGGTGGAAATAATCAAATCGTTGATGAAAGAGCATCACCTGAAAGCCAAAGATCTGGCCGAAATATTGAAGTTGTCCAGGGGAACCGTTTCAAAGATTCTGAATTATCAAAAAGGCCTTTCAAAAGATACAATAAGGAAGTTATCTAATTATTTCAAGGTGTCACAGGAGACATTTAATCGCCCATACAGACTGAAAAAAAGAATAATACATCGTTCCCGGGATAAATATGGAAATATTGTGAGAACGGAATAGATTTGGGGAATGATGAAGAAATGAAGAGATGAAGCGATAAGGCGATGGAAAAACCTGTCAGTGTACCGGCGCAGCCGGTTCCTGACAGTGTTGGTTATGAGAAATGAGGGGGAACATCAAACCTCCTTGCTATCTCCACGATTCTTTTTATTTTTACGGATTCTATTCAACCAACCTAAATATTCATAACATGAGAAAAAATATCGTTGCCGGAAACTGGAAAATGAACAAGACCCTGAAAGAGGGCATACAACTGGCAGAAGAAGTCAACCAACTCGTGGCACAGGGCGTGCCCGGGAATACGGAAGTGATCATCGCCCCGCCTTATATACACCTTGCCACACTGGCGCAGCGCATAGACACCGGGAAAGTTCATCTCTCGGCCCAGAACTGTGCCTCCGAAGCATCAGGTGCTTTCACCGGAGAGATCTCGGCCGCCATGGTGCGTTCGACAGGGGCCGAATATGTGATCATCGGTCATTCCGAAAGACGGCAGTATTATGGAGAGACCGACGCCATCCTGAAGAAAAAGATCGAACTGGCTCTCGAGAATGACCTGACTCCCATCTTCTGTTGCGGTGAGGTGCTGGAAGAACGCAACGCCAAACAGCATTTCGAAGTGGTGAAGACACAGATATCCGATGCCCTGTTCTTCCTCTCAGAAGAAGAATTCGGCAAGATCATCATCGCCTATGAACCGGTATGGGCTATCGGCACCGGTGTTACCGCCTCCCCCGAACAGGCACAGGAAATGCACGCTTATATCCGCGGACTGATCGTGAGCAGATACGGAAACAGGACGGCCGAAGACACCACCATTTTGTACGGCGGCAGCTGCAAGCCCTCCAACGCCCGCGAGCTGTTTTCCAACCCGGATGTAGACGGCGGACTGATCGGCGGCGCCTCCCTGAAAGCAGAGGACTTCTATGCCATTATTCAATCAGTGTGAAAGGCCAGACCGGTTTGTGGTTTGTAGTTTGTGGTTTGTGGTTTGAGCTTGCGTGAATAACGTTGAGCGAAATTTTATTTTTTATTCCCGGAGACAGTTTTTATCTTTAACCGGATAATAATATGATATAACACAACCATACAGATGTTGATTCCGGGATATAAAACGAAACATCTTCTTCGTCTTTTTCTTCTGATTCTCATATTGTCTGTTGCGGTGGCACCCGGCCGGGCACAATCCGTCAAAACCTTTCCGGAAGACACCACCGGTTTTGCAGAATCTTTCCGGTCTTTCATGGCAATGGGTCATCTTAATGAAGTGCAGAAACAGGAAATCGGCCGTTTTATCGGTATGGTATCCTCCGATTCGGCTACGGTAACGCTGGAAAAAAGGACACGCATCCTTTACACCCTGAACCGTCTCAAAAGCCGCCGGGCCCGGCAGACCCCTTACTTCACGGACTATATCGAAACGCTCCTGTATTTTGAAGACAGTCTCCCGGATAAATCTTACTATGAAAACTGGGAAAAAGGTCTGATCGCCCTCCTCGACAACCGCCAGACACAGATGCGATATATCGGAAGATATCTCTCGGGAGTACTGAATTTTCTGAAGACCTATACTCTGACCGGCAAGCAGGCGGTCCGCTGGGCGGTCAGCCCCACCTCTTTCCGGTTCGATTATGACAACAAATTCATTATCACCACAGGGAAAACAACGCTCACCTGTTATGCGCAGAAAGACAGCATTATGATCCTGGAGACCTCCGGGAGGTATGATCCTTACAGCTCGGTATGGTATGGCAAATCCGGGAAGGTAACCTGGGCCAGGGCGGGATATCCCGGTGACTCGGTTTTTGCGATGCTGCCGGCCTACCGTATCGAGCTGTCACGCAACGGTTATCATGTGGACAGTGTCTCCTTCATCAACCGGGCTTATTTCGACAGTCCTATCCTGGGAGCTTTTGATGACAAGGTCACCCATATCTCTTCTCCTGCCAGGGCCACCTTCCCCAAGTTCGACTCCTACATCAAACGTTTCAAAATAAAAAACCTCTATCCCGGCGTGGATTTTGAAGGGGGTTTTTCCATGCAGGGAGCCGTGGTCAACGGCACAGGCAATGTTTACCAACAGGCGACCCTGCGTTTCTATCGCGGGGATACCCTGCGCCTGAAGGTGAGCTCCCTGTTTTTTGCCATCCACAAAAACAGGGTGTCGGGACGGGAAACAAGCGTCTCTTTTTATATGGACAAGGATTCCATTTTCCATCCCAACATTGCCTTTGTCTATGATGTGCCTACCGGCGAAGCCTCTTTTTACCAGACGGAGAACCCCATGACGCAAAGCCCCTATTACGACACTTATCACCGGCTGAATATCCAGGCCAACCGTTTTGTCTGGCAGTCGGATAAGTCGAAAGCCCTGTTTACCCGGCTACGGGGAACCACCATCGGGGAAGGTGAGTTCTGGTCAACCAACTTTTTCAATGCCGGGACTTACTTGAAGTTACAGGGAATGGATGCCATGAACCCCCTGTACCTGCTGAAGAAATTTGCCGACTGGTATTATTCGGACGAGTTTCCCGTGGAAGAGCTGGCCAAATGGATGAACAAACCCGAATACCAGGCACGGCGACTGGTGGTACACATGGCTATCGAAGGATTTGTCTTCTACAACCCCGAAACCGGCGAGGTCAAACTGAAAAAAGAACTGTATGATTACCTGGATGCCTTCGGAGGCAAGATCGACTATGATGTCATGTCGTTTCTCTCCCGCACACGCGCTCCCGTGGACAATGCGGTCATCGACCTCAACAGTTACGATATGACCATTAACGGCGTACCCACTATTTTCCTGAGTGACTCGCAGGATGTAGCCATCTATCCCGACCGGCACAGGATCATCATGCACCGCAACCGCAGCTTCAGTTTCGACGGAGAAATACAGGCCGGTATGACCATCCTGGACGGAAAAAATTTCCGTTTTGATTATGACACCTTCAAGATCGATCTGTTCCAGATCGACTCCATGCGGCTCACCGCTTACGGCGACTCTGTAGA
Source organism: uncultured Rikenellaceae bacterium (assembly GCA_964649335.1). Classification (GTDB taxonomy): domain Bacteria; phylum Bacteroidota; class Bacteroidia; order Bacteroidales; family VadinHA17; genus DRPN01. The sequence goes on along the minus strand of CAZYPI010000007.1, from coordinate 19,455 downwards.
TGACCTGGGGAACCCCGTCCCGGAAAAGATTAAAAACGCCCTCGAGGTGGTCACCGGATATCTTTACATCGATAAGCCTGACAACAAATCCGGACGAAAAAGATATAAGGAATATCCTTATTTTCAGAGCATCGACAGCTCATTCGTATTCTACGACAAAGCCTCTGTGTATGACAGCATATATAAAAGGAAAGACTTTCATTTTGTCATCAGGCCATTCACGCTGCACTCTCTGAATAACCTGTACAAAGACGATCTGGTATTTAAAGGAGATTTTATCAGCGGCGATATTTTCCCGCCGATACCGCAGAACCTGGAGGTACAGCCCGACAACTCCCTGGGTTTTGTCTCGCAGGTGCCGGAAGAGGGCATTGCCGTATATGACGGCAAAGGCAGGTATTACAACGATGTAGAGCTCAGCAACCAGGGGTTGGAAGGAGCGGGCAAGTTGGAATATCTCACTGCCACCGTCCTCTCCGACCATTTTTCTTTCTTCCCCGACTCGATGATCACCGATGCCCACGACCTGGCCATTGCCGCCACACAGGAAGGAACACTCTATCCCGACGTGAAAGCACAGGACGTACACGTCGAGTGGCTGCCCGGGGAGGATAAATTCCATATCATAAAGAAAACCACCGACATGGTTCTTTTCGACACCCTTTTCCATCTCGACGGGGAAATGACCCTCACGCCCGATTTCCTTTCCGCAAAGGGGACCATACGCTTTGCCGAGTCCGGAATATCCTCCGGCAATTTTCTGCTGACCAACACTCATATCACCGCCGACACGGCTGATCTCTCCCTCACGGCCACCACCACCGGCGGCAATAACCGCATGGAAGCTCTTAGCATACAGGCAGATATTGATGTACCCACACAGACAGGCACCTTCCGCAACCTGTCCGACACTCTCCATATCGGATTCCCGGATCTGCAGTGGATCACTTCGCTGGATCATTTCACCTATGATTATGCCCGCAAGTATATCTATCTGGTCAACGGCAACACATCCGATGACCCTTACCTGCTGAACAACGATCCTTATGCCCTCTCCGGAAAATGGATCAAAATGCCCACCTTCATCTCCCTGAAACCCGGTGCCGACACGCTCGGGTTCTACTCCGACTCCGCTTTTTATGATGTATCCCTGAACACCTTACAGGCTTTTCACACCGAATATCTGGAAGTTGCCGATGCCCTCATCTATCCCGACACCATGAGCGTCACCATCGGCCCGGACGGATACATCAATCGGCTCACAGATGCCCGGCTGGTGGCCAACAATACCTATACCCTCGACTCGGTACGCCTGGAGATCTATTCCAGAAAAAGCTTCCGCGGGTCGGGACTCTATAAATACACCCAGGAAAACGGCGAGACCGAGAACATCTTCTTCACCGACATCCGTGTGGACGATTCTCTCCACACCCACGCCCAAACCGATCTGCCCCCCGAAACACATTTTATGCTGAGCCCCGACTTTGCCTATACCGGTAAGGTTGAGATGAATGCCAACCGGGAGCATCTGCTCTTCACCGGGGGCGTGAGCGTCATGCATCAGTGTGAAGAGATCAAGGGTCATTACCTGGCTTTTTCCGCCGAAATCGATCCCGAAAATATCTTTATCCCTGTGGGCGAACAAATGCTTGATATTCAGAAAAAAAAGATCTACAGCGGTCACTTCATCACCAACGACTCCACCCATATCTATCCGGCCTTCCTCTCTTTCCGCAAAAACTACAGCGACACCCCCATCAGCTCGGCACAGGGCGTACTCTACTTTGACAAGAAAACGGGACAATACCGCATCGGGAGCGAAAAGAAGGTGGTTGATCCGTCGGTGCCGGGCAATTATCTCGCTTTTGATCGCAATTACTGCAAACTTTACGGAGAGGGGATGCTCAACCTCGGGGTACGGTTCGGCCGCCTGAACATCACCACTCCCGGAACGATCCTGCAGGAAATGGACGACAGCAACAAAATCCGGCTGCACGTTATGATCGGGCTGGATTTTTATTTCGACCCGGAAGCGCTGAAGATCATGGCCGCCGAAATCGACTCCATGGCACGCCTGCAACCCGTGGACATACGGAGTGAGTGGTACGGAAAAATGATGGGGCTGCTGGGTTCGTCCCGTACCTCCAAAGCCGATCTGCAGGAGATGAAAATGTTCGGCCAGATACCGGCGGTGCCGGAAGGCCAGAAACATACGATCTTCCTTTCCGACGTCACCCTCGAATGGAACCACGAAACCGGATCTTACGTTTCCCTGGGAAAAATCGGTATCGGAAACATTGACGGATATCCTTTGAACGTGGCCGTGGACGGTTATCTGGAGATACAGAAAAAACGCAGCGGAGATATTTTCGATCTGTACTTGCAGCTCGACCGAAGAAAATTCTATTATTTTGCCTACACCCCCGGTGTATTGCAGGCCATCTCATCCAACAACCGTTTTATGACCCTCCTGACCACCCTCAAAGAGAACAAAAGGAGGCTCCATGCCTCGGGCAATGAAGCATCCTATACTTATATGGCCGGCGTGGAACGTAAAAAAGTCATGTTCCTGCGAAGGATGCGGATGCTCCGAGAAAACAATGACTCACAATAGTTTTCTGCAACACATTCAGGTAACGATCCTGCTCCGCGGCCCCAGCTCCACCACTTCCAGATCCCGGATATTCGCCCGGTCGATCACGAAACGCACCACCGTACGTTGCTGATGAAAGCCCGACACCCCCGCCGACCCCGGGTTGATATGCAGAAAACCCAACTTTTTGTCATACATCACTTTCAGGATATGTGAATGTCCCGAGATGAACAGGCCGGGAGGGGCCTCCCTGAGCTCATCCCTGACCCGGCGGTCATAACGCCCGGGATATCCCCCGATATGTATTATCAGCACCTCCACCTCCTCACACCGGAAGCGAAGTTTTTCAGGATAACGTTTCCGGAGCTCCTGCCCGTCAATATTCCCGAAAACGGCACGGAAAGGCTTCAGCGAGGAGAGGAACTCCGCCACCTCCACCGTGCCTATGTCGCCGGCATGCCATATCTCATCCACCCCGGCGAAAACAGTCTCCAGCCGTGGATCAACATGCCCGTGCGTATCCGACAACAGCCCTATTCTGACCATCACTCTATATTTTCTGATAATACAAAGGTAGAGAATCTCCCCGGTATTCAGTCATCCCGTATCCGGATATGCGGCTTTTTTATATCTTTGTTTTCAAACTGATCAGAACGGGATGATGAAAACCTGTCTCTTTTTAATATTACTGATTATTCCTTTTCCGGTATCATCACAGGATATTTCCCCTAAAGAGATCCGCTCAATATTCAATGAGGCCGAATCCATCCTACTGTACAATGAGGATTACGAAAAAGCCCTGCCCTTGTACCGTCTGCTGGTTGATATGGTCCCCGGCAACCACAACTACCAGTATAAACTGGGTATCTGTTATCTGAACACCGACGGATATATTCCTCAGTCCATCCCCTGGCTTATCAAAGCCTCAGAAAAGACCACTTTTAACTATTCTTACGGATACAAGGAAGACCGGGCACCTGTGGATGTGCTTTTTTATATCGGATCGGCATACCATATGCTAAACCGCACTGACTCGGCGGTTTATTATTATAAAAAGTTTTTATCCGCCACCACCCGGTTCCACAACCCCGAAATGTTCTACACCGGTTTTGTGCGGCAGCAGATTAAAAACTGTGATCATGTACGTGCCATGGAAAACCATCCGGTAACCGTCAGAAAAGAAAAGCTCCCCGGCACGGTAAATGCCTATTACAAAAACCTGTATCCCGTTCTTTCCGGCAACAGGCAGGTGCTGGTTTACACGGCCATGCCCGGTAGCAACCAGGCCGTCATGGTTTGCCGCAGAGAGAAAAAGGGATGGTCGCCACCCGAAGACATTACCGGACAGCTCGACGCCGGCGATGACAGTCGTGCCGTGGCCCTTTCTTTCACGGGTGACACCCTGTTCCTTTACAAGGAAGAGGGAGGCAAAGCGGACCTGTGGGTCAGTTACTACCGGGATGACATCTGGACGCCTATGAAACGGCTGGGCAGGAACATCAACACAAAATACTGGGAGTCGTCCTGTTGCCTTTCCTCCGACGGGAAGACCCTTTACTTCACCAGCAACAGGGACGGCGGATACGGCGGGCTGGACATATACCTGTCGAAAAGAACCCCCGACGGCCGCTGGGGTGAGGCCGTCAACCTGGGACCCGTCATCAACACCCCTTTGCTGGAAGATAATCCTCATCTCACGGCCGACGGGAAAACACTGTTTTTTGCCTCTCAGGGGCATTATAACATGGGAGGATTCGACATCTTTTATTCCAAAAAGAATAAATCCGGAAGATGGACCAAACCGGTCAATCTCGGCTATCCTGTCAATACCGCCGATGAAAACAGGGACTACTTCCCTCTCGGCAATGGAGATACAGCTCTGGTATCCCTGGTCACGAAAGGAGGATCTTTCAACACCCGGGATATCTACAAAATACATATCATGGCACCGGGAGAGATAACCCGTATAGAGATCAGAGGTACCCTGATCCGGGCAGACGGTTCCTCCGAAGCCGACCCGGGTCTTTCGGTCACCCTCTCCGACACCTCCGGCAAAAAAGTTTTTGCCACACCCGTGCCCGACTCTACAGGGAAATACAGCACTGAACTCGCCCCCGGGGACTATCTGCTGACGGTCCGCAGCAGCCGCTACAGGGATGTAACAGAAAATATCTCTATTCCCGAACAATACCCCCGCCCCTATATGGCCGTGGAAACCCGGCTCGTCCCGCGTCAGACAAACAAGGGAAATATCTTCTTTATCCGCTCCGTATACTTCAAACTGAACGAATATCACCTCTCTGAAGAAGCACGGCAGTATCTTGCACAAATTGCCGCTTTCCTCAGAGAATATCCGAAGCTGAAATTCGAGATCGTCGGTATGACAGACACTACCGGCACGAAAGATTATAACAAAAGTCTATCCGTCAAAAGAGCCCGGGAAGTTATCAACTTTTTCAGCGACATGGGCATTTCCAGAGACCGTTTTACCCTGTACGGTATCGGAGAGATCAAGGTGGTACCGCTCAGAAAGGGCAAAAAAACCGCCGGGAAGCTCCTGGCACGTTCCAGACGCGTGGATATACGCCTGATCCGCCCCGATACGGCCATCCAATACAAAGAAGAATATTTCATGCCCGAATATGCTTCCGGAAAAAGTCATCTTACCTATTCAATCCTCATGTTGAAGACTACCAAAAGACTCCCGCCCGACTATTTCTATCATTTCAATATGGAGGAACTGAATTTTGTGAAAGTAGATGAGGTTAACGGCGTATTTTACTACACCCTGGGCAGCTTCAAACAGAAAAACAGGGCTGTCGAATTGTTAAATGAACTGATTAAAGTCGGTTTCACCCAGGCCAGGATCATTGACGACCCGGCCCTGGAAGACATGTTGCACAAACCGGCACCGGTTAAAAAAACTTATGCGGGCAGAAGTGAATACATCACCGATAATATTCCTTACTATACCATCCAGTTCCTTGCCCTGCGAAAACCCCCTTTCCAGGGAGCTTTGAAAAATATAAAAGACATCCGTGCCTGGGTTTGCAGGGATGGATTCACAAGATATACTACAGGTAACTTTCACGGTTACTCAAAAGCCAAAAAGGTATTGCCCAAAATACGGAAAACCGGCTTTCAGGATGCTTTCATCCGGCCTGTGACCAGTCTGGAAAAAATAAAAAAAGAACAGGGTAAATAATTCTTTTTGTTACCATATTATGCATACTTTTTTTTCACGCAATATAACCCCTCCCGAGATCCGGCTTGACGCAGCCGAATCGTCTCACGCCATCCGGGTGTTGCGTCTGACTACCGGTGATACGATACAGATACTGGACGGAGCAGGAAATATATATACAGGCCGGATCACTGAGGACCCCCCGCGGGGAGTGGTACTCCGGATCATCAACCATAAACACCTGATACGGCGTGCTCCTTATTATCTGCACATCGCCATCGCCCCCCCCAAAAACATGAACCGTTTTGAGTTTTTTCTGGAAAAAGCCGTGGAAACGGGAATAGACGAGGTCACCCTTTTGCTGTGTACCCGTTCCGAACGGGACAGGATCCGCATGGAGCGGCTGGAAAAGATCACCGTATCCGCCCTGAAACAGTCCGGCCAGCCCTTCCTCCCCCGTCTCAATCCCATGTCCTCTTTCTCTTCTTTCGTACAACAGCCTTTCGACGGGGATAAACTGATCGCCCATTGCTGCACGCACGAAAGAGCCACACGCTACCTCGCGGATGCCATCTCTGCCCGCCGCATCCTGCTGATGATAGGGCCCGAGGGCGATTTTACACAAGAAGAGCTGGAACTGGCATTCACGCATCGGTTTACGGCCGTATCGCTGGGGCACTCGCGTCTGCGCACGGAAACGGCCGGTATGGCGGGAACCGTTATCACGGCATCCCGCTTTTTCCATACAAAAGATTGATCTCCGGTTAGTTCCTGTTTCTCAGGGAAAACAAACGGATTCTAAACCACAGTCTCTGCAAAACGGCTTCCGGAACCCTTACGGGATCAGGTGTTCCCAGCATGCGTGTGAGCTCTTCATCCATATCATTTCCCACTTCTGCCTCTTCCCCGACGGCGTGAGGCATGTGTGTCTGTTTATGTTCCGGATGATGTAAGTGAAAAGTAGAATGATCTTTCATAGGCCGACATAATTTTTGTTGTTCATCATTACAACGTCAGCCCGAAATAAATTAGTATAGGAATGGCAACTTTTTTTACTGGAGGGTCAGGTTCAGGTTCTTCTCCTCGATCAGTTTCCTCATGTTGATCAGGGCATACCGCATACGGCCCAGGGCCGTATTGATGCTCACATTGGTATGGTCGGCGATCTCCTTAAAGCTCAGTCCGGCATAATGTCTGAGCACCACCACCTCCCTTTGTTCCTCCGGCAGGTAGTCTATCAGCTTACGCACATCCTGGTGGATCTGTTCACGCACCATCTCTTCCTCGACGGTCCTGTCGGAAAGTTTCTGATTGTTGAACAGATCATTCTCGTAATCATCATTGGAGTAAGTGTTCAACTGATTTTGTTTCCGGTAATGATCGATGATCAGATTGTGGGCAATGCGTATCACCCACGACAGAAAACGTCCGTTTTCCTGGTACCTGCCCGCATCCAGTGACCGGATCACTTTGATAAAAGTGTCCTGAAACAGATCTTCGGTCAGGGCCGCATTTTTTACGGTCATCAGGATATAGGTGTAAACCTTGTTTTTGTGCCGTTTGATAAGTACCTCAATGCTTTCCTGACTGCCTTTCCTGTAACGTTCGACCAATTCCTGGTCGGATAAATGTTTCAGTGCCAATGTTCTCTCCTTTTTGGTTAGATCAGCGTAAACGTCTTTCTATAGGCAATCGTTTTTAACCAAGGTTAACATTACAGGTGCATCAAAATAACAAAAAAAATGTGAAATATCAAAATGCCCCCTTTAATCATTCGTTAAATATTGTTAAATGTAGTACTTTTATATCTTTATGCAATTACTATGCCAAAGAAAGGAAAGCGCACGGATACTTATATAGAACTCAGGGGAGTACGGGTACATAATCTGAAGAATATCTCGGTCAGAATCCCTCTGAACAGGCTTACCGTGATCACGGGTTTGTCCGGGTCGGGAAAATCGTCGCTGGCCTTTGACACGTTGTATGCGGAAGGACAACGGCGCTATGTCGAGAGTCTGAGTGCGTATGCCCGGCAGTTTCTGGGGCGTATGCAGAAACCGGATGTGGATTTTATCGAGGGGATCCCGCCGGCTATCGCCATCGAACAAAAGGTTAACACCTCCAACCCCCGCTCTACCGTAGGCACCGCCACCGAGATCTACGATTACCTGAAACTGCTCTATGCCCGTATCGGAAAAACCATCTCCCCCGTTTCGGGCCGCGAGGTGAAAAAAGATACGGCTCAGGATGTGGCGGACTACCTGCTGAAAGAAAGCTCCGGCAAACGTGTCGCTATCATTGCTCCCGTGCCCTGCCTCAACCCGGAAAAGCTGTACGACCAACTCGGCTTTTTTATGAAAGAGGGCTTTTCCCGTGTGTTTATCCGGGGGAAAGCCGTAGTCATTCAGGACATCCTTGATAAAAGGAGCAGCCCGGACGACCCCGGCACCATTCCGCTGCTGATAGACCGGCTGGTCGTCGCCGGCGACCCGGACACCGTTTCCAGAATCACCGACTCGACCGAGACGGCTTTCGAGGTCAGTGAAGGCAGATGCAGGGTGGTGATCTTCCGGGAGGACAAGACCGTGGAAAGGAATTTCTCCGGTCGTTTTGAGGCGGACGGCATCCTCTTTGAAGAGCCCTCGACAGCCATGTTCAGTTTCAACAGCCCCGTGGGGGCCTGTCCCGAATGTGAGGGCTACGGCAGAATCATCGGCATCGACGAGGACCTGGTCATCCCGGACAAAAGCTTGTCGGTGTATGAAGACGCCATCGTCTGCTGGCGGGGAGAGAAAATGAAAAAATGGAAAGAGGCACTGATCTACCATGCTCCCAAATTCGGCTTTCCGGTACACCGCCCCTATTACCGGCTCACCGAAGAACAGAAACGGCTGATCTGGACCGGCAACCGTTATTTTGAAGGACTCAACCGCTTTTTCTCTTATCTGGAGGAGAAGAAATACAAGATCCAGTACCGGGTCATGCTGTCGCGTTACCGCGGCAAGACCCTCTGTCCGGTATGCCATGGCACACGATTGAAGAAAGAAGCCTCGTGGGTGAAGATTAACGGGAAGTCGATCCCTGATCTGGTGGACCTGCCGGTGGAACGGTTGAAAGCATTCTTTGACCACCTGCAGCTTACGGATTACGAGAACCGGGTTGCCGGCAGGATCCTTACCGAGATCACCAACCGTCTGGGCTACATGATGGATGTGGGCCTGGGCTACCTGACCCTGAACCGTCTCTCATCCACCCTCTCGGGGGGGGAGTCGCAGCGCATCAACCTGGCCACCTCGCTGGGCAGCAGTCTGGTAGGCTCTCTTTATATCCTCGACGAGCCCAGCATAGGCCTCCATCCCCGGGATACGCACCGGCTGATCCGGGTGCTGGAGGAGCTGAGGGATATAGGCAATACGGTGGTGGTGGTGGAACATGACGAGTCGTTCATACGTGCCGCCGACCATATCATCGACATGGGGCCCGGGGCGGGCAGACTGGGCGGGGAGGTGGTCTTCGCCGGCCCTGCCGCCGGCCTGCTGAAAGCAAAAAACAGCATCACCCGGAAATATCTCAGCGGAGAAGAGCAGATCGCAGTGCCCGCCGTCAGGAGAAAATGGAACAGTTATGTGGAGATCACCGGCGCCGCCGAACACAACCTGAAAAACATTGATGTACGGTTTCCCCTGCATGTCATGACCGTGATCACAGGCGTCAGCGGCTCGGGCAAATCCACCCTCGTGGGCGACATCCTCTATCCTGCCCTGAGCCGTCTTATCCTCAGAACTGGCAAAAAACCGGGCAGTCATCTGGGGATACGCGGCGACCCGGAGATGATAGACCATGTTGAGATGGTGGACCAGAACCCCATCGGTAAATCTTCCCGCTCCAACCCCGTCACCTACATCAAGGCATACGATGACATCCGGAAGCTCTTCGCCGAACAACCGGCCGCACGCATCAATCACTTCACGCCCGCCCATTTCTCTTTCAACGTGGAAGGAGGACGGTGTGAAGAGTGCCAGGGAGAGGGGGTGATCCATGTGGAAATGCAGTTTATGGCCGACGTGGACCTTATCTGCGAGAGCTGTCACGGCAAGCGTTTCAAGCCGGAGATCCTGGAGGTCACCTGCCGCGGCAAATCCATACATGATGTGCTGGAGATGACCGTGGACGAGGCCATCGGGTTCTTCAGCGAGGGAAAAAGCCATACGGAGAAGAAGATCATCGAAAAGCTGCAGACACTCTCTTCCGTGGGCCTGGGGTACATCCATCTGGGACAGCCTTCCAGCACGCTGAGTGGCGGGGAAAGCCAGCGTGTCAAACTGGCTTCTTTCCTGAAAAAGGAAAACCGAAACACCCATTCGCTTTTTATCTTTGACGAGCCTACCACCGGTCTCCACTTTCACGACATCAGAAAGGTGCTGGAGGCTTTCGATGCCCTCATCGAACATGGCAATACCATCATTCTGGTGGAACACAACCCGGATGTGATCAAGACAGCCGACTGGATCATCGACCTGGGCCCGGAAGGGGGAGAGAAAGGCGGAGAGGTGGTTTTTTGCGGCACCCCCGAGGAGCTGGTGCAGGACAAACGCTCCCATACGGCCCGCTACCTGAAAGAAAAACTATAAAAAAAACCTGCATGACCATGCAGGTTGAAATGATAAACCGTTGTAAGGGCGTCTCTCCGGTTACTTCACCTTGAAGCCGAACATGATCGCCACACAGCCGCTCGCCGGTTCTTTCGACTTATCGCCTCTCGCCGGCACCTTCACGACGATTTTCAGTTGTTGACTCGCCTCCAGCTTGAAATCCCATGTTTTTTTATAGTCATGGTCTTTGTTGCTGTATAATACGTTCTGGGCGGCATCCATCACCTTGAATTCTATTTCAGGAAGATTATCCGACCCGCATATCGCGATCCGGTATTCCTGATCGGAATAGAAAGTTTTATATAATTCCGCCTCTTCCCCTTCGGTCAGTACTGCAGCGTGATAATTTCCGTCGTGGGTATAAGGCACCAGCTCCGGTTTACAAACATTCTTGGCAAACCCTTTACATTGTGCCTGGCTGTTCTGAACAGACAGTCCGAAAAAAGAAGCCGATATAAATAAAAACAGAATGAGTACTCGTTTCATAGGAATAAATTTTATGAAATATAATTACTTCTGATAACTTTCACTTTTTCTTTTAACTCGTTGAATATATCCCGGGTAATTTTATAGGTCGATTCCGATTTGATGGTAGTTACATGGGTTTGTTCGTTGGTAGAAGTTTCGGCAGAAGAACTGGCGGTCATGGGTATTTTGTCATAAATGGCTTTCAGTTCATTGATATCCTTCATGATCTCCTGTATGTCGGCATTGTCTTTGTTATCATCGAGCAGGCGTTCTATGATACCAATGGAAAGTTTCTGATCGACGATACGATGTATCAATTTGTTTGTTTCCAGGTTGGCCGTATCGGGCACCAGTTGGGTTGCCAGATAAAGACCTTCCATCCAGCCGCCCACCAGCACGATGGCGGCCACGGCTGCCCGGTCGTTTTCCTCCAGATAAGAGCTTGAATTCATAAACGTCTCGGAGATGATGTCCATGATGACATCCCTGTTGTTGATATTTTCCTCCAGACGGTCAATGCTCTCCTGGCTGATGGCGTCCAGGATACCCAGGCCGTCAGCCATCTTCTTGGCCGCATTCATGTAATCAATGGAAGCCTGTGTCTGGTCATACAGACTGGCAAAGCTTAAGTCACAGGTATAGATGCCCAGATTCAGCGCCATGCTTTTGGATGTGGAATATTTCGTAACATTATCAACGGAGTTGAGCAGGTCTTCATTGTATTCAGCCCCGGACGACTTGATCAGCATGGCCGTCTCCAGGGGCGAGGGCAGGGAATAAAATATCTGCTTCGCCTCGTTGATATCCTTGAACATCTCTTCGTTGAGCTGGGAAACATCAACTTCTTCCAAAACGTTCTCCGTAGCCTCTTCTTTTTTCGCCCCGGATTTACAACTGACCCAGGAAACGGTGATTAAGGCCAACAAAAAGATACGGATTAAATCTCTATGAATCATTTTTAGTTTCATAAACAAGAAATTTATTCAACATTGATAATGAAATAATACCAAAGTAAAATTAATACTTTTTTTCAAATGACCATAAAAAAAATTTCATTTATCTTCTCATAATCCATATATCCATGATTATCTGGTTATTACAACACCACATTTGCATAGATGTTATTTTATTTTTTCAAAACGGTTTTCCTGTGCAGCATGGAAAAAACGCAGGAAAAACGTTAAATGGCCTTTCTCTTCACTGCCGAATTTCCTATTTTTGTAAAAAATCCGTTATGGAAAAAAAGGAACCGGGCAGGAAGAATCAGCAACTGATCAGACGGCTTTATTCTGCCGACGACGAGGAGGTCTTGTCCGTGATCCGGGAGATCCGTCATGGTGGCAATCCCGGCCTGATCCCGGCGGTCATGAAACTTTACTCACAGACGGCCTCTCCGGCGATAACCCGTGAGATCGTAGCCCTGATCAGGGATATGAAAAGCCAGCCGGCTGTGGAACGGCTCTTTCCCGCGCTGCAGGAGATATCCGACCCGCAGAGAAAACAACAGATGGTAGCCGCCTGTTGGCAGTCCGGCCTCGACTTCTCGGCACACATACCCGTTTTTCTGCAGATATTTCTGGATGGAGATTATATGACCGCTCTGGAAGCTTTTACGGTGATCGAGAACTCCCTCTTTTACGTGAAAGATGCCGGGACGCTGAAAGAACATATCCTTTTTTTGAAAAAACAAAGCCGGAAAATACCTCCTGACTCCGCAAAGACCCCCCTGTTAAACGAAATGATCAAAGTACTCGAAGAAAATCTGCTGATGTCGTAGCTGCAGAGTTAAATCATCTGCCTTTCAAAGGATCCTTAATGATAATCTGAAAAATACTTCATAAACTGTGATCTTTCGTAGATCACGGGGTCTTTCAGGTTCTTATAGCTCAGGCGGCCCCGGAAGTCCTCTATTTTCCCGAAACCTTTGGCATCCATCCAGGCAGAAAGTTCATCATTCATGGTACGTATAAAGGGAATCCCCTTTTCGTACAGCACCGAGCACACCTGTGTCACATCAGCGCCTGCCAGCAGCAGTTTTATCACCGCTTCGGCACTATGCACTCCCGTGGATGCCGCCAGGCTGAGGGCGTCATGCTGTCCGTGCAGGATGCCTATCCACCGTAAGGTCTGGCGGAGCTCGCCGGGTTTACTGAATACTCCGGCCGACACCAGTCTCATGTTATTGATGTCAATATCCGGCTCATAAAACCGGTTGAACAGGGTCACGCCATCCACCCGGCGGTAGGCCAGTTGTGCCACCAGATAGTTCAGGTTGGTAAATTGCCTGCCCAGCTTGAAACTCAATGGTATCCGCATCAGACTTTTAAGTTTGTCCGCCAGTTCAAAATAAATGTTTTCATACTCCGGTCCTGTTTTTTTGCCCGAAACCGGCAGGATATAAACGTTTACCTCCAATGCATCGGCGCCGGCATTTTCAATTTTTCTTGCGAAATCCACCCATTCGGCCACAGAAACACAGTTGATACTGGCGATTACCGGCAGGGAGGTTTGTTTTTTCGCTTCTTCTATCAGCGTGAGATATTCTCCCAGAGAGTGGTCACGCACGTAATTATAAAGGTAATCACCTGCTTCGGGATAGGCATTTTCTTCGAGATGCATACTACCCTCAAAAAGTATTTGTTCTTCAAACAGTGATTTCAGCACCACGGCCCCCACGCCGGCCTGTTCCATTTCCCTGATCTTCTCTACCGAAGAAGTTAGTCCGGAACTACTGGCCACCACAGGGCTTTTCAGGTCGAGGCCCAAATATTTTACAGACAGATCAGCCATAACAAAATGTTTTTGGTTTCAGCAGCTAAAGATAATTCCTTTCTCCGAAAATCAAAGTACCTATCCTGACCATGGTACTTCCTTCCTCCACCGCGATCCGGTAATCCCCCGACATTCCCATGGAGATCTCCCGGAAATGATCATCGCCGGGAAAGAATTCCGTTTTTAGCGTGTCAAAGCAATTATGCAGAAAGCGAAACTCCCTTCTCACCCTGTCCTCATCGCTGGTAAAGGTGGCCATGCCCATCACCCCACAAAGGCGTATGTGATCCAGACTCTTCCATTCTCCGCCACGCATCACCTCCAGCAGTTCGTCGAAGTCAAAGCCGAACTTTGAAGGTTCTTCGGCAATATGTATCTCCAGCAGGCAATCCTGCACCTTATCCTTTTTCACCGCCTCCTTATGGACGGTGCGCATCAGCTTCATACTGTCCACACTGTGTATCAGGGATACAAAAGGAACAATATACTTCACCTTATTGGTCTGCAGGTGCCCGATCATATGCCAGCGTATATCCTCCGGCAGTCTCTCTTTTTTGTCCGTCATCTCCTGCACCTTGTTCTCTCCGAAGTCCCGCTGTCCCGCATCATATGCTTCCAGGATATCTTCCACCGGTTTGGTTTTGCTGACAGCCACCAGGGTGACCTGCGGCGGCAGCTCTTCACGTATCCGTTGCAGGTTCTCGCGTATCATCTCAATCCAGACTATGAATGACCAGTCCGCTGCGAAGCTTGGGTTCGAACCAGGTGGTTTTGGGCGGCATGATATTTCCCGTATCGGCGATCTTCATAAGCTGTTCCAGCGACACGGGATAAAGGGCAAAGGCTACCGCCATCTCCCCCGAATCCACGCGGCGTTGCAGCTCCTCCAGCCCGCGTATACCGCCGACAAAGTCTATACGATCCGACCGTCGCAGGTCTTCGATACCCAGCAAAGGCTTCAGCACCTGCTCCGAGAGGATCGTCACATCCAGCATGCCGATGGGATCGTTGTCGTCATAAGTGCCGGGCCGGGCCGTGAGGGCATACCATTTTCCGGCCAGGTACATGGAGAACTCATGCAACCGGCCGGGTTTGTATATCTCCTCTCCTTTTTCCTCCACCTCAAAACCGGTCTGCAGCTTCTCCACCAGTTTTTCCGGCGTCAGGCCATGCAAGTCCCGTACCACCCGGTTATAATCGATAATGGTGAGCTGGTCATGCGGAAAATGTACGGCCAGGAAAAAGTTATACTCTTCATCGCCCCGGTGGTTGGGATTGTTTTTCCGTTTCTCCTGTCCCACGCGGGCGGCGGCGGCGGTTCTGTGGTGACCGTCGGCCACATAGGTGTGCGGAACGGCTTCAAACAGCTTAACCAGACGGCCGGCTAACTCATCGTCGCTGATCACCCAGAAACGGTGCCTCACCTCATCCACCGCCGTAAAATCATATTCCGGTTCGTGCTTCTCCACCCAATCCTCCACGAGACGGTCTATCTCCGGCACAGCCCGATAGGTAAAAAATACGGGCTCGATATTGGCATTGTTCACCAGGACATGCCGCATCCGGTCGTCTTCCTTGTCGGGACGTGTCAGCTCATGCTTCAGAATCACGCCGTTAAGATAATCATCCACGGCGGCACAGCCCACCAGTCCATACTGGGTGCGGCCTTTCCACGTCTGCGCATAAATATAAAGGTATTCCCTGTCGTCCGGGCGTAGCCACCCCTGCTCCAGAAACTTCCGGTAGTTCTCCCGGGCTTTTTCATAGACGGGATCACTGTGCACGTCTATGCCCGGCTCCAGGTCTATCTCCGGTTTGATAATATGCAATAGGGAATAGGGATTCCCTGCGGCCTCTTTACGGGCCTCTTCCGAATTCAGTACATCATACGGCCTCGATGCTACTTTCGGGGCCAGTGAGGCCGGCGGCCTGATTCCTTTGAACGGTTTTAATACTGCCATGGGTGGTGTGTGGTTTGAACTTTTGCCTTTTGTCTTTCTTTCATTTGTTTACCTGAAACCGGGTATCTCCTTTTTCATAGAACTTAACGATTTGGCGGGCAGCAGCCACACCGGCATTGATATTGGCTTCGGCCGTCTGGGCGCCCATTTTCTTCGGCGTGAAGAAATACCGGCCGTCAAACTCAGCGGCGATGGTCTCCGCACAGTCGGGTGCGATATCGGACACATATCTGAAATCCTCCCTTTCGCGGAACATCTTCAACAGCTCTTCCTCGTGGATCACCTCTTTCCGGGCGGTATTGACCAGGGTGGCTCCCTGAGGCATCCGGCTGAGCAAGGAGTAGCCGACAGACCGCACGGTCTGTTCATTGGCCGGGATATGGAGCGAGACATACCGTGATCTCTCATACAGCTCTTCCACCCTTTCCACGGGTTTGGTGCCGTCATTGATGATTTCTGTTTTGCTGACAAAAGGATCATAGGCCAGTGTCTCCATGCCGAAGCCTCTGGCGATACGGGCCACCTCGCGGCCCACATGTCCGTAAGCATGGATACCCAGGGTCTTTCCTTTCAGCTCGGTGCCGGGCTTTCCGTTAAAGAGGTTGCGCGCCATATAGACCATCATCCCCAGGGCCAGTTCGGCCACCGCGTTGGAGTTCTGGCCGGGCGTATTCATCACCACCACCCCCCCGGCAGTGGCAGCCTCCAGATCAATGTTGTCATAGCCGGCGCCGGCACGAACAACGATTTTCAGGCGCCCGGCAGCCTCCAATACCTGCCGGTCGATCTTGTCACTCCTGACGATGAGGCCGTCGGCCTCCTGTACCGCCCTGATCAGATCATCCTGCGAAGCATACTTCTCAAGTACCTCCACCTCGTATCCGGCTTCGGTAAAGATCCCCTTTATCTGCTCAACCGCTACGGGAGCAAAGGGTTTTACTGTTGCTATGAGTATTTTCATGGTTTGTGGTTTGTGGTTGTTATAATTACACGTGATATTGTGTGAAAGACGGTCATTGCGAATCCGAGCTTGCGACTTGCCCCGAGTGAGCCGACCGAAGGGAGGATCGTATCGAGGGGTATGAAGCAATCTCCTTCAAACTTTTCGCCCCTTAACCCTTCACCCTTATCAAGCATTTTCTTTTTCATACTCCTGCATCACGCCGATCAGCGCTTTGACGCTCTGCAGAGGCAGTGCATTGTAAAGGGAGGCTCTGAAACCGCCCACCGAGCGGTGGCCTTTGATGCCGATCATGCCCCTGGCGGTGGCAAACTCGAGGAAAGGCTTTTCCAGATCAGCATACTCTTCGTTCATCACCCAGCATACGTTCATCACCGAGCGGTCCTCCTCACCGGTGATGGTCGGTTTGAACAGCTTGTTCCGGTCTATTTCCTCATACAGCAGAGTGGCTTTTTCATGGTTCTTTTTCTGCATAGCTTCCACGCCGCCGTTGTCCCGCACCCATATCAGGGTCTGCAAAGCCGCATACACCGGCAGCACCGGGGGGGTATTGAACATGGAACCCTTGTCTATTTGTGTGCGGTAATCAAAAATGGTGGGGATCTTACGGTCCACTTTTCCAAGTACATCCTCCCGTACAATGACGAAGGTCACCCCTGCGGGGGCCAGGTTCTTCTGGGCACCGCCGTAAATAATGGCATATTTGGAGACATCCACCGGCCGGCTCAGAATATCGGAAGACATATCCGCTACCAGCGGCACCGGCGAGTCCATATCCTCTTTGATCTCCGTACCGTAGATGGTGTTGTTGGTGGTAATGTGAAAATAATCGGCATCGGCAGGGATCTCATACCCTTTGGGGATATAAGAGAAGTTTTTATCTTCGGAGGAAGCCACCACCTCCACCTCACCGTACAGTCTGGCCTCTTTGATGGCTTTGGTGGCCCAGGAACCCGTGTTCAGGTAAGCCGATTTTTTCTGCATGAGGTTCATAGGCACTACGGTAAACTGTGTGCTGGCGCCGCCCCCCACAAACAGGACATGATACCCTTCGGGGATGTCCAGCAACTCCCTGAAAAGGGATTGCGCCTCCTCCATTACGGCCGTGAACTCTTTGCTCCGGTGCGATATCTCCAGAAGAGAGAGTCCCATGCCCGCAAAATCACGAACCGCGTCAATGACATTGTTTATGGTAAACTCCGGCAAGATGGCCGGCCCTGCATAGAAATTGTGCTTTTTCATTGTCGTATAACTTTAAAAGATGATCGTATCTTAATAATGCAAAATTGCATTAAAAAGAGAAATAAACCATGATAAATGGCAGATAAAATGCTAACAATTTCACATTTTTTTCAACGGCACCAATGCATTTTTATCCAGAACAGGTATAACGTCCGTAACATCCTGCGTGTGGCAATATTCTATGATGTTATCCAGTCCCAGTTTTTTCAGGCGGTGGCGGTTGGCTGCCTTGTCGATATAGGCCACCGGATCGGGCTCGGCCATCAACCACAGGTCGCGTGCCGCGATAGCCGAATCGCAGATAGTACGGAAAGCTCCTTTTTCCAGCAGCTTGTCTGTCAGTGCGCCGGCGAAAACGGAGTCTTCCAGGCTGAACTTATTTTTCCAGGCGGCACAGAGGATCAGCACGTCCCTGCCGCGACTCATCAGGTATTGCACCACGGCGGAGATATTCAGGAAGCCCCCCACCAGTACCTGGTGGTGTTTACCTGCCATCCGTATGGCCTGCGTGCCGTTGGTGGTGCTGTAAACAAGCGTTTTGCCACCGATCTTCTCAGGAGTAAAGTTATCGGGGGAATTGCCGAAATCGGCAAAGTCGAGGATCCGCCCGTCCCGTTCGGCGGCGATCAGATAGCCCTCGTCCTTATAAGTTCGCGCTTCTTCAATGGTACGTACGGGAATCAGTTTCTCCACCCCGTTGTGAAAAGCCGTGATAATGGAAGAGGTAGCCCGCAGGATATCCACCACCACCACAATGGAATCCGGATTCTCGTACAACGGATACAACAGGGGCGAAAAACAAACTTCTATGACCGGTTTCTTCCCTTCCATGTAAAGTTTATCCTTCCGCTTTATAAAAAGGAGGCCTCACCACTTCGGCTCTGAGCATCTTATTACGTATTCCGATCAGTATGGAAGTACCTTCTTTCCAGTAACCTTTTTTGAGGTACCCCATGCCGATGCCCTGATTCAGCATCGGCGACATAGTCCCTGAGGTCACCTCGCCGATCTGTTCTCCCTCTTCATTATACACGGGATAGTGCTGGCGGGGAATCCCCCGGTCTATCATCACGAATCCTTTCAGGCGCCGTTCGACCCCTTCCTGTTTCTGTTTCCACAGCAGCTCGCGGTCGATAAAATCCTTGCCCTCGGTAAATTTGGTGATCCAGCCCAGTCCGGCCTCTATGGGAGAGGTCTCATCGGAGATATCGTTGCCATACAGGCAAAATCCCATCTCCAGGCGCAGGGTATCGCGGGCGCCGAGGCCAACGGGTTTGATACCCTCCTCCTTTCCGGCCTCCATGACCGCTTCCCAGAGCCGGACAGCATTATCCGCAGGCACATACACCTCACACCCCCCGGCACCCGTATATCCGGTGGTCGAAAAGATAACATCCGGGATGCCGGCAAAGGTTATTTTTTTAAAGGTATAGTATTTCATCTCCGTCACCGGTACCTCCGTCAGTTTCTGCATGGCTTTCAGCGCCAGAGGCCCCTGAACGGCCAGCTGGGCTATGCCGTCCGAGACATTCTCAATATCCCTGCCGGCTTCCAAACCCATCTCCTTACCCTTTTCCAGGAGCCAGTTGTAGTCCTTGTCGATATTGGAAGCATTGACCACC
>CAZYPI010000006.1:23236-36265 GCA_964649335.1 uncultured Rikenellaceae bacterium | reverse complement strand
GCCGAACTTGTGAGGCCGTGGCGATCTCCTTCAATGAAACGGGATGCTTCTTTTCATCCCGCGCTTTAACGCTGTCAGGAGCCGGCACAGCCGGCACGCTGACAGGTTTTTCCATCACCTTATTGCATCCTCACTTGTATCTTGGATCTTGTTTCTTGTCTCTTGTCTCTTTTTTTGTACGGGCTGCTCCACCTTCGCTCCGGTCACCCCAAAAACAACCGTCATGAAATAATTACTGTAAATTATTTGAATCTAACCGATTTTTTATATTTTTGCAGTCCCAAAATAAGTCACACTCAAATAAAGAATAAAGAATATGTTTGCGATTGTCGAGGTTGCCGGACAACAGTTTAAGGTTGAGAAAGATGAGAATATTTTTGTGCACCGCCTGGAAGAAAAAGAAGGAGACAAAATCGTTCTGGACAAAGTGCTGCTGGTGGATGATAACGGCAAAGCCCTTGTGGGCACCCCCCTGGTGGAATATCATATCAAAGCCACGGTCGTTACCCATCTGAAAGGCGACAAGGTAAAGGTTTTCAAGAAAAAACGCAGAAAAGGCTACCAGGTGCTGAACGGCCACCGTCAGGCTTTCACCGAGATACACATTGATGCCATCGAGAAAGGCCAGGCCGCTGCCAAAAAAGCTGCCGCCAAAAAAGAGACTCCGGCAGAAAAAAGCGTAAAAGCGGAGAAGAGTATAAAGAAGGAGAAAAGTACCCCTACAGCCAAAAAGACGGAAAGCAAGGCCAAAGAAGCCGCTGCCAGGCCGGCAGCAAAGAAAACCACTCCTGCCGCCAAAAAAACAAACACCAAAAGCACGGCAGCCAAAGCAGCCAAACCCAAAGCCGAAAAAGCTCCCGCCTCCAAAACCGGCGGAGCCACCAAAACAAAAGCGGCTGCAAAAACCAAAACCACCGCCAAAAAGAGCGAAACAAAGAAAAAATCCGCTCCGGCCAAGAAGAGCGGAACCGATAAAAAAGAAGAAAAATAATTAAATTTAAAAGATACTGCAATGGCACATAAAAAAGGAGCCGGTAGTTCCAGAAACGGCCGCGAATCGGAAAGCAAACGACTGGGCGTTAAACTCTACGGAGGACAATTCGCCAAAGCCGGGAATATCATCGTCAGACAGAGAGGCACACGCCATCATCCCGGACTGAACGTGGGCCTGGGAAACGACCATACCCTGTTCGCTCTCGTGGACGGTGTGGTGGAGTTCAGAAAAAGAAAAAACAACCGATCCTACGTATCCGTAATACCGGTAGAAAAAACGAAAAAGTAATTTATTTCTTTTTTTTCTCCCGGGGCGTTGCTGAATCATAGTATATGTTCCGGGAGTTTTTTATTTTGTACCGTCATAAACCGTTCATCGTCATGCTTACCGTCAAACAGATCCGCGAAAACCCGGAAAAGGTCATAGAACAACTGAAAATAAAAAACTTCGAGGCTGCTGAGCCGGTACATCGCGTGCTGGAAGCGGATGAAGAACGCAGGAGGATACAAACGGAAGCGGATGCCAAACAGGCAGAATTGAATCGCAAATCCAAAGAGATAGGCTCTCTGTTCAAAGAGAAAAAAACGGAGGAAGCCAATCGGGCCAAACAGCAGGTGGCGGCACTGAAAGAGGATATAAAGCGTCTCAACAGGGAGCTGCATGCGGTGGAAGAGAAGATCAGCGACATCCTTATCCTCATCCCCAATATCCCGCATCCTTCCGTACCTCCCGGCAAGGGAGAGCAGGACAATGTCGTGGTCAGAAGCGGCGGGGAGATCCCCGCACTGGATGAAAAGGCCTTGCCCCACTGGGTGCTGGGGAAACAATACGGGATCCTCGACTTCGACCTGGGCAACAAGCTGACAGGTGCCGGCTTCCCCGTCTTCACAGGCAAAGGCGCCCGGCTGGTGCGCGCCCTGATCTCCTTTTTCCTCGACGAGGCGGAAAAAGCCGGTTACCGCGAAGTGCTGCCCCCCCTGATGGTCAACGAAGCCTCCGCCTACGGCACGGGCCAACTACCCGACAAAGAGGGTCAGATGTACCAGCTCTCCACCGACCCCTACTATCTGATCCCCACCGCCGAGGTGCCGGTCACCAATATCTACCGCGATGTGATCCTGGAGGCGGCGGAGCTGCCCTTAAAAAATACGGCCTACACCCCCTGTTTCAGACGTGAAGCCGGCTCGTACGGAAAAGAGGTGCGCGGGCTGAACCGGGTACACCAGTTCGACAAGGTGGAGATCGTGCAGATCAGCCATCCGGACCGCTCCTATGAGGCCCTGGAAGAGATGGTCGGTCATGTGGAACAACTGGTGCGGAAACTGGGACTGCCCTACCGTATCCTGCGGCTGTGCGGCGGCGATCTCTCCTTCACCTCGGCACTCACCTATGACTTTGAGGTGTATGCCGCCGCCCAGAAAAAATGGCTGGAGGTGAGCTCCGTTTCCAACTTCGAGGCCTATCAGGCCCACCGCCTGAAGCTGCGTTTCCGGGAAACAGGCAGCAAAAAGACACAACCGGCTCACACCCTCAACGGCAGCGCCCTCGCCCTGCCCCGCATCATCGCCGCCCTGCTGGAAAACTACCAGACCGCCGACGGCATCAGAATGCCCGAAGTCCTGATCCCTTACACCCGCTTCGACAGCATCCCTTAATTTTTCTTCACAGGACTTATCCGGATGGAAAAAACACAGAAAAAAGCAACGCTGTATGCGCTGACAGCCATTTTTTTCTGGGCCACCATCGCCTCGGCCTTTAAGCTGGGGCTCCGTCACACGGGCCCTGCCTCCCTGTTGTTATGGGCCAACGGCGTATCCTTTTTTGTTTTCCTGGGGATCATCCTCTACCGTCATGAGCTGCCCACCCTGAAGGCACAGACCGGCAAAGACTACCTGCGCTCGGCCCTGCTGGGCCTCTTCATGCCTTTCGGGTACTACTTGATCCTGTTTGCAGCTTACTCCCGCCTGCCCGGGCAGGTAGCCCAGCCGCTGAATATGATCTGGCCCATCGTCCTGGTGTTCCTCTCGGGGATGATCCTCAAACAACCCATCCGGCTGAAAAGTTACATCGCCCTGTTCATCAGCTTCTCGGGGATCCTGCTGGTCTCCTCGCAGGGTGACCTCACCGGCTTCAGCCATACCGACATCACGGGCGTCTCGCTGGCTGCCGGCAGTTCCCTGATATGGGCCCTGTTTTGGATCTTCCATATGAAAGACCCCCGCAAGGAGGAAATCAAACTGTTTACCAATTTCTTTTTTGCTTTTATCTATATCTTTTTGTATGTCCTCCTCACCGGTAAGGAAATCTTCCCCCCCAAACAAGCCATTGTCGCAGGTATCTATGCCGGACTTTTTGAGATGGGATTCACTTTTTTCCTGTGGCTCAAAGCACTGAACCTCTCCCGCACCACCGCCCTGATCAGCAACCTGGTGTATTTGGCACCGTTTTTGTCACTCGTTTTTATTCATTACCTTGTGGGGGAAAAGATCTATTTCACCACCCTGCCGGGATTGATTTTGATCACACTGGGTATTATTTTTCAAAATTATTCGTTCAAAAGAGAACCTGTCAAAAACAAAAACACATGAAATACTTCCTTAACAAAACCGGCTATTATCTCATCATCCTGATCACGGCAGGATTTTTTTTCACCACCTCCTGTAAAAAAGAAGAGCCCCAGCCCCCCGCCGAAAAGCCGGTCGAGGAAAAAGCACGTGACGAGCTGTACAAAATCATGCAGGACTGGTACCTTTGGTATGATAAGATGCCGGACGTCAATGTCGAAGATTTCAAGACCCCCGAAGAGCTTCTGGACACTTTGCGGTACAAACCCCTGGACAAATGGAGCTTTGTAGCCGACAAATCCGCTTTTGAGAGCTATTTCGGCGCAGGCGAATATCTCGGTTTCGGTTACGGATATTCTTACAATGAAGACGGACTTATTTACATCACTTTCGTTTTCAAAGACTCTCCCCTCTATCCCGACAGTGTCAGACGGGGCTGGCGGCTCACGGGCGTAGACGGTCATACCCTCTCGCCATGGGAAGATATCCGTCCCCTGATGGGAGAAAACAAGCCCGGCGTGACCAAAACACTCACTTTCCTTAAACCCGATAACACCTCCGAATCTTTCACGGTGGCCAAAGACACCATCAAGATCAATGCGGTGCTGGTGCAGGACACCCTGCATCTGGGCAGCAGGATCATCGGCCACCTGGTCTTCCAGACCTTCGTCCAGACGGCCAATGCCGAGCTGGACACGGCATTTCAATATTTTCAGTCTGTCGGTGTAAACGAGCTGATCGTGGACCTCCGTTACAACGGGGGAGGGAGCATGGATGTAGCCATCAAGCTGGCCAGCCTGATCGCCGGAAACAGTCAGAACGGAAAGAAGTTCATCACCCTGAAACACAATGACAAACGCAGCGACCAGAACGTCGACCTGAACTTCACCAACGAGTCTTACGCCCTCTCCCTCAACCGGGCCGTCTTCATCACCAGCAAGGGCAGCGCCTCGGCCAGCGAGGCGGTGATCAACGGTCTCAAACCTTACATGAGTGTCTCCCTCATCGGGGACAACACCTATGGAAAACCTGTCGGCATGCACTCCTGGGGATATGCCGACTATGTCTTTGTCCCCGTGAGCTTCAGACTGGTCAATGCCTCCGGCCAGGGAGACTATTATGACGGCCTGCCGGCAGATGACTTCGCTCCCGACGGACTGCAATACGCTTTCTCCGACAGAAACGAACCGCGCCTGCGGGATGCCCTGGAATACATCGAAACTGGGATCTATCCCAATCCCGGCCAGAGAAAATCCCTGACCCTGCTGCCCCGGTGGAAAGGCATCCGGGCAGAGATCGGCGCTTTATAGTGTAACACCTTCATGATCGTTAAAGAGAAAATAATCCTCGGGGTGGACCCCGGCACCAACTTCACGGGATACGGTATCTTGGAGATCCGCGAAAACCGGATGTCGGTAGTAGCCCTGGGAGTGATAGACCTGCGGAAAGACGCTTCCCATTTCCTCAAACTCAAACGCATCTTCGACAGGGTGCTCTCCCTGATCGACTCTTACCACCCCGACGAGCTGGCCATCGAAGCTCCTTTCTACGGCAAGAACGTCCAGTCGATGCTGAAACTGGGCAGAGCCCAGGGCGCCGCCATCGCAGCAGGACTGCACCGTGAGCTGCCCGTGTTCGAATATGCCCCGAGAAAGATCAAGATGGCCATCACCGGCAAAGGCGACGCTTCCAAAGAACAGGTGTCGGCCATGCTGATGCATATCCTGCACTATAAAGATCCGCCGGATAAGCTGGACGCCACAGATGCCCTGGCAGCCGCCGTATGTCACCATTTCCAGAACCAGGGCCTCCGCCAGACAGGACACTCCGGCAGCTGGAAAGAGTTTATACGGAAAAACAAAGACCGCATCACCGATTAAAAAAATAACCTTGCGGGTATTTCCGGAGACCTCCTGCAAATACAAAAACCGGGCAATTATTTTCCCGGCTCTGAAAAAGAGATGATTTTACAATGCTTCCCTGATTTTCTGTGCCAGTGCCCGGAACTCTTCATCCGTCAGCTGCAGCTTGGGGCGCGAAAAGCTGATATCGACCTCCGAATTGATCGGGATCAGGTGAATATGGGCATGCGGCACCTCGAGGCCCAGCACGGCCACGCCGATGCGTTTGCAGGAGACCACTTTCTCTATGGCCCGGGCCACTCTTTTGGAAAAAACCATCATGCCGGCCAGCAGGTCGTCATCCAGGTCGAACAAATAATCCGTCTCCTGCTTCGGGATCACCAGCGTGTGCCCTTGCGCTAAGGGATGTATATCCAGAAAAGCATAGTAACGGTCATCCTCCGCTATCTTATAGGAAGGAATCTCCCCCTGCACGATTTTGGTAAAGATGGTGCTCATAACCTTTGATTTTTATAGGGATATTTCAACGATCTCCAGAGATATCCTGCCCGAAGGCACGGTCACATCCACCTGGTCGCCCACTTTCTTGCCGATCAGGGCCCTGGCAATGGGTGTCTTCACGGAAAGTTTGCCTGTTTTCAGATCCGCTTCACTCTCCGACACCAGCATATACTCCATCATCTGACCGTTGGCCAGGTTTCTGATCTTGACCCTGTTCATGATCTGCACACTGGACGTGTCTATCTTCGACTCATCAATGACCCGCGAATTCATGATTATTTGTTCCAGTTTGGCGATCTTCATCTCCAGCATACCCTGCGCCTCCTTGGCGGCATGATACTCGGCATTCTCCGAGAGATCTCCTTTGTCACGCGCTTCGGCGATCTGACGGGAGATAGCCGGCCTTTCCACCTTGGTCAGATGATCCAGCTCCTCCTTCAACTTACGCAAACCTTCTTCCGTTATGTAAGAAACTTCTGCCATAGTCATACTTTTTGTGGTTACCATCAAATAAAAACAAAAAGAATTCCGGTTTCCTGGAACTCTTTACGTTTCTGAATCCTTGAAATTTCTTGTACGGCGTAAAGATAAAAATTTTTTTTGATATTAAAAAATTGTCTCAGAAATATTTACGGCCAAGAATCTCGGAATATATGACCGCTTTCCGCAGATCAAAATCCTGCATGATTTCGTCTGCGAGGGTCATGCACGGCATTTCTTCATCACTGCCCATGTGTTCCTCCATGATGTCATAAGCTTTTTTTGTCCGGGTTTCATGCCGGAAAACAGAAACCCCTTCGTCCTCGGAGGACAGGAGGGAATCTTCCGTATCCATATCCCAGTCATATCCCTTCCCTTCGGGGACAACCATTTTTTCATACTCCACCTGCTCCGGTTTTACCGGCTCGTCGGTTATCTCCTGTACCTCCGGTTCCTCTGCCCTCTCTGTTCGCTCTTCATCCTGCAACAGCACATCCGCCATGCTGCCCCCGGTAATGAGCTTTTCCAGTATGGAGGGTTCTTCCTTTTGTTGAGCAGCCTCTCCGGGCTTTACGCCGGGTTTTCTCTTTTTCCTGAGTGCTCCGCTGATTCCAATGATCGCCAGTATGATAAGATAAATTAAGGTACCCCACTTGTCATCCATGGTTTATCGTTTTTTATGTTTTTTCTTCTTTTTCTTTTTGCCTCCGAACATCCGCTTGAAAAAAGGATCTTTTGTTCCTTTATTGAACTGGTTGGCTTCCTTTTTGGTCTGTTTCATCCGGGTCTGTGTCTCTTTGGTCTGCATCTTAAAGCGCCGTTTCACCTCTTTCTTCCGGGCCTTTTCGTACGCTTTCTTTTGCTTCTCCTTGACCTTCTCGCCCTGTTTCTGTTTCGGGCCTTTTTTTGTCATGGGCCCGGTGGTGGCCACCGTGTTCTTTTTTCCGAACAAACCGTTTTTGGTTTTTTGGGCCGGAGCTGCCAGAGGGATCAGCAGCACCAGTACCAACAATATCCATTTATTTACACGAAATTTCATTAGTTTTGCGTTCTTGAAATTAAAGAATCATTCCATGCAACATATGATCCGCTTCGTTCATTCAAAGGTAGTTATTTTTTTCTTATTTGCCCTTCCCGTTTTTCTGATTGCCGGCTGTAAGAACAACACCAGCGATATCATCCCCAATGTGATGGTGGACTTCACCATTGACCTCAACGATCCCATGTTCAACGACCTGAGTGCCGTGGGAAACACGGTCGTGATCACGAGCAACTCAATCGGTCATTCCGTAGGGTACAACAACCATGGCATTCTGGTATACCGTGCCTCGGAGTCCGAGTTTTATGCTTTCGACCGTACCTGCACCTTTGAAGAAACACTGGACCAGGCGGTGGAAATCGACAATACAGGTGATGTGGTCGCCGAGTGTCCGCACTGCCATTCGGAATATGTCCTGCCCAGTTACGGTTATCCCACCGACAAAGGCCCGGCCCGTTATCCCCTGAAACAATACCATACCCGCTTCGACGGACGGTTCTTACGGGTTTACAACTAACCCTTCCGGCGTTATGTCTAGTTGAGCCGATTATTCCCCTCCCTCCTCTTTGGGCACCGAAGCTTTAGCGAAGGTGACTGGGGGAGGGGGTAAGGGGTGGGGGATACAGAAAAGAGGAGCAATAATTATTCAGGAACCCCAAAAACATCACAAAATAGGGAACAAACGGAATCACAAGATATCTTCCAAACAAAAATTTTCCTCCCCGGAACTAATACCTGTAATGATCGGGTTTATACGGCCCCTGCTGCGGCACCCCGATATACTCGGCCTGTTCCGGCGTCAATTGGGTAAGATGAACCCCCAGTTGCGGCAGATGCAGGCGGGCCACCTCCTCGTCCAGATGCTTGGGCAGACGGTAAACATCTATCTCATAATCATTCTTCCACAATTCAATCTGTGCCAGTGTCTGGTTGGAGAATGAGTTGCTCATCACAAAAGAGGGATGGCCGGTGGCACAACCCAGGTTCACCAGACGCCCTTCGGCCAGCAGAATAATGGAATGTCCGTCGGGGAAGATGTACTGATCCACCTGGGGCTTGATATTCACCTTTTTGATGCCGGGGTAATTTTCCAGTTGTTCCACCTGTATCTCATTGTCGAAATGGCCGATGTTGCATACGATGGCCTGGTCTTTCATCCGGGCCATGTGGTCTATGGTGATCACATCCCTGTTGCCGGTGGCTGTCACATAGATATTGCCTATCTCCAGGGCCTCTTCCACCGTCTTTACCTCGAAGCCTTCCATGGCCGCCTGCAGGGCACAGATAGGATCTATCTCGGTCACGATCACCCGGGCGCCGAAGTTACGCATCGAATGGGCCGAGCCCTTGCCTACATCCCCGTAACCGCATACCACCACCACCTTGCCTGCCAGCATAATGTCGGTAGCCCTTTTGATGCCGTCGGCCAGTGACTCGCGGCAGCCGTACAGGTTGTCGAACTTCGATTTGGTCACCGAGTCGTTTACGTTGATGGCCGGCACCAGCAGTTCGTTGTTTTCCTTCATCTGGTACAGCCGGTGTACCCCGGTGGTGGTCTCTTCGGATACTCCTTTCCACTCCTCTACCAGCCGGTGCCATTTGGTCGGATCCTCCAGATATACCCGGCGCAGGGTCTCCAGGATGATCTGTTCCTCCCTGTTGGAAGGTTTCTCATTCAGCAGCTCCGGATTTTCTTCTATTTTGTACCCTTTATGGATGATCAGGGTGGCATCGCCGCCATCATCCACCACCAGGTTCGGTCCTTTCCCTTCCGGGAACGATAAGGCCTGTGTAGTGCTCCACCAGTATTCCTCGAGGGTCTCCCCTTTCCACGCAAAAACAGGGATGCCCCGCTCGGCTATGGCGGCAGCGGCATGATCCTGCGTGGAGAAAATATTACAACTGGCCCAGCGCACCTCTGCGCCCAGCTCCACCAGGGTCTCGATCAGGACAGCCGTCTGGATGGTCATGTGCAGCGAGCCGGTGATACGGGCCCCCTTCAGGGGCTTTTCGGCAGCATATTTCTCCCGCACAGCCATCAGGCCGGGCATCTCTTTTTCCGCCAGCTCAATCTCTTTCCGGCCGAAAGAGGCCAGGGATATATCCTTAATCTTGTAAGGCAATGTCGATACTATAGATTCTGCTATGTTCATATTTTTTTCAGTTTATAATTTTAGTAGTATTTTGATATTTTTTTTATCCTTTTGATTAACCCCCTCCCTTTATCCCTCCCCCTCGGCGAGGGGGAGGGATGTTCTTCCTGCGTTTATTATCTCACAAATAATTTAGGGTGGGGGTCATTTCATTAAATATTTTTTTCCGATAATCATTCTCCTGCGTGTTTTAAATTAATCATGGATGTTTCATATTGTGCAAAAGTAATATTATTTTTTCTCCCGAAGCAATTTCAGGGCGGTCTGTTTATCTTTTTCCAGTTGGCGGGCAAGGTCTTCCACATTGTCAAACTTTCGTTCATCCCGGATCCGGTCCACAAAAGTCACGGTCACATCCTGTCCGTACACATCCCCGTGGAAATCGAAGATATGCACTTCGATGGTCTTTTCCGGCATGTCATGGTTTAGCGTTGGCCGTACGCCTATGTTCAGCATCCCGCCATAGTCACGGCCCGAGAGAAAGACCTCTACGGCATACACTCCGTCGCCCGGAATCAGCTTGTGCTCATCATCGGGACGTATGTTGGCCGTGGGAAACCCCAGACTGCGGCCTATACGTTTTCCCCCGACGATCATGCCGAAAATAAAATAAGGATATCCCAGCAGCTTTTCGGCCTGCCGCACGTCGCCGGCCCACAGCATATCCCGTATCAGGGTCGAGCTCACCTCCCGGCCATCCACTTTTTTTGCATCCACCCTGATCACCTCAAATCCCAGTTTCTCCCCGCACTCCCTGATCTTTTCAAAGTTCCCCTCACGGTCTTTTCCGAAAACATGATCAAACCCCATCACCAGGGTATGGGTATGCAGCTTCTCCACAATTATTTTTTCCACAAACTCACAGGCCTGCATATTCCGGATCTCCTCAGTAAAGGAAAGAATGATCAGATGGTTTATGCCACAGGCTTCCAGCAGCTCCTGTTTCCCCTTCAGGGTGGAAAGATATTTCAGTTTTTCTGGCTGATGGTTCAATACGATCCGGGGATGAGGCCAGAAAGTCAGGATCACGGTTTCCCCACCGATGCGGGCAGCTCTCTCCTTCATCCGGTCGAAGAGATATCTGTGACCCGTATGCACCCCGTCAAAAACGCCGATGCTCACCACCGGATTTTTTATCTCCAACTGCTCCAGAGAATAATAGACTTTCATAAAAACAACCAGGTTTGACAACGCAAAGTTAATAAAAGAAGGATATGACGGGCGCGGCCGTCATTTTTTTGTTATCTTCGTATAGCTTCTGATACGCTTTCCCATGAAACTGCCCGAATACGTAAAAAAAGACCCCTGGCTGCAACCCTATGCAGAGGTGATCCTCGGCCGTCTGAAGAGATATCACCTGATACGTGAAGAGCTGTCCGGCGCCAAAGGCCTGAAAAACTTTGCCATGGGGCATCATTATTTCGGCCTGCACAAAAAAAAGAAATACTGGGTGTTCAGGGAATGGGCTCCCAATGCCACGGCAATATTTTTCCTGTGCGAACGCTCCGGCTGGAAGGAATCGGCCGGGTTCGCCCTGAAAGCCCGGGAGAACGGTGTATGGGAGATACGCATCCCTTTGGAGCAACTGGGACATGAAGACCTTTACCATCTTTCCGTACACTGGGAGGGAGGCCGGGGCGAACGCATCCCTTCCTATGCCAACCGTGTGGTCCAGGATGAGCACACCAAACTGTTCAACGCCCAGGTATGGGACCCTCCCGAACCTTACCGCTTCAGAACGGAAAACTTCAGGCCTGCCGAAAAAGCACCTTTCATTTACGAAGCTCATATCGGGATGAGCAGCGAAGAAGAACGGGTGGCCACGTATGCCGAATTCAGGGACCATGTGCTCCCCTACATCATCAAAGCCGGATACAACACCATCCAGCTGATGGCTATCCAGGAACATCCCTACTACGGGTCTTTCGGATATCATGTCTCCAGTTTCTTTGCCGCCTCCTCCCGTTTCGGCACCCCCGACGAGCTCAAATCACTCATAGACACCGCCCACGAGAACGGCATCCGCGTGATCATGGACATCGTTCATTCCCATGCTGTCCGCAATGAGGTAGAGGGCCTGGCCCTCTTCGACGGCACCCGGAGCCAGTATTTCCATGAAGGCCCGCGGGGAGAGCACCCGGCATGGAACTCCCTCTGTTTCAACTACGGAAAACACGAAGTGCTGCATTTCCTGCTCTCCAACTGTCGCTACTGGCTGGAAGAATACCGTTTTGACGGGTTCCGCTTCGACGGCGTCACCTCCATGCTCTATCTGGACCACGGCCTGGGCAGGGATTTCACCTCTTATGACAACTACTACAACGGCGAGCAGGATGAAGAGGCCATTACTTATCTTACCCTGGCCAATGATCTGATCCACAGCATCAATCCGGAGGCGCTCACCGTCGCCGAGGAGATGAGCGGCATGCCCGGCCTGGCTGCCCCCGTCCGGGAGGGAGGGATCGGTTTCGATTACCGCCTGGCGATGGGTGTCCCCGATTACTGGATCAAACTGATCAAGGAATACCCCGACGAACAATGGAACGTGAGTGAGATGTATCATGAGCTGAGCAACCACCGCGAGGAGGAAAAGTCCATCGGCTATGCCGAGTCGCACGACCAGGCCCTGGTGGGCGATAAGACCATCGCTTTCCGTCTGATGGACAAAGAGATGTACTTCCATATGACGAAAGAAGACCGCAACATGGTCATCGACCGGGGTATCGCCCTGCACAAAATGATACGGCTTGTGACGGCAGCCACCGCCGGCGGCGGATACCTCACCTTCATGGGCAACGAATTCGGGCACCCCGAATGGATCGATTTCCCCCGCGAAGGCAACCACTGGTCGTACAAATATGCACGCCGCCAATGGCACCTGGTGTATGACAAAAACCTTCATTACCACGAGCTGGGCACCTTCGACAGCGATATGATCCATCTGCTGAAACAGGAGCATATCTACGACGTGCTCTTTCCCTTTTTTATCTTAGCCAACGAAGCCGATCAGGTGCTGGCCTTCTCCCGAATGGACCTGCTGTTTGTTTTCAACTTTAACCCCACACGCTCCTTTACCGATTACGGAATCCCTGTGGGCAGCGGGAAGTACCGTATTGTTCTGAATACGGACCACATCGCTTACGGCGGCCAGGGCAGGATCGACGAGACGCTCCTCTATCCCGCCGTCAAGTATGGAAAATGGTACTCTTCCGATCCTTTTTATGTGAAACTATACCTGCCGGCACGCACCGCTCTCGTCTTAAAAAGACTCCTGCCCAAACCGGTACGGTGATCCCGGGGCAGTCAGATCCACCGCACCAGATTGAAGTCCTGGGGATGTGGCAACAGCTCGTGCTTCGGGACGATACGCAGGTTATAGTAAAAATACCCCGGAACAGTGGGAGTGACGCGGATGGTATAGTGGGCTTTTGTCCCC
>CAZYPI010000006.1:0-23226 GCA_964649335.1 uncultured Rikenellaceae bacterium | reverse complement strand
CAAAATCAAAAGGCTGTTTGAACACCAGGACAATGTTCCCGTTTTTGTCCATGTCGGTCACTACCAGTTCCACACCGATCCATTGCGGCAGGAGATCTTGCAGGTCCAGTACCACCTCGCCGGTATAGGTGTCCCCCACACGGTATTCCTGTTTGCCATCTCCCGTAAACTGTACGGAGACGACATCTATTTTCTCAATGTTGCTGAACACCTGATACTTCCATAGAGCCAGCAGACGGGCATTCTCAAACCTTTTTTCCTTCAGTTTTTTACTTCGTTCAAACATTTTCAGGTAATACCGCTCATAATAATCCTTCATCATACGGTGCATGGTAAACGCAGGGGCGATTTCCAGCAGGTTTTTCCGGATCATCTTCACCCACTCCACAGGCACCCCCTTGTCATTGCGCTGATAATAGAGGGGGACGATCTCCTGCTCCAGCAGGTTGTAGATCATCTCGGCATCCAGCTCATCCTGGAAGTCCTGGTTCTGGTAGGTCTTCTCCAGCGGCAGGGCCCAGCCGGCTCCTTTTACATATCCTTCCACCCACCAACCGTCGAGGACGCTGAAATGGAGGGTGCCGTTCATGATGGCTTTTTCTCCGCTGGTGCCGGAGGCCTCGAGAGGCCGGGTAGGCGTGTTCAGCCAGATATCCACCCCCTGCACCAAAACAGAGGCCAGCTCCATATCATAATCCTCAAGAAACAGAATCCTGCCCTTGAACTCAGGAAGATGAGATATACGGAAAATCTCACGGATCAGGTTCTTCCCTTCCGTATCCTGGGGATGGGCCTTCCCGGCAAAGATAAACTGGACAGGCCGGTCGCTGTCATTTACGATCTTCTTCAATCGCTCGATATCCTTGAACAGCAAGGTGCCCCGCTTGTATGAAGCAAAACGCCGGGCAAAACCGATGGTCAGCGACTCCCCGTTGAGTTTCTGGTTGATCTCGATCAGCTTTTTCGGCGACTCATGCCTCCTTGTTCCGTTGCGGGTAAACCGCTCACGTATGTAGCGGATCATATTCTCTTTCATGTGTTGTTTGATCTCCCAGATCCCCTGCTCGTCCATATCCTCAATCCGTTGCCATTTTCCGGAGCAGGGCGTCAGCTCCTCTTCGCTTCCGGTCTGTTCCGTCAGGAACGTTTTCCAGTTTCCGGAAGCCCATGTGCTGAAATGCACGCCATTGGTAACATATCCGATTTGCAGCTCTTCTTTGAGAAAACCGGGCCACAAATCTTTGAAGATTTCCTTGCTCACCTCACCGTGCAGTTTGCTCACCCCGTTGATCTCTCCGGAGAGGTTGGCAGCCAGAAAACTCATATTGAATTTTTCATTGACATTGCCCGGTTGTTTCCTGCCCAGGTTCATCAGTTCATCCCATGAGATCTTCAGGCGGTCGGGGTAATGGGACAGATACGTACGCAACAGGCTCTCCTCAAACTGGTCGTGCCCTGCAGGCACCGGCGTGTGTGTTGTGAACAGGGTGGAAGCACGCACCACCTCGCGGGCTTCGGCAAAAGAAAGTTGCCAGGTATGAGTCAGTTGGTTGATCCGCTCCAGCCCGATAAAGGCCGAATGGCCCTCATTGCTGTGGTACAGATCAGGTTGTATGCCCAGCGCCTTCAGGGCACGTATCCCTCCCACGCCCAGCAACAGCTCCTGTTTGAGTCTGTTCTCCCGGTCACCTCCGTAAAGATGATGGGTGATGGTCCGGTCTCTCTCCTGATTCTCGTCCATATCCGTATCCAGCAGATAAAGCGAGACCCGGCCCACTTTCACTTCCCATATCCTGGCTTTTACGATACGTCCCGGAAAACCGATCTCTATCGTCTTCCATTCTCCTGCATCATCCTTTACCGGCGACACCGGAAGCTTCGAAAACTGCTCGGCCTCGTACGACTCCATCTGCTCTCCGTTGATGCTCAGCACCTGCTTGAAATAACCATACCGGTACAGCAGGCCGATACCTGTCATGGGCCTGTTCTCGTCGCTGGCTTCTTTCAGATAATCGCCGGCAAGAACTCCCAGCCCGCCTGAATAGATCTTCAGCGAATTGTGCAGGCCGAACTCCATGCTGAAATAAGCCACATGGGGCAGGGCAGGATCCGGTTTCTCCTCCATATACTTACGAAACTTTTCCACTACCTTGTCCAGGCGTTTTAAAAACGCTTTGTTCCGAGCCAGTACCGTCAGTTTTTTATAATCCAGTGTTTCCAGCAACAAGACAGGATTACAGTCACACTCCTCCCACCGCACGGGATCCATGAACTTCCATATCTCACGGGCATCTTCATTCCACGACCACCACAAGTTTTTGGACAGTTCTTCCAGTACGGCCAGGCGTGCCGGCAGGCGCGACTCAATAAAAAAGGGCTTCCATTGGGGTGTGGTCAGCAACGTACGGGGCATGACCAGCGGCGCCTGCCGGGTCTGCGACACCAGCTCCAGTGTTCTGAAACGTTCTCCTGTTTTTGCGATGGCGATCTTATAACCATCCATATAATAGGAAACCAGGTTCTTCCACAGGGCTGTCCGGGCGATCTGCCCGGCTTCCCGCTTTGCTTCCTGCATTGCCTCTGCTTTCATTCCATGATACAAGCTCACAGAAGCTGCCAGAGAAGAAATCACCTCCTCATCGTTGTCGTCATTGCGTGCGATAATGGTGATACCGTGATGCCGGATCTCAAAATGTTCGTTCACCCACGCCCCGAAGCCCGCCAGCGTGGTAGTGACCGTAGGCACCCGGAAAGCCAGGCTCTCCAGCGGCGTATAGCCCCAAGGTTCATAATAAGAGGGAAAAACCGTCAGGTCAAAGCCAATCAACAGGTCATAATAGGGGACATTGAAGATGCCGTCATCGCCGTTCAGATAAGAAGGAACAAAAACCACATGCAGGGCATTGTCCTCATCCTTGTCCAAGTTCATTTCACGGATCAGCCGCATGATGGCATCATGCTCTTTGTTACGAAGCTCGTGGGTAAGGATCCGGTCGGACGGATCCGGCATTTTATCCTCCTGCAACGCCTCCTTCAAATCCTGCCGCGGACCGGCATGATCGGCCGGAATCAGGATGAAAGCGATCATCTCCTTCCCGTCTTTCTCCTCCCGCAAACGGGACAAAGCCCTGATAAAGACATCTATTCCCTTGTTCCTGAACTCATACCGTCCGCTGATAGCCACCATAAAGGTGTCATCGGAAAAATCCCGCTGGATAAGCTTGCCGGCGGTGGCCAGCAACAAACGACGGGCTTCCTCCCTTTTTTTATCAAAATGTTTTTCGTCCGGGACGATGGAGTCTTCGAAACCGTTGGGCGTAACCAGATCCACCTTTTTCCCCAGGAAATATTCGCATTCCCGCGCCGTGATGGAGCTTACGGTAGTGAACACATCCGCCTCCTGGCCCGAGAGAGCCTCGAGCGAATGCTTGGATACAATACCGAATTCACGGGCCATCTGGTAAGGATTGTAACTCTCCAGCTCCTTGTAAAGCTTGCGGTTGTTCCCCGCAATGGCCCGTCCCAGGGCGGTGGCATGGGTGGTAAAAGCCGTGCCTATATGAGGAGCCGAATTTTTCAGATACAATACCCCCGCCCCGGTCATCCACTCATGGAATTGGGCGATGACGTTCTCCTGAAATCCCAGGTTGAAATTAGTGAAACTCTCAATCACCCTGCCGGCGGCATAACCGAACAGGGCCGGCTCAATATAATCCCACTGGCCCGAGAGAGAGTCCAGCTTGAAATCTTCCCACAGTTTTTTGAAGATCTCGTCCTTCTGCATGATGAACGAATAAAAGTCCAACAGGATAACCACCGGTTTGCCGGGGATATTCCATCGTCCCACCCGCACGTTCAGCCCCTCGGCGGCAGCCTGCTCGCGCCACGCCTGATACAGGGACGCATCCTCCAAAAATTCCCTGCGGTCACCGTTTTCCTTGGTGATATCCGGGCCGATCAGAAAATACTGATCCCCCAGCTCTTTTATCATCGAAGGAACCTTCGTGGTGATGACCGTATGTATTCCTCCTACCTTGTTACATACTTCCCAACTTACTTCAAATAATGAATTCGGTTTCATCTGTTTATATTTTTAATATCTCTTTGACAATCTGTTTCTTATCCTTTTGATTAACCCCCTCCCTTTATCCCTCCCCCTCGGCGAGGGGGAGGGATTTTCTTCCTGCATTTTTTATCTCATTAGAAACTAAGGGTGGGGGTCATTACATTAAATATTTTTTATTTTAATAATCATTTTCCTGTATGCATCAAAATCAATCATGGATATTTCATGTTTTTTCTCTTATTTACTTATGAAAATTGAAATAATTTCCCTCTTC
Source organism: uncultured Rikenellaceae bacterium (assembly GCA_964649335.1). Lineage (GTDB taxonomy): Bacteria > Bacteroidota > Bacteroidia > Bacteroidales > VadinHA17 > DRPN01. Next base: position 18,886 of record CAZYPI010000006.1, on the reverse strand, counting down.
CGGCCTCCTGCCGGTCCTTTTCAGGGCCCAAATATAGTGCTATTTATTTTCCGGAGGAAGAAGATTTTTTTCTGCTCCCGGAAGCTGTTTTTTTCGCTGTGGTCTTCTTTTTCGCGGGGGTTTGCTTCCGTTTGGAGCCCGTAGTTTTTTTCTTTGTAGCAGCTTTTGATGCCGTGGCACGTCCTCCTTTGTATTTCATCAGCTCATCCTGGTACTTCTTCACTTCATTTTCTTTCTCTTTCAGCAGTTTTGTCAGGCGTGCCAACTCGGGTGATTTTTCCCGGGCGGGAACCGCCGTGCGCACCCTGATCTCAAAGTCGCTCAACACATTCATAAAATTGATAAAGGCATCGTAGGGTGAATCATACGGGTTAAAATAGGAATGTACTGCTCCGTCCGAGAAGAATTTCGTGCACATATAATAAAAATGATCACTGGCCTGCAGGTAGTTCCAGTCTTTCAGGATGGCCGGATCTTTGACTTTTCGTATCTCGTCATGCAGGGAATAAAGTTTTTCAAAAGCTTCATCCTGCAGCTCGTTGCCCAGCCAGGCGGTCAGGTCCCGTTCTTCATCTGCCCATGAGATGGGATGGGGCACGGATATTTCCGATACCGGCTGCAGTTCTTCTGTCGCTTCAAAGGGAGTGGTGAAAACAAAATCCGTGCTCCCCAGCACCTTTTCCGGCAAGGCCAGCAGAAAATCAAAGATGCCTGTTTCTTTCCACTGATGCTCGCCGAAGGTTTCATAATCCATAAAAAGGCCCACCAGCTCTTCGCGGGATGGGATTTCCCGCAGCCACCCGGCAAATTTGTCGGCCGTCAGCGGCCACCCGGCCCAGTTGCGGTCCGAAAAACGAAAAGCAATATCATCGCTGAGCCGGAAATTTTTCAGCAAAACCTTCAGCCGGGGATTGATAGCGTTGCAATAGAGGTAGTTGGGGCTTTTCCACCCCAGCACGTGCTTGGCTCCTTCGGTCAGCATGCCGGCATAGCCCATCTCCGCCACCGTGGCCCCGATCTCATCGGAGTAGATCAGCTCGGTATTCCGGAAAACACGGGGGGTTACCCCGAAATATTTTTTCATGGCGGCCCGGTGTTCCTTTACCTGCCGGATAAACTCATCCCGGTTGGCCAGGGAGGCCAGCGAATGGGCATAGGTCTCGTCAAGAAACTCCACATTGGGATGCGCTGCCAGCTCCCGGAAAGAATCCAACACCTCCGGCGCATACAGCCTGAACTGGTCTATGGCTATCCCCGATACGGAAAAAGCGATCCTGAAATCCGGGTGTTTATTAAGCAGATCGGATATAATATCATTGGCAGGCAGATAAGACTGCTCCGCCACCTTTTTCATAACACTCTCATTCAGATAATCATCGTAATAGTAATGATCATTCCCGATATCAAAAAAACGGTATCTGCGTAACCTGAAAGGTTGGTGTACCTGAAAATACAAACATAATCTTCTCATATTCCAAAATATTAAACCCGTACAAGGGATTCATAAATCTCTATCACTTTGCGTGCCGAATTCTCCCATTTCAGCCGGTTGACCTCTTCCTTTCCGTATTTGCGGAACATCTTCGTCAGAGCAGGATAATTGAGCACTCCGTAGATAGCATCCGCCATGGCGTCGATATCCCAGTAATTGACCTTGAGGGCGTGGGTAAGCACTTCGGCCACCCCCGACTGGTGGGAGATGATCACCGGCACATCCGACTGCAGGGCTTCCAGCGGCGAGATGCCGAAAGGTTCGGAAACACTGGGCATAACATATACATCGCTCAGCGCAAGCATATTATATACGTCATCCCCCTTCAGAAAACCGGTAAAATGAAAATGATTGGCTATTTTCTCGGAAGCCACCAGCGAGACCATCTTCTGCATCATATCTCCGCTGCCGGCCATCACAAAACGCACATTGTTCATTTTCTGCAGCACCCTGACGGCCGCCTCCACAAAATATTCCGGCCCTTTCTGCATGGTGATCCGTCCCAGGAAGGTCACGATCTTATCCGGCACGCTCCTTTTCCGGAGATTTTTTTTGTCCAGCTGCAGGGGTTCCACCGCATTGTAAACGGTGATCACCTTCTCCGGAGGGATGTGATATTTCTCGATGATGGTGTTGCGGGTCAGGTTACTCACGGCGATGATCCTGTCGGCAGCGTCCATCCCTCTTTTCTCTATCTCATACACCTGAGGGTTCACATTCCCGCGGCTGCGGTCAAAATCGGTGGCATGCACATGGATCACCAGCGGCTTCCCCGACACCTGTTTGGCGGCCATGCCGGCGGGATACGCCAGCCAGTCGTGGGCATGGATCACATCAAAGTCGTTGCCGGCAGCAATGACGGAGGCCACCAGGGCATAACGGGCGATCTCATCCAACAGGTCACTGCCGTACTTCCCGGAAAACGGCAGACGCCCCTTCTCGTCGGTCTGCACATACCATCGCTCCGAGCTCACCTCTTTCCTCTTCAGTTGCCAAAACTCATCGGGGTCGGTGTAGGGCACAATGTCCGAATGCACCTCCAGATAGGTCATCTGGCTTTTCAACTCTTCAAAATGATAGAAATGCTTTCTGATATCCACTTCGGAGGCCCCCAGTACACGCAGCATCGACTGGTCTTCATCCCCATAGGCCTTGGGCACCACAAAAAGGATATCCACGCCGCCGGCAGCATACAGTCCTTTTGTCAGACCGTAACTGGCCGTACCCAGGCCTCCGGAAATATGAGGAGGAAACTCCCATCCAAACATCAGGACTTTCATAACCGTTCTGTAATTTTAAATATTTTCATTCCCCGATTCGATTTCATCCAGCAGATGAAGCACTCTCAGTACCTCGGACACGCTCCAGGCCTGCGAGATAGCTCCTTTGCCCTCGTGAGGCGGATCGCCGTCGTAGATCTCAGAAATACTGCCGATGCCATGTTCCATCATCTCCTCTTCAAAGCCCCAGATCAGCTTACGGATCTTCGCCACAGCGCTTCTCTTGTACAGTTTCAGCATCCCCTCGCAGTAAGGTCCCAGCAGCCAGGGCCATACCGTACCCTGATGGTAGGCACGGTCGCGCTGTGCCTGGTTGCCGAAATAACGCCCCTTGTATTCGGGGTCTTCCGGAGAAAGGGTGCGTAGGCCGCGCGGCGTCAGCAGTTGCTTTTCGGCCTTCCGCAACACCTTTTGTTTCTTCTCATCGTCCAGCGGACTGTAAGGCAGGGAGGTGGCGATCACCTGGTTGGGCCGGATCTGGCGGTTGGGGCCTTCGTCCGAGACATAATCCGCCAGGTATTTTAGTTCTTCATCCCAGAAAGTCTCCAGAAAGGCCTGTTTTATTTTTCCTGGAAAATCCTGCCATTGTCCGGTAAAATTCCGGTCGCCAAACTCTTCTGCCAGCGATAAGACAAAAACCACCGCATTATACCACAGCGCATTGATCTCTACCGGAAAACCGGCCCGGGGGGTCACCGGCACACCATCCACCACGGCATCCATCCAGGTGAGGGCTTTGCCTTCTTCGCCGGCACGGATGAGATAATTCTCCTGCATGCTTATGTTGTATGCCGTCCCTTGACGATAAGCTTCCAGAATCTTCTTCATCGCCTTGCCGTACATCCGCCAGGCACCCTTTTTGTCCCCCGTAAAACGGATGTACTGCTGCACATCCCAGAAAAACCACAACGGCGCATCCACGGAATTAAACGCATAATTACCCTCTTTCCCCATATTCGGGAACAACCCCTCTTCACTCATTTTGGCCATCTCGGTCCTCATCACCGCTTTAAAGTCGCTGACATTGCCCAGTACCAGAGTGAGCCCCGGCAGGGCGATGAACGTATCACGTCCCCAGCTGTCAAACCACGGAAAACCCGCAATGACTTCCGTCTTGTCTTTATAATGCTTGATGAACTGATGGGCCGAATTGATCAGACAATTGCGGAACGAATTCCTGGGCGTGCGCTTCTTCAGTTCATAAGTAAAAGTCCTTTTTAACGTACCTGTGGCTGCCGGTTCGGTGGACGCGGAGAAGACCACACTTTCTCCCTTTCGTATGGGCACCTCAAAATAGCCGGGCACAAAAAGATCCTCCTTGTAATCATAGCCCCGCTCCTGTTCCCGGATATATTCGATGTTGTAATACCAGTGAGGCACCGGGACAAATTCGGCCGGTTTGTTAAACTGCATATGCAGATAAGGAAACCCTTCGTACATTTTTATGCGAACGCCATTCTCAATAAACTGTACTTTGGTATTGGCGTACATGTTGGCATGTGTCAGGGCATGTTTGTTGCGGAAGGCAAGAAAAGGCTTGAAACGCAGCCATGTATCCGAATGTGCTTCCAGGAGGGTAAACTTGACCAGGAGCTGCTCTTTTTTTTCCACCAATAGCTTCTCCTCCAACAAGACCACCCCGCCTACCCGGCGGTAAAGCTGGGGAATGGTCTCGGCATAAAACTCACGGATATATTTATGCCCCCGCGGCTCATACAGATCACCCTCAAACTTATGGATGCCCAGGTTGAACTCTTTGCCCCGCTGGATGACCGTGGTATCCAGACTCGACAAGAGCACATGCTGCTCCCCGCCGAAAGCCTCAACAGGACAAATCAGAAGGCCGTGATACTTTCGTGTGTTACATCCTATAATAGTAAAAGAGGCATAAGATCCCGCCCGATTGGAACGCAGGATCTCCTTGCTTAGGGAGTATTCTAAATTTACCAGTTGTTTTTTGTCAAATTGCAAATAACTCATGCTCAAAATATTTTGACGCAAAAGTACACCAATTAGATATGGGTAACAAACCTTTTAAAAATAATATTTTTAGCCCATAAACCAACCGGACAGGGAAACTTTTGGGGCATTTTTTCGTATCATATCAAATAAATCAGTTACATAATTTCCTAAACCTTTAAAGTTCAAGAATATGAAACGCAATTTATTTCTTACTGTTTTGATAACGGGACTTTTAATGGCCGGGACATCCTGTAAAAAGGATAAAACGGAAGGCCCTGCCAATCTTTCCAACGTAGTGATCATCACCAACGACATCACCAGCCCCACCACCTGGTATGGAGATTCCATCTATGTTATTGAGAAATGGGATTTCTACGTGGAAAATACCCTCACCATCAAACCGGGGACCATCATCAAATTCCATCCTTCCAAAGGGCCGGATCTGACCCTGGGAAACTCGGGAACGATCATAGCTGTGGGTAGTGCTTCCAAACCGATCATTTTCACCTCCTATAAAGATGATGACCATGGCGGGGATACCAACGGCGACGGCAATGCCACTTCACCGGCACCCAAAGACTGGGGAGAGATCAATACAAACGGCTTGAACGGTTCGAAGTTTCAGTACTGTGAATTTTATTACGGAGGGAACAGCTCCTATTCTGCCACCCTTACCGTGGAATACGGAAATGCGTCGGTACAGAACTGTGTGTTTGCCCATAACAGCGGCGACGATGCCAGCGGCTGGTATGGCGCTCTCAATATGTATGATGCAGAAAGTGCCAGTGTGGTAAAAAACTGCACCTTCTACGACAACATCCGGCCTCTCTCCGTCAGCACAAAAATGAATATCGACGACTCCAATGTTTTTCACAATCCTTCCGACAACACCGAAACCAATAAATACAACGGCATCTTCGTCAATTCTTACGATGTGGACTGGGCTCTCTCCTGGAAGGAAACCGAAGTGGCTTTTGTTATTGACGACGTCGACTGGTGGATCGACGCCACCGGTTCGCTCACCCTCGGCAACAATGTCGTGATCAAATTCAGACCGGGCAGTGAGATGGTCCTGGCACAAGGGGCGCAATTCAACAACCACAACGGCTCCGGAGTCTATTTCACCTCCTATAAAGACGATACGAAAAAAGGAGATACCAACGGTGACGGCAATGCCACTACACCCGCTGACGGAGACTGGGGAGGAATCTATAATGACAACACTTCAAGTTATATGACCTGGAGTAATATTCTTTACGACAATCACTAAAGAGGTATGACTCCGTATAACCGAAAAGCCGGGAAATCCTTTTCCCGGCTTTTTCTCTTTGTTAATGGAACAACATGAGCATTATATCATTACTTTTGCCGCTGTTTTGCCGGAAAAGAAAAAAATCCCCGGCCCGATAACAATTAAATTATGTCCGGAATAGTTACATATTTCACCTCACGGCCGGCCCGTTATTACCGGAATTTTTTCTGGATATGGCTCACCCTGATCCTGGGCGTCTCTTCCCTGCCCAACCTGCCCAACCCCAAAGTAGAGATGTCGGGCCTGGAGTTCCGTTTTGATCATATCATTCACTGGTTTCAGTATATGGCGCTGGCCTTTCTGATGGTCTCCTGGCAATTCAGAAAAAACCCTTCCCTCTACAGGAAAATCCTCCTCTGCACACTGCTTATCGGCCTGGCCCTCGCCATCGGGGATGAATACCACCAACTGCTGATCCCCGGCAGATCCTTCACTTATGCCGACATGTTATCCAACGCTCTGGGAGTGATTACCGGCGTGTTGCTGGCGGGTGTCTTCTGGAAGTCACTCATCATCCGGGAGAACCGGCCGGATCACAACTGAGGTTATTCGTATTATTCGTCTTCTTCCGAAATCAGGATCGTGATCATCTGTTTCAGGGGTATCAGTCGGATCAGCAACGCCAGCACAAGAGAAACGCAAAACTGCACCGCAAAACCGGTCAAAGGATTCATTCCCGACCGGAACAGGATGAGGCCGGTGAGCAGAATCAGCCCGAAAAACAGATACGTCCGCCACGGGATCATACGGTTTACGGGGATATGGAATCTTCTGCCGACCATGATGATCTGTATGACGGCGATCCCGGCCTGGGTCACCAGACTGGCCCAGGCGGCTCCGAGGGTCTGAAAACGCGGAATAAGCAAAAAATTCAACAATATATTCAATAGAAAACCTCCTGCTGCCAGCCGGCTCAGGTGTTTGATGTCTCCCCGTGCGGTGAGCAGGGTGCCGAAAAGATAACCGGAAGAGACAAAGATCAGAGCCACCATCAGGATCCCCAGCACATCGGCCGAGACGGCGGTATGCTTCAGATACAACAACTCCATCACCGGAACCCTGAAGATCACCGTCGTCAGGCTGAGGATCAGCACCGGGATCATCAGCAGTAAAAAAGCAAAACCCACCAGGCCGTCCACCGCCTTGCCCTCTTTGAGCATCCGGGAAAACAACGGCAGCAGGATGACCGAGAAAAGATAGGCGTACATGACAAAAGCATCCAGCAGCCTGAAAGCCTGGGCATAGATACCGGCCTGACGCGCCCCGTCGGGCAGCATGCGCTCCAGCATGACCGAATCCACCCGGTAATACAAAGCCATCAGCAGGGAGAGCATCGCAAAAGGAAAACTCTCCCGGATAATGCGGAAGAAAAACTCCCGGTGGAACCGCGGCCGGAAAAATTGTGTCCTGACATATACCAGCACGAAAGCCATCACCGCCACAATGCCGTAAGCCACCGACTGAAGATAGACATACCATTCGATCCGGAAGGGTTCATCCGTCACATGTCCCCATAAAACAACCCCCACGAAAAGGATCATCAACACCCGGTCGGCCACCGAAAGCATGCTGTCGATCCTGAAATGCTGAAGAGCCGTGATATTAGACCGGAAAAACAGGATCATGGAGGCCAGAAACTGGTTCAGGATCAGAAAACCCAGCAGGTGGAACTGCCGGTGTGAATAACCCAGGATCACCGCCAGCGTCACCGCAGCAATACTGTAAACCACCGCCAGCAGCAAACGGATCAGAAACAACTGTGAAAACCAGTCGGACAGCTTATCCGGCTCACGCGAGATCACACGGTTATTGTAATTGGTCGTGCCGCCATCCAGCAAAATGTTCAGCAACAGGGAGAAACTGAGCAGGGAAAAATAAAAACCATAGGCATCCGCCCCCGTCACATTCTGTACCGTCCGGTCAATGCCGAATATCCAGAACGGCTTGATCACCAGGTTTAAGGATACCAGTAAAATAAGATTCGAAAAAAACTTTTTTTTCAATCCTGATATTTTGGTTTATTTTACATGCAAAAGTAATAAAGCCTTTCAAACAGAAAAGACCTGACCGTGAAGATAGCCATAAATACCCGTTTTCTCATCCCCGGCAAGCTGGATGGCATCGGCTGGTTCACGTATGAAGTCGTGCGACGTATCACCCGCAGTCACCCGGAGCACACCTTTCTGTTTTTCTTCGACCGCCGGTATGACCCGGGCTTTATCTTCTCAGAAAACATTCAGCCGGTGGTACTGCGGCCGCCTGCCCGCCATCCATGGTTGTGGCACCTCTGGTTCCAGTACCGTCTTAAACATTATCTGCGTAAACACCCGGCAGACCTGCTCTTTTCACCCGACGGTTTCCTTCCGCTGGGAACAAATATTCCCGCCATCCCGGTCATCCACGACCTGAATTTCATGCACTATCCCGAAGAGCTGCCCAAAAGTGTCAGCCGTTATTACCGCCGTTATTTCCCCCGTTTTGCCGCAGAAGCCTCCCGTATCATTACGGTCTCCGGATTCTCAAAGAAAGATATCGCTGCACGGTTTCAGGTTCCTCCCGGCAAGATCAGTGTGGCCTGGAACGGTGTGCACGAAGTGTTCTCCCCCCTGCCTGAAGAGGGCCGCGAAAAGGTCCGGAAAGAATTTACGGAGGGTTTTCCTTATTTTGTCCACATAGGATCGCTGCTGCCCCGGAAAAATATCCCGCGCCTGCTCCGGGCTTTCGAGCAATTCCGGGACTCTTCCCCAAAAAGGTATAAGCTGGTGATCGCCGGCCGTCCCATGTTCGGGACAGATGAGATCAGTAAAACACTCCGATCCATGAAGCATGCCCGGGATGTGATCATCCGGGAAGGGTTGTCACGCCGGGAGACACACAGGATACTGGCCTCCGCCGAAGCACTGGTTTTTGCTTCCTATTTTGAAGGCTTCGGCATCCCCCTGGCAGAAGCCATGGCCTGCCGGGTGTCGGTGATCGCCGCCCGTGCCACCGCCATACCGGAGGTGTGCGGCGATGCCGCTCTCTATGTAGACCCTTTCTCGGTGGAAAGCATCAGCGGGGCCATGCTGCAATTGTCACAAAATAAAAAATTACGGGAAGAACTGATTGAAAAAGGGGAAAAAAGAGTTACCCTCTTCAACTGGGACCATACCGCAGCCAAAGTCTGGGATGTAATAGAACAAACAATTAAAGAGAAAGAAGGTTGATTGTTGATTGTTGATCGTTGATTGTTGATCGTTGAACAATAGAAATGACAGAACCACAAACTACAAACCACAAACTACAAACCATTTCTGCCTTTTGCCTTTATACCTTATGCTTAAACCCTACTATAAACATCCCGCAACCGAAGCCGGCGTCGATGAGGCGGGGCGGGGGTGCCTTGCCGGGCCGGTGACGGCCGCCGCCGTGATCTTGCCGCCGGACTTTGACCTGCCGGGGCTGGACGACTCGAAAAAACTCTCCGCAGCCCGGCGCGACGCCCTGCGGGAAGAAATAGAAAAACAAGCCCTGGCCTGGGCCGTAGCCATGGTCAGCAACAAAGAAATTGACGAAATGAATATTTTCAGGGCCTCTTACGCCGCCATGCACAAAGCCATCCGTAAACTGGCCCGGACACCCTCCCTGCTGCTCATCGACGGGAAATATTTTATCCCTTATAAAAAAATCCCCTGGCAGTGCATCATCGGGGGCGACGGGAAATATGCAGCCATCGCCGCGGCCTCCATCCTGGCCAAGACACACCGGGATGCATATATGATCCGGCAGCATGAGAAATTCCCCGCCTACGGCTGGGATAGAAATAAGGGCTATCCCACCAAAGGCCATCGCAAAGCCATCCGGGAATACGGACTTACGCCACTGCACCGGCGCTCTTTCCGCCTTCTGAACGAACAAACAGAAATAGATTTTCCTGCATCTGACATAGAACATGGAGAAGAAGACAAATAAATTTTATCTTTGCCGGGTACATGGATTTGTCACCAACAGTTAATAAACTACCAAACATAACATTATGAAACGTATTGGTCTTTTCTTTTTGGGATTGTTTTTTCTCGTCAGCCCGCTGCTCAGAGCCGATGAGGGTATGTGGCTTCTGCCATTACTGGAGAAACTGAATATCGGTACCATGACCCGCATGGGGCTGAAGCTTTCTGCCGAAGATATCTATAGCATCAACCACTCCAGTCTGAAAGATGCCGTCGTCATTTTCGGGGGCGGCTGCACCGGAGAGATCGTCTCCGGCCAGGGACTGCTGCTGACCAATCACCATTGCGGATTCGGCGCCATCCAGGAACACAGCTCCACCGAACATAACTATCTGGAAGACGGCTTCTGGGCACAAACGAAAAAAGATGAGATGCCCACGCCCGGTCTGCAGGTCACCTTCCTGGTACGGATGGAAAATGTGACGGATCAGATCCTGCCGGCTCTCAGCGACACCATGTCGGAAGAGACACGTATGCGTACGATCGATGAAATCAGTAATAAGATCGTCAAAAAAGCTACCGACAGCACCGATTATCAGGCTTCCGTACGTTCTTTCTTTGCCGGTAACCAGTATTATCTGGTGGTTTATGAAATATACAGGGACGTACGTTTTGTGGGGACACCTCCTTCTTCCATCGGGAAATTCGGCGGCGATACCGACAACTGGATGTGGCCCCGCCACACCGGCGACTTCAGTGTTTTCCGCGTCTATATGTCCCCCGACGGCAAGCCTGCCGAATATTCACCGGACAATGTGCCCCTGAAACCCAAACACTACCTGCCTGTATCTCTCAAAGGCGTTCATCCGGGCGACTATGCCATGGTCATAGGATACCCGGGAGGCACCACCCGCTATATGACCTCCTGGGAAATAGATGAGGTCATGAACATTACCAATCCCAACCGCGCCAAAATACGGGGCATTCGCCAGGAGATCCTGTGGAAAGATATGATGGCCAGCGAAAAAGTCAGAATCCAATATGCCGAGAAATATTCTATGTCCAGTAACTACTGGAAATTCTCCATAGGTCAAAATCAGGACCTTAAAAAACTTAACGTTAAAGCCCGCAAACTGGAGATGGAAAAACAATTCAGGGAGTGGGTATCACAGGATTCCGAAAGAGAGAAAAAATACGGCCAGGCCCTCGATCTGATCAAAAATGCCATAGAAGGCAGGGCCGATTACCGGTATGCTTCGCAATATCTCAGCGAAGCCCTGATACGGGGCAGTGAGGTGATCCTTTTTGCCTACCGCAACCGCGGACTGGAAAAAGCGCTGCAGAGCGACGATCCGGAACAGATCAAAAAGGCCGTGGAATCGGCCCGGAAAACTGCTGAAGGATTCTTTAAAGATTACAATCCGCCTACCGACAAGGCTGCCTCCAAAGCCATGTTCAAACTGTATGCGGAAAACGTCAAACCCGAATATCAACCGGATATCTTTCCCATGATCCGGAAGAAATATAAAAACAACTTCGACAAATATATCGATCATATGTTTGAGAAGTCGATCTTTACCAGCCGGCAGCGGTTCGATGCTTTTTTGCAGAACCCCAAACTCAAAACCCTGCTGAAAGACCCGGCTTACGACGCCGCCCAGTCCATCATCAATGAGTATTTTTACCTGCTGGGGAAGGAATCACAATTCGACGAGGAGCTGGATAAAGGCCACCGCCTCTATATGGCCGGCCTGATGGCCATGCAGCCGGACAAAACTTTCTACCCCGACGCCAACTTCACCATGCGCCTCACTTATGGCACTGTCGAAGGATACGATCCCCGCGATGCCGTACATTATAAATATTTCACTACCCTGAAAGGCGTGATGGAAAAGGAAGATCCCGACAATTACGAGTTTATCGTGCCGAAGAAGCTGAAAGAACTGTATAAATCAAAAGATTTCGGCAGATACGGCGAAGACGGGATCATGCATGTCTGCTTTATCACCAACAACGATATTACGGGGGGAAACTCCGGGAGCCCTGTCATGAACGGCAACGGAGAACTGATCGGCCTCGCCTTCGACGGCAACTGGGAAGCTATGAGCGGCGATATCGCATTCGAAAACCAATTGCAGCGCTGTATCGTGGTGGACATACGCTATGTACTGTTTATCATGGATAAATATGCCGGCGCCACCCACCTGGTAAACGAAATGACCGTCGTGGAATAAACAGATCTATGTATATAGATTACAAAGAGGTACTGGCCACCTTCATGGTGCTGTTCGCCGTGATAGACATCACCGGCTCGATACCGGTGATCGTGGATATCAAAGGCAAGGTGGGTAAAATAGAAGCGGAAAAGGCCACCCTGGTGGCTTTCCTCATCATGTTCGCCTTTCTGATGATCGGCAAACCCCTCCTGAGCTTCTTCGGTGTTGATCTGCCGTCCTTTGCCATTGCCGGTTCTTTTATTCTTCTTTTTCTGGCCCTGGAGATGGTGCTGGGCATACAGTTTTTCAAACACGACGCCGAAGGAGGCGGCTCTATCGTGCCCATTGCCTTTCCCCTGATCGCCGGCGCCGGTTCCATCACCACCCTGCTCTCGCTACGGGCCAACTACCATATCATCAATATCGTCATCGCACTGATACTGAATATGGGGATCGTCTATCTCGTATTGAAAGCCACCCGCTGGTTCGAGAAGATCCTCGGTCCCACCGGACTGTATGTCCTGCAGAAATTTTTCGGCATCATCCTGCTGGCCATCGCCATCCGTTTGTTCATCAGCAACACCGGCATACACCTCTAAAATGCCCCCTGATATCACCATATACACCGATGGCGCCGCGCGCGGAAACCCCGGGCCGGGCGGCTACGGCGTGGTGCTGCTCTCCGGCCCACACCGCAAAGAGCTCTCCGGCGGCTTCCGCCGCACCACCAACAACCGCATGGAGCTGCTGGCCGTGATCAAAGCCCTCGAAGCCCTGAAAATCCCCCGCAGCCACGTAACCGTTTACACCGATTCAAAATACGTGGCCGACGCCGTGAACAAAGGCTGGGTCTTCCGCTGGGAACAAACAGGCTTCAAAAAAAAGAAGAATCCCGACCTGTGGAAACGCTTTCTGGATATTTACCGGCAGCACGACGTGAAACTGGTATGGATCAAAGGTCATAATAATACTCCCGAGAACGAACGGTGCGACCGCCTGGCCGTAAAAGCCTCAAAAAGGAAAAAACTCCCCGAAGATAAAGGATATATTTCCTCCGGCGGAAATCAGGAACTCTTTGAAACAGAATAAGACAACTCATTACCACCTACGTAGGTACCTACGTAGGTGGTAAAAAAACGGGACAGCATAAAAGCCCTCCCGTCATTCCATTAGCTCCATTATAAAGGCACTACTTTTTCTGTACTTTATACACTCTTCTGACTTTCTGATCGCTGCTGGTGACAGAGATCATGTAAATGCCCGGATGGTAATTCTGCATGTCGATCTCCTTCACCTCTCCGGGTTGTATCTCCACATACTTTTTGATAAAGACCTTCTTCCCGGTAATATCCATGATCATCACGGTAAAGTCCTGTGGACTTTTAATGGTAAACCGTATGTTCAGGTTGTCGGCCACCGGATTTGGGTAGGTCTTCACCGACCAGTCCACGGATTTATTATCATCTACGCCGGTAATATCCAGCTCGAAAGGCTGCTGGAAACCCTGTGTCAGGATCATATCACCGCCGGTGAGTGTGGTCACGGCCACTTCACCCACCGTAAAGGAGAGGCTGACGGAACCATTGTCGAAATAACCGCCGGCCGAAGCCACCACCGTGGGAGAGAGACTTTGTCCGTAAGCCAGAACCGTCCCGAGAAACATTCCTAATAAAACAATTATTTTTTTCATGATCTGCGTATTTATGGTCAAAATTATCATAATTTTTTTACAAGTTACATTTTTTTGATATAAAAACCAAAAAGCATGTGCCGGCGCCCTATTTCCGGGCCGCTTTCAACGCCTCTATTTCCTGCTTCAATGCCTCGATTTGTTTTTGCTGCTCTTTGATAGCTTGAAGAAGTACCACGGTCATTTTTGAATAATCAACGGCTTTATATCCGTCAGGTCCTTCAGTAACGATCTGCGGGACTACTTTCTCGACTTCTTGTGCAATAAAACCGATATCAGGCCCTTGCGATAAATTTCTGCCCGGGAAATCTTCTGTCCTCCAATCAAAACGAACACCTCTCAGACGAGCTATTTTGTCCAGGGCCCCGTCATAGGTAACAATATCTTTTTTCAGTCTGATATCGGAATTCTCAGTCACACTTCCCGTAGCATATACATTACCATATACGTATAAAGCATATCCGGATGAGCTGGTGGGCTTGACAGATACATTTGCGTTAAAACGGATATAATCCGAATTAAAATCTCCGTATATCAATGCATTGTTTAGATTATCCGATCCAAGGTAGTTGGTCTCAATCACCAGTTTATCATCCCCTGACTGGCTATAACCGGCATATCTGCCAACAAACACATTCCGGCTGCCTGTTGCCTCTCTTCCCGCAGCCAGCCCGATGTATGTACTTCCGGTTCCTTTCCCCGAATAATAACCGGCTTCGCCTCCGAGAAAGGTATTGTCGGAACCTGTATTACCGGCTCCGGCCGAATAACCGAAATAAGCACATTCCGATCCCGTAGTGTTGCTGGTACCGCTGTTGTAGCCGTAAAAAGCATTGTATCCCCCGGTTGAGGTGGATGTCCCGCTCATGTAACCTGCAAACGTATTAAAGTTGGCTTCGGCATTTTGTCCGGATTGTGTGCCGATAAAAATATTGAAGTTCCCGTTTTTATTGTTTTCTCCGGCCTGATTTCCTATTGCAATATTATCATGGCCTGACATATTCCCATATCCGGCTCTTACGCCGATACTTACATTATTAGATCCGTTTGCATTATCTTCCGAATAACCCGCCTGATAGCCGATGCAGGTATTGGATTCCCCGGTAAGGTTGCGGAATCCCGCGAAATAACCTATATAAGAGTTGTACGAACCTTCGGTATTATAAAATCCGGCATTGGGCCCTAAGAAAGTGTTATAATTCCCAATGGTATTGCTATAGCCGGCCTGAAAACCGAAAAAAGTGTTCCAACTTCCCTCCGTATTGGAGTATCCTGTACGATAACCAAAAAATGAGTTATAATCACTCTCATTATTATATCCGCTACGGTATCCGATAAACGAATTAAAATTGCCCGATTTGTTTTCATGTCCCGTTTCATTGCCAATGTAAACATTCCCATAACCATCCAGTGTATTATAACCGCTTTGTTTCCCGATAAAAATATTTTGATACGATTTGGTACTGGAATAACCGGCCTGATACCCCATAAAAATATTATTGCTCCCTTCGGTAGTATTCATGCCGGCCTGAAAACCGAAGAATTGATTGTAAAGGCCGGTGGTAATCTTTTCACCGCTCTGATGCCCGATAAAATAGTTTTCTTTGGTCAGTTGCATCAGCCGGGCTGTGCCGCCTTTGGCGGCATCAAAGCCGCCGATGGCAAAACCCCCGCGCGGGCCCTTGGTCTTCGACTGATCAATATAAATCCGTACACTGTCGGGAGTGATCCGCATATATTCCCGGCCCGGACCTTTTGCGGCATCGAACCCGCCGATGGCAAAGCCGCCACGGGGGCCCTTGCCCGGTGTGGCATTCACATACATACGTATCGAATCATTATACACGGCAAAAACCGTTTGGCCGTCTTTCCGTTTCACCTCAAACAACGGTTTGGAGCTGGTCACATCATCTCCCTGCACGGCCAGCTTGCTGCCGTTGGCCGAAGGGGTGCCGATAGCCACGCTACCGGACATATATACCAGCGTGTCCGCTTCCATCTGCCAGCCGCCGGTAACACGGCCGGCCACCTTTGCATAGGGTACCGATAAAAAAGGTACCGGATCGAAGGTCTGAAACCCTTCGCCCGCATCCAGAGAAACCTGCAGAAAATAATCGCCGGCGCCCCAGTCAATCTCATCAAAAGACTCCACTGTCCCGCCGGTGATTGTTGCATCCGGATCACCGATCATCAGCGTGAACAACCCGAAAGCATTGGTCGTCACCGGATGGTCTTCCTGCCATACCACCGTCCCGTCAGGCCCTCCCTGACGAATGGCCAGCCTGACGGTTACAGAAGTATTTTTGAGTACATTTCCCGCCTGATCACGGGCTACCGCCTGGTAATTAATCCCAGGCGGTACCTGAGCCATGGCAACCATTGTTGCCAGACTAACAAACAAAAAAGAAAAGATTCTTTTCATAATTATTGTTTTATATTGATATTAGCAAAATAATTTCCCGCTGATACCTTTTTGTTATATATCCTTCCGGACGCCCTGTACTATTTGCTTAAAGCATCCAGCCGTTTTTCCAGTTCATCCACTTTCTTTTTTAATGCTTCCAACTCTTCTATCTTTTTGTTTTGCCTGTCAATAACCTTTTGCTGTTCTTTGATGGCCTCCACCAGCAAAGCGGTAATAGGGGCATATTGCATAGTATAATACTTCCCGGAGAAACTCACCACCTCAGGAATGACTTTTTCGGCTTCCTGGGCAATAAAACCCATCTGCCGGCTGGGCTCTGCCGTATTTTCATCTTTCCATTCAAAGTTAACACCCCGCAACTGCATTACTTTATTAAGCGCACCGGGGATCGTCTGAATATTTTTTTTCAGTCTTTCATCACTGCTGGAGAACCAGTCGTACAATCCTCCAGCCGTACCCCGCACAAAGAAATTCAGATCGCTTTCCGTATTATCCCAGGGATTTCCGTTAATTTCCACCCTGTTTTCGGAGAAATCACCCCAGATCAGCGGACGGTTACCGCCGTTGTTATCAATGTATAATTTATTGGAATCGGTAGCCATATAGGCCACCCCATAACCTATATAAACATTACCAATGCCGGAAACATTCGAGGCTCCGGCATTATTTCCGATAATGACATTGTTTCTCCCGTTTTGAAGTTTCCATCCTGCATCACATCCGATGATTACATTGTAATCCCCGTTTACCATATCGCGCCCTGCACTTTTCCCGATAAAGGTGTTCAGGCTGGCTCCGTCACTGTGCTTACCGGCCTCATGGCCTATGTAAACGTTATATTGCCCGTGTCCGGCATAGCCGGTGTGATACCCCACATACACATTATCATATCCCAGTGCCGTTTTAAATCCCGAGGCCTGCCCGACATATATATTTTCATAACCGCCACTGTTATAGTATCCTGCGCTGTCTCCGATAAAAATATTATTATCTCCGGTGGTGTTGTTGGCACCACTCATATTTCCGAAAAAGAGGTTATTGCTGCCGCTCGTATTGGATTTCCCGGTACCATAACCGAGAAATGCATTGTATAAACCGGTAGTATTCCGTATTCCGCTTTCGTGTCCGATAAAATAATTATCCTTGTTCATTTGCATTACCCGGGCGGCGCCGCCTTTGGCGGCATCAAACCCGCCGATGGCAAAACCGCCCCGGGGGCCCTTGGTCTGTGACTGGTCAATATAGATGCGCACACTGTCGGGAGTTACCCGCATATACTCCCGGCCACGGCCTTTGGCGGCGTCGAATCCCCCGATGGCAAAACCACCGCGTAATCCTTTGCCCGGGGTATCATCCACATACATCCGGATCGAGTCATTATAGACGGCAAACACCGTCTGGCCGTCTTTTCGTTTCACCTCAAACAAAGGCTTGTCACTGTTCACATCATCCCCCTGCACGGCCAGCTTCGATCCCTCCGGCCGGTCTGTACCCACAGCTACACTTCCTGTAAAATTAAGCGTATCTCCTGACCTGTTCCATCCCGGATTATCCAAATAGGGTGAAAGATCTATTTGTGTGGCACCGGTTTTTCCCGTTATCGTCAATATATTTCCGTTCAGCTGCAGATCCTGGATCTCATTGGCCGGATCGGCATCGGCGTCATTCACATTGTCAGGCAGGGTCACCGTGTTCCCTCCGGTGATACCAAGCGTATGACCCGTGAGCTGCAACTGCTGGTCATCGGTATTATCCAGATAGGGCGACAGGTCTATCATCGTGGGATTGCCGTTGAGCGTCAGGCTCAGCAAATTGCCATTGAGCTGCAAATCCTGGATCTCATTTGCAGGGTCAGCATCCGCATCATCTTTATTTTCCACATCCCTGGCATAGTAGGCATACGGTACGGTAAGCAAAGCGGTCTCTCCCAGCAAAACAAAACCTCCTCCGTCCTGCAAATCCAACGATACATGAAGATAATAATCGCCCAAGGACCAGTCTATCTCATCAAATGACGAAAGACTCCCGCCAGTGGCCGAAGCATCCGGATCGCCGATCATCAAAGAAAACAACCCGAAATCATTGGTCGTCACCGGATGGTCTTCCTGCCATACCACCGTCCCGTCGGGCCCTCCCTGAAGAATGGCCAGACGTACGGTCATATTTGTGTTTTTGAGTACATCGCCCGACTGATCACGGGCCACTGCCTGATAGCTGATTCCCTGAGGCACCTGGGCATGTAAAAACATAGCACTACTTAACATGATAAGGAATAAAAATCGTTTTTTCATAATTGTTTATTTTATAAAACGAATTAAAATATATGGAAAAATAATTTTGACATGATAATATACAAGACATTAATAAAGTTTATAACGTATCTTATTTATCCAATTGGACCCAATTCCCATTCAAGAAACAATAAATATGATTACCTGTCCCGTCCGATCCTACATACAACTCCCCTTCCCGGGGATTATCCGGTGCATTGGCACGCGGGGTGAGTGTTAACACATTATTTATCGTTACAGTTTTATCCTGAAAGTCCCCTTCGATCAAATTATCATCCACGTTGTTAGA
>CAZYPI010000005.1:0-37403 GCA_964649335.1 uncultured Rikenellaceae bacterium | reverse complement strand
GAAATAAGCCATGCAGCGGGCCATAAAACGGGCTCCCACATCTTTGAAAGCCAGGGTGGGTCCGTGAAACAGCTCCAGGATATGGTATTGGTCATGGAGGTGTATCAGCGGGATGTTAAAATTGAGTGCGCCGGTGATGATATTCCACAGCACATCATCGGGGAGGTCGTTTTCGGTGTAGGGCCTGGCCACCCTGAAAGCGATCTCCGCCCAGCTCAGATCAGGCAGTTCGCGGAAAAAGATCTCCGGAAAAACGGGGATATCTTCAGGGACAAACAACCCCCTGTCGGGAGCCTGCCCTAGGATCACCGCTTCCCGGAAGGAAACAGGCGGCGCTGATTTGTTGGTGCTGATATATTTCATGATCCGGTGTAAATTTAATCAAACAAATTTGATCAGGAAACTATTTTTGCCCCTTGTTTTGCAATTCTAGATACATATGTATTGAATTTGATGCCGGTGGACTGATAAGCGCGGGTCATGGCTTCCCTGACTTTTCGGGCGGTCTCTTCTCCCCGTGAGAGGGCAAAGACCGCCGGTCCGGATCCGGAGATGCCGAAACCCAGGGCGCCGTGGTCCATGGCTGCGGGTTTGAGTTTATCATAATCGGGTATCAGCAGCGAGCGTACCGGTTCAGCCACGACGTCTTCCATGGAGCGGGCTATCAGGTGGTAGTCATTTTTCAGGAGGCCGGTGACCAATCCTGCCACATTGCCCCATTGTCTGACGGCTTTGTCCAGGGGGAGGTTTTTTCTGAGGATGGCGCGGGCATCGCTGGTTTTTATTTCCACCAGGGGGTGGAAGATCGTACAATAGAGGTCTTCGGGAGAGTCGAGGCGGATGATATCGAGCGGTTCATAACTGCGGATCAGGACGATGCCTCCGTAGAGTGCCGGAGCCACATTGTCGGCATGGCGTGTGCCGGAGGCGCTGATCTCCCCCAGCATGGCGTAGGGTACCAGCTCTATGTCGGTGTAAGGATTGTCCAGCAGCCTGTTGACGGCAAAGGCCGTGCCGGAAGCACTGGCGCCGCTGGAGCCGATCCCGCTGCCCGGCATGATGCCTTTATCGAGTGTTATCTCCAGACCGAAAGGCATGCCGTTGTCTTCCAGCATCTTTTGTGCTACGATGCCGGCGATGTTACGATGGGTTTCATAGGGGAGATGATCCGCACCGCTGATATGCGTTATACGTACTTCCTTTTTCGTTGTTTTACGAAAAGTCATGATATCGCCGGGGGCTTCCACAGGGAAACCCAGGATGTCAAATCCGCAAGTTACGTTGGAGACGGTGGCCGGCACAAATATTTTCAAGGAATCCATAGAATATGATTATAAATTAAAAGGAAATCAGTGTACTGTCCGCATGATATCGCCGAACACGCCGGCGGCGGTGACTTCGGCGCCGGCGCCGGCACCCTGGATCACCAGGGGTTGCGATTTGTATCTCTCGGTGGTGATCAGCAGGATATTGTCTTTTCCGGCCAGGTGATGGAAAGGGTGGACAGGAGCTACCTTTTTCAGGCCGATGGAGGCTTTTCCTTCCTCATACTCGGCCACATAACGCAGGCTTTTGCCTTCGTTTGCCGCCTCTTTCCTGATCCGCTCAAAATAACCGTCATGTTTTTCCAGCAATGCCAGGAACTCATCCGGCGTTTTTGCCTGCAGGCACTCGCCGGGAAGGAAAGCATCTCTTTTCACTTCTCCGATGTTCATCACAGCGCCTGCCTCGCGTGCCAGGATCAGTATTTTCCGTGCTACATCCTCTCCGCTGAGGTCAATACGCGGGTCCGGTTCGGTAAGGCCTTTTCGCATGGCTTCTCTTACTGTTTCCGAGAAAGGATGGTGTTCATTGAAATGGTTGAAGATAAAGTTCAGGGTCCCTGACAAAACCGCTTCAATGCGCAGTATCCGGTCGCCGCTTTGTACCAGGTCGTTCATGGTTTTGATCACGGGCAGTCCGGCGCCCACATTGGTTTCAAAGAGCAGGGACACATTTCTTTTTCTCGCGAGGTTCCGGTTTTTCAGATATACGGGATAGTCGGCCGCTATACCTGTTTTATTGGAGGCGACGACAGAGACGCTGGCGTTCAGGATCTCTTCATACCATCCGGGTATTTCGGCGCTGGCCGTATTGTCCACAAAGACGCTGTTGCGGAGGTTATAGTTTTTTATTTTTCTGACGAACGCAGCCATGTCCGTGGGTTTTCCCTTTTCATCGAGTTGTTTTTCCCAGTTGTCCAGATTGATCCCGTCGTAGTCGAGCAGCATCTTGCGGCTGTTGGCAACACCGGCCAGGGTGAATACGATAGAGAACTCTTCCTGCATATATGTTCTCTGTGCTGCGATCTGCTGCAACAGGGTCTTTCCAACATTTCCCACACCCACGACAAAGAGGTTGACTTTTCTGTATTGTGACAGGAAGAATGTTTCATGCAGGACATTCATGGCTTTTTTGAGGTCTTTCCTGCTGACGACCACCGAGATATTTCTTTCGGTGGATCCCTGTGCGATGGCGATCACGTTTACGCCGTTGCGTCCCAACGCCGAGAAAGTCTTTCCGGAGAGGCCTATGCTGCGTTTCATGTTGTTTCCCACGAGGGCGACCATGGCGAGATTGGTCTCCACCTCCACGGGATTAATGCGGTTGTATTTCATCTCCAGGGAGAACTCATCGCGTATGAGAGAGAGGACCAGGTCGAGGTGGTCTTCGGGGATCCCGAAGGTGATGGAGTATTCGGAGGAGGCCTGGGTGAGGAAGACCACATCCACCGACTGGTTGCTCAGCAGGCGGAACAGGCGTGCGGCGATGCCCGAGGGGCCGGAGACACTGGTGCCCGAGAGGGTGAGCAGCACCAGACGGTCGATACCGGATATTCCCTTTACGGGGTGTTCATGTCCCCGGATATTGTTGGTAATGAGTGTGCCCGGGTCATCCGGGGCGAAGGTGTTGAGGATACGTATGTCGATGCCTTCGTGCAGGAGGGGCTGTATGGCCGGCGGATGGATGATCCTGGCGCCGAAGGTGGAGAGCTCCATGGCTTCTTCGTAAGTGAGGCTTTCAATGGGACGGGCCTGTTTTACTATCCTCGGATCGGCAGTCATCACGCCCGAAACATCGGTCCATATCTCCAGCTCTTTGGCTTTCAGTGCGCCGGCAACCAACGCTGCCGTATAGTCTGATCCGTTCCGGCCCAGTGTGGTGGGTATATCCGTCATGGTAGAGGCAATAAACCCGGGCATGATGTAGTTGTTGCCTTTTTTTATATGCCGGCGCAGGAGCTTGTAGGTGATCTCCATATTCACCACGGCCTGCCCGAACTTGTCATCGGTACGTATCAGATCACGGGCATTAAGCAGATTGACGGAGAGATCGTCCGCTTTCAGGGCCTCGTAGAGGATGAGCGAGGAGAGGATCTCTCCGAATCCCAGCAACTTGTCACGTGTTTTTATGGACAGGTCGCGCGTCAGGAAAATCCCGTTGGTCAGATCTTCCAGGTCGTTCAGGATCTTCTTTACACGGGAGAGGATACGGCTCTGACTGGTTACGGGGATCAGGTCATGGATCCACCGGATGTGCTTGTCTTCGATCTCTTTCAGTGGCGCGGACCAGGCCTCATCGCCGGCGGCCGCCAACTCTCCCGCACGGCTCAGCAGATCGGTCGTATTCCCCATGGCCGACAGGACAACCACCATGCCGGCAGGATTAATACGGCTGAGAATGATCCTTTTCACTCTTTTTATGCACCCGGCACAAGCCAGGGAAGATCCTCCGAATTTTAATATTTTCATGGTCATTTTTATTTTTTCTGCTTTCATGCTTTCTTTTTTTCCGGAAAAAGAACAGACAGGAGAAAACAAACAATATGTTGCTAATATTGCAGGTAGTTATAACTATATATGTGTTCCGGATAAAAAATCATTACATACCCCTTACGGGGTTGTAGTCATAGTAGCGGTGCCAGCGGTAAAGCTGCGCATTCGGCCTTCCCGGCCGGTCATCATGCATGCTATGTATGTATAATCATTCATAATGATTTTCCTGTCAGCAAATATATAACAGAATTTACCAAATGTCGCAATTCTTCCTGAAATTTATAATGTTTCTAAATAAAATTGCTTTAACAGGCCGTGATCATGGAAAAAGGAGGCCGGAGAGGGGTTTTTCCCGGAGGGATTATTTTTCGTATGGGCAGTAAACGGAGCCTTGTTTGTGTTTTACCGGGAAATTATACACCAGGGTTAAGTTTATCATGTAAATGAAATCATTTGCTTCGGAATAGGGAGAGGAGAAGCCGTCTATATAGTCCGACAGCATGAACTGGGGGGTCAGTTCTCCTCTGAGGGCAAGATTCTCGGAGATACCGTACTGTATGCCGGCGCCGAAAGGAATGGCTACGTAGAATCCTTTCAGGTGTGAGGGGTCGGCAGGCACAAAATTATTTCCCGGAATGACACCGGCATGGGGCAGGGCCACGCCTCCGATCACATCCACACGCCAGCGGTCCCAGTAGCCGACCATTCTTTTTTTATTATATCCCCGGTGTTTTTCGGTAAAAAAGGTATAGAGTGCATATACCGAGGGTTGCCACAGCGTGGTACTGTAAGCATAGTTGCGGCTGGCGTTGGTAGTGCCTTTGTCGCTGTCCGACACTTTTCCGTACAGGACGGACAACCGGAATGACCAGTTGTTTTTCGGGGACCAGGTTCCCGTTACGTGGGCATTGTAACCTATACCCATGTTTCCGATATCACCGAACAATAAGAAGATCCCGCCACCGGCACCGGCAGAAAAACGAGAGGGTCCGGAATATTTTTGTGCCGGAAGTAGACCCCCCGGGAAAAAGGAAATGATTATGAAGAGGATAAATTTTTTCAAAGGAATGGTATTTCGGGCAAAAAATATTGAAAACCAGTTGTAATGAAAATTTCGTATATTCGTCAATAAGAAAAAATATTTACAAATATGGAAACTTTACCGGAAGAAAACAAAAAGGAGTTTCGTTATGCCGGATTCTGGCTCCGGTTTGTGGCTTATCTGATTGATTATTTAATATTGCAGTTTGCGGGGTTTATTGTCTCGCTGCCCTTCATCGGGGGGATTGTATTATCCGCCGTAGGCCTGGAAAACAGAACGGGGAATGATGAGATGATGTTTTTTGGAATCGCAGGGATTCTGGGAATGGTCTTTTTATTGGTTACGATCAACCTGCTGCTGGGTTGGTTATATTATGCGTTTATGCAATCTTCCAAAACACAGGCTACCCTGGGGAAGATGGCGTTGAATCTCCTTGTTACGGATCTGGAAGGGAACCGGATCTCTTTTGGCAAGGCGACGGCGAGGTATTTCAGTAAGTTTATCTCGAATATGACCCTGTATATCGGTTATATTCTTGCCGGTCTTACCGAGAAAAAACAGGCCCTGCATGACATGATCGCCGGCACCCTGGTGATAAAAAAGTGAGGGTAAAGAGAGGTTATCCCACCAGTTCTTTCACCTTGTCGGCAGCTTCCTGCAGGGTGATGGCCGAATAGACTTTCAATCCCGACTCGTCGATAAGTTTTTTCCCTTCTTCGGCATTGGTGCCCTGCAGTCTGACGATCACAGGCACGTTGATGTTTCCCACCGAGTGATAAGCATCGACGACGCCCTGGGCCACGCGGTCGCAACGGACGATGCCGCCGAAGATATTGATCAGGATGGCTTCGACGTTTTCTTCTTTCAGAATAATGCGAAAGCCGGCTTCCACCGTTTCGGCGTTGGCTGTGCCTCCCACGTCGAGGAAATTGGCCGGTTGTCCGCCGGAGAGTTTGATGATGTCCATGGTGGCCATGGCCAGTCCGGCGCCGTTGACCATGCATCCCACATTACCGTCCAGTTTGATGAAGTTGAGGTCGTGTTTGCTGGCTTCCACCTCGGAGGGGTCTTCTTCGGCCAGGTCGCGGAGCTCCAGGTAGTCCTTGTGGCGGAACAGGGCATTGTCATCCAGGTTGACCTTACAGTCCACGGCCAGGATCTTGTCGTCCGAGGTTTTCAGAACGGGATTGATCTCAAAAAGGGAGCTGTCGGTTTTTTCATAAGCGGTATAGAGGGCTGTGACGAAACGTACCATTTCCTTGAAAGCTTTTCCGCTCAGGCCCAGGTTGAAAGCGATGCGCCGGGCCTGGAAGCCCAGCAGCCCCACCGAGGGGTCCACCTCTTCCCGGAAGATCAGGTGGGGGGTTTTGTCCGCCACCGTTTCGATGTCCATGCCTCCTTCGGTGGAGTACATGATCACATTTCTGCCGGTCTGGCGGTTCAGCAACACACTCATATAAAACTCTTTGATGTCGGAATCGCCGGGATAGTAAACATCTTCGGCCACCAGGATCTTATGGACGACTTTTCCTTCGGGGCCTGTCTGGTGGGTTACCAGGGTCATGCCGATCATCTTTTTTGCCAGTTCCTTGACTTCGTCAATGCTTTTGGCCAGCTTGACGCCGCCTCCTTTGCCCCGGCCGCCGGCATGGATCTGGGCTTTGATGACCCACAGTTTGGTGCCGGTTTGTTTGCTGAGTTCCTTGGCTGCATCCACCGCT
The DNA here is from genome assembly GCA_964649335.1 of uncultured Rikenellaceae bacterium. Lineage (GTDB taxonomy): Bacteria > Bacteroidota > Bacteroidia > Bacteroidales > VadinHA17 > DRPN01. The sequence goes on along the minus strand of CAZYPI010000005.1, from coordinate 30,825 downwards.
TTTTCAGGAGTGTCGGCGACGATCCCTTCCTGAATGGTTACCCCGTAACTTTTCAGAATATTTTTTCCTTGATATTCGTGTATGTTCATTTGGATATACCTTTTAAAAATGAACCTCAAAAGTAATTTTTTTCACAGAGAAATCAAATATGTTTTTCAACGGGTCGGTTTTTTTATCTCTCACCGGGATATAATACAGAATGACGGATTTATCTGTATTTTTGCCGGCAGGGAATATAGTTATGGAGTAACTGTTTAGCTGGGTTCTAAATAACGAAACGTTCATATGATAAATCTATTGGTTTATAATTTTTTTACGGTATCCCTCCCCAACCCCTCCCAGGAGAGGGGCTATTATTCGCGTATCATATAAGGATATGTCCACCATGAGAAAAGACCCGGTAACAGTCAAAGACAATAAAACGGAAAACATCATGTAAAGATGATTATTAACCCCCTCCCTCCTGGGGGAGGGGGAAGGGGGGTGGGGGATAAAATTAAGGATAAATAATAATCATCTTAACAAATATAAAAGCATTGCTAAATAATTACGTTATGGAGAGGAATAAGTTCAGGAAATTAAGGAATGAGGAGCTGGGCCGCAAGAGTGTTGCTGAATACCGGCGTGCGCACAAGTTTCCGGTGGTGGTGGTGCTGGACAATGTACGGAGCCTCAACAACATCGGATCTGTTTTTCGCACGGCCGACGGTTTCCTGACCGAGGCGGTCTATCTGTGTGGTATCACGGCCACCCCTCCCCACCGGGAGATACGTAAAACGGCTCTAGGAGCCACCGAGTCGGTGCCCTGGGAGTATTTTGAGCATACTGCGGAAGCCGTACACAAGCTTCACGAAGAGGGTTATACCGTGATGTCGGTGGAGCAGGCCGAGGGAAGTATTTCGCTGGAGGAATTCAGGCCGGATCCGCGGGGACGGTTTGCTCTGATCTTCGGACATGAAGTAAAAGGGGTAGCCCAGGAGATCGTGGACATGAGCGACGGGTGCCTTGAGATTCCGCAGGCAGGCACCAAGCATTCTTTCAACATATCCGTGAGTGTGGGTATTGTGCTGTGGGATTTTTTCCTGAAGTTGAAGAAGCCGGGGGAAATGAGATAAAAAAAAGAGCGGCCCGTTCCGGCCGCTCTTTTTTCTTAACTATATTTTCTGTTACTGTACAATCGCTTTGAATTGATCGTTTTCGAAGTATTTGGCAAATTCCATATCGGTTTTGGCCAACTCTTTCATTTTGGGATCCATGCCTGTCGATTTCTTCAGGGATTGGAAGACCAGGGTGTCATCACCGAGACGGGCTCCGACGACGGCTTTCAGGTATTCTTTCCATTTGCATTCGTGGTCGATGGCATCCAGCGTGCTCTTGGCACCCTGAACATCGCCGTTGAGCAGTTTGGCGAGCGCTGCGTTGAAGGAGGGTTCGGAGCCGAAGTAATTGACGGCATCCTGATATTTCCCGTTAATGATGGCGATGGTCCCCAATCCGAAGTTAGACTCTTTGGTGGGGGTCTGCATGGAGGTGAAATATTCGGAAGCTTTGTCGAGGTTTCCTTTCAGGAGTTCGACGAAACCCATATTGTTTTTCACCGGATCGATGTCTTTTATGGCCTGGGCTTTTTTCAGGGCTGTTTCGGCCTGATCCACTTTACCCATGGCCAGGTAGACAGCGCCTATGTTGTTGATGGCGCGGATACACCTGGGCTCTTTATTGAAAGCCATCTCATAATATTTCAACTTTTTGTCAAGATCCTTGACCAGGCCTGCGGCATGAAGCATAGCTTCCAGTGACAGTGTGTCGGGCTTGGTTTCAATATAGTTCAGGATCTGTTCGTCGGACAGTCCGATCAGGTCGGCATTGATGCGGATAACAGAACGGCGCAACTCGGGCAGGATACTTTTTTTCAGCACATCATAAGCTTCTGCCATATTTTTGATCTCTTTTTCACGCACTTCCGGATCGGAGTACATGGAAAGAACGCGCAGGATGAGATCTTTGTCTTTCATATTGGAAGCGGCGACCAGTTTTTTGAACCCTTCCCAGTCTTCGGCTGTGGACTGATCGGTGAATTTCACGTCCTTACCCGACATTATTTTATTGGTCTTCAGGGATTTTTTCATATGCTTATCCACCACCTGGGCACGCTTCTTACTGAGTTTGTCATTGAACTTGTAAGGTCCGTCGGGAGAGGCATAACCATGGATCTCCGTGCCTGTATATTTCAGGTTCGGGGTAGATGCCATTTCCTGGATGAAACCGAGCAGGTGGATTACATCCTCTGATTTCAGCTCGGAGCGGCGGATATTATACCGGTTGATGAGGAAGTTGATATCGGCCTCGCCGCTTTTGGGAACGATCCGCTGGTAGTGGTCGGGCATATAGATGGGTCTTGCCATTTTCTTAACCAGGGTGGGAGTGGCAATGACCCCGTCCGCCAGTGGAACGGGCTCAAAATCGACAGACTTATCTTTGATGGAAGCCTTGGCCCTGAGCACCAGATGAGATATTCTCATGCTGTCGGAGTAGTCGATCTCTCCGTTATAGGAAAATTTGCCACCGGTATAGCTGATGGTTTTGTTATTGGCTTCCACTTTTTCTCCCTGAAGGGTGACAGGAGTGTAAGCCTTCTCGCCGCCATCATACACCAATACAGGTGTTGCGATAACAGTTGCCTTTTTGTTGAAGTACTTCTCAGGGAACTGTCCCGTGATGCTGACTTTCACTTTTCCGGCATGTTCTTCAAGCACCTTGGGCGTAACCTGGTAGCTGATGTTCCCGGCTTCTTTTTTCATTTTATTCAGACCGGCACAACTGGAGAAAACCACAGCTGTAACAATCACAAGGGATACATAAATTAGTCTTTTCATAATTAAAGAGTTATTTGGTTCGTGTTAATAAAATTCTCACATATAATTACAAAACTACTAAGTTTTGCAAAAAAAAAAAAAAATCCGGTAATTTTTTATTAAAAAACACCGAATAACTATGTTTTCCGTGTGAATGGCCTGAAAAAGTCAGACCGTTTTTCGGGTGATCCCGCGGGGATAATCCCCGGAAAAAATCAGAGTCGTTAATTTGTTGTAATCTTCTCTGTTTTTGACAAAGTCAATACGATTGATGTCCACCACCAGAAAAGGGATCTTTTTCTCTTGTTGCATAAACCTGAAATACCCCTGTTGAATTTTTTCCAGGTATTCCGGCCTGATATGTTTTTCATATTCCCTGCCCCGTTCGGCTATGTTCTTCAGCAGCTTTTCAACAGATGCATGCAGATAAACATAAAGGTCGGGACGCGGAAGGGTCTCATATATTATGGAAAAGATCTGTTTATAGAGGTTATACTCATCCCTTTTGAGGTTATTCTGGGCAAAGATCAGGGATTTGGAAAAATAATAATCGGCGATGGTAAAGGTAGTGAACAGTTCGGGATGAGCCAGCTCATGTTTAAGCTGGTTGTATCTTTCGGCCAGGAAGGACATCTCGAGGGGGAAAGCGTATCTTTCCGGCCGGGCATAGAACTTTGCGAGAAAAGGGTTGTCGTCAAACTGTTCCAGGATCAGCCGGGCCCCGTAATCCCGGGCGATCATGGTAGCCAGGGAGGTCTTGCCGGCGCCGATATTGCCTTCGATCACCAGATAGTTGTATTTGTTTTTGTTTTTCATTCATCCATGAAGATAAACGAAGGTCCGGAAGGGATACCCGGTTTCGTTTTACTTTGATAAGTGATGTTCAGTATTTCGGTGTTATTCCCATATTATAAAATGTGAAGGCATAAGTATCCGCGGCTTCCTCGATGCGTTTTGACGTAGGTTTGCCGCCGCCGTGACCGGCTTTTGTCTCGATACGTATAAGGATGGGATTTTTCCCTTTATAGGCGGCCTGCAGCGTTGCCGCATATTTAAAGCTATGGGCGGGCACCACCCTGTCGTCATGGTCGGCAGTGGTGATCAGCATGGCCGGATAGGGTTTTCCCCCGCGGATGTTGTGCAGCGGAGAGTAGTGGTAAAGATATTCAAACATCTCTTTGCTCTCCTCACTGGTGCCGTAATCGGAGGCCCAGTAGCGGCCGATGGTGAATTTATGGTACCGGAGCATGTCCATCACCCCGACAGCGGGCAGGGCCACGCGAAACAGTTGCGGGGCCTGGTTGACAACCGCCCCGATCAGCAGTCCCCCGTTCGATCCTCCCTGTATCGCCAGGTAGTCCGGCGAGGTGTAATGGTTGTTGATCAGATATTTGGCAGCATAGATGAAATCGTCGAAAACATTTTGTTTGTGCATCCTGGTGCCGGCGCGGTGCCATTCTTCGCCATACTCACCGCCCCCCCGCAGATTGGCCAGGGCATAGACGCCTCCGTTTTCCAGCCACACCAGCCGGGAGATGCTGAAAGAAGGGGTCAGACTGATGTTGAATCCCCCGTAGCCATATAGCAGCGTGGGGTTTTTCCCATTCCGTTTCAGGTTCTTGCGGTGAACGATGAACATAGGGATGCGGGTGCTGTCTTTGCTGAAATAAAAGACCTGTTCGGTGACATAATTGTCAAAATCGAAGTTGATATCCGGCTTGAAATAGACTTCAGAACGGTTCCCGGCGATATCATACTTGTACACGACGGAGGGGAAGGTGAAAGAAGTGAAGGTGTAAAACGCCAGGTTTTCTTCCGCTTTGGCATGGAACCCTCCCACCGAGCCGATCCCCGGCAGGGACACTTCGTGGAGGAATTGTCCGTCCGTGTCAAAGACTTTCAGGACGGAGTGGGCATCTTTCAGGTATTCGGCGATCAGTTTTCCTCCGCCGGGAGCTACTCCCGTCAGCACCTCTTTTTCATTTTCCGGGATTACCTCTATGGCGTGTTCCATATTCAGGTCGTTGTCCCTCAATGCGATGAGTCTGTACCTGGGTGCCCCGTCATTGGTCATGATCAGCAACCTGTCGCCTGAGTGGTCAATGACCCAGTAATCATGGTCAAAGTTTTCAACCAGTTTTACCAGGGGGGCCTCTTTTTGTTTGAGGTTTTTAATGTACAGGGCGTTGCCACTGGTCGACCGTGTGACGGAAATGACCAGATAGTGCTGATCCTCGGTCACTGCGGGAGAAAAACTCCAGTCGGGGTGTCCGGGATCTTCATAAACCAGCCGGTCTTTTTCCTGGGATGTTCCTGCCTTATGATAATACACTTTGTTGTTGCGGTTGGCCGCCACCAGTTCCTGTCCTTTGACGGGCTGAGCATAACGGCTGTAATAAAACCCGTCGCCGGCCCAGGCAATCCCCGAGAATTTGATCCATTGCAGGTGGTCGGGCAGGTCTTTGCCGGATTGAATGTCGCGAATGAAAAACTCCTGCCAGTCGGAGCCGCTGCGGGAGATGCCGTAGCCCAGGTACTTTCCGTCCGGAGAGACTGAAAAATTACGCAGTGCCACGGTGCCGTCGGCAGATAATTTGTTGGGGTCGAGGATCACGCGGGGTTCGCCGTCCGGCTCTTTCAGAATATAGTAAACGCTCTGGTTCTGCAACCCGTCATTTTTGGCATAGAAATAATAACCTCCTTCTTTCCAGGGAGAGGACATTTTGGGATAGTTCCACAGCTCTTCCAGGCGTTTCTTAATTTTGTCCCTGTAGGGGATCTTCTCCAGATATCCGAAAGTTACTTTGTTTTCTTCCCGCACCCAGGCCTCTGTTTCTTTGGAGGTGTCGTTTTCCAGCCAGCGGTACGGATCCGGGACCTTGACCCCGAAATAGTCATCCGTCTGGTCTGTTTTCCGTGCTTCGGGGTAGTGTAAGCGGCCGGAGGAGCAGGAAACCGTCATCAAAATAACTCCGCCTAAAAACAGGAAAGTAAAAAAAGCCTTTTTTATCTGCATAGTTATTTTCATGATAAAATATTTTTTTCAGGGAATCCTTTGTTCATGTTTTTCAGTAGAGGTTTTTATGTTCCGTTTTCATTTGCCGGTCTTTGCGGTGCCCGGTGATGCGGCCGGTGATCACGCCGGCGATAAAGCCCAGCAGTCCGCCGGTGCCGTAGCTCCAGTCTCCGAAATCCCCGCTATGGCCCATATACACGACGAACAATCCGGCCCCTGTCCCCACCAGGGCATAGATCAGGGTATAGAGGGAGAGGAAATAGTTGGGGATGCGGTAGCCGTGGGATGTTTTCAGATGATCGTTGATCTTCCCGAAAAGATCCAGGTACTTTATTTCGAAGGTCCGGAACTCATCTTCGTTTTGTACGGATTGCCCGGCCAGTTTTTCCGCATTGTCTGCCAGGGAGCGGCATTCCGGGCAGTAGGGCTGATGGTCCAGGTTATCGGTCATGCGCAGGAAACGGTCCAGGCGCAGGAACCTGCCTTTCATGACGGGCAGCTTCATATTTCGGAGGGCCGGCTCCATTTTTTCCGAACGTTTTTCCATCCTGTCCATGCTAAATGAGGGTGAAAGATACAAAAAAAGGTCATGAAAATTCATGACCTGATTGCATATTGTTTCCCAAAAATTAATTGGAATCCCCGGGTTTGTCATGCCTGTGGGAGGGGCCGTGTGATCTTCTGTGATCCCGGTGATCCCGGTGGTCCCGGTGCGGGCGGTGATCCCGGTGTTCCTCCCGGTAGTTTTCGGGTTTGGGCTGAAGGGCTCTCATGGAGAGTTTCATTTTCCCGTTTTTCTCATCCTGGCCGATGAGTTTCACTTCCACTTCTTCACCTTCTTTCAGGATGTCATTCACGTCATTGACTCTTTTCCAGGCGATTTCGGAGATATGCAGCAATCCTTCTTTGCCGGGCATGATTTCTACGAAGGCGCCAAAGGGCACGATGGATTTGACGATGCCTTTATAGGTAGCACCCACCTCGGGCAGGGCCACGATATCGTTGACGCGTTTGACGGCTTTGTCTATGGCTTCCTTGTTCTCCCCATAGATATCCACCACGCCCACTTCACTGATCTCCTCGATCACGATGGTGGTATTGGTTTCGCGCTGGATCTCCTGGACGATCTTTCCTCCGGGGCCGATCAGCGGGCCGATCATCTCTTTCGGGATGGTCATCTGTATGATCCTGGGGGCGTGCGGCTTGAGATCGGGCCTGGGTTCATCTATGGTGTTTTCCATGATGTCCAGAATATGCAGTCTGCCCTCTTTGGCCTGGGCGAGTGCTTTTTCCAGGATCTCGTAAGAGAGGCCGTCCACTTTGATGTCCATCTGTGTGGCGGTGATGCCGTCGCGTGTGCCGGCTACCTTGAAGTCCATATCTCCCAGGTGGTCCTCATCGCCCAGGATATCGGAGAGAACGGCATATTTCCCGCTGTCGCTGTCGGTGATCAGCCCCATGGCGATCCCCGAGACCGGTTTTTTTATCTGTATCCCGGCATCCATCAGCGCCAGGGTGCCGGCACATACGGTAGCCATGGAAGAAGAGCCGTTGGATTCGAGGATGTCGGACACCACACGTATGGCGTACGGCACTTCGCTTTCGGGCGGCAGCATATTCTTCAGAGCGCGGTGGGCCAGGTTGCCGTGGCCGATCTCGCGGCGGCTTACGCCCCTGTTGGGACGGGCATCGCCCGTGGAGAAAGGCGGGAAGTTGTAATGCAGCACAAACTTCTCGGTGCCCTGCACCAGCACCTCATCAATGATCTTCTCATCCAGCTTGGTGCCCAGGGTCACGGTGGTCAGCGACTGGGTCTCTCCGCGGGTGAAAAGAGCGGAGCCATGGGCCGCCGGGAGGAAATCCACCTCGCAGGTGATGGGCCTGATCTGGTCGGTTTTCCGGCCGTCGAGACGGATCCCTTCGTCCAGGATCAGACGGCGCACCGCCCTTTTATGTATGTCGTGGAAATATTTTTTTACCAGGGGCTCCACCTCTGCCCGCTCTTCTTCGCTGTATTGTGAGAGAAAATCCTCCCGCACGCGGTCGAACGCATCCGTCCGTTTATGCTTATCGGGGATGGCTTCTTTGGCAATGGCATACACCTTGTCGTAGGTTTCCTTTTCCACTTTTTCTTTCAGGACTTCATCGTCTTCATCCCCTTGATATTCCCTTTTCACAATGTTCAGGTCTTTCATCATTTCTTCCTGTGCCCGGCATTGTTTCTTGATGGCTTCGTGAGCGAATTTCATGGCTTCGAGCATATCCGCTTCGGAGACCTCTTTCATTTCACCTTCGACCATCATGATGTTGTCTTTGGTGGCGCCGACGATGATGTCTATGTCACACTCTTCCAGTTGGGAGAAAGAAGGGTTGATAATGAACTCGCCGTTCATTCTGCCCACCCTCACTTCGGAGATGGGTTCCTGAATAGGCACGTCGGAAACGGCCAGCGCTGCCGAGGCAGCCAGTCCGGCCAGGGCGTCTGGCATGGTGTCTTTATCGGCGGAGATCAGGTTGATATTGACAAAGGTATCGGCATGGTAATCTTCCGGGAACAAAGGTCTCAGCACGCGGTCCACAAGACGGGCCACCAGCACCTCATAATCGGAGGGGCGGGCCTCCCTTTTCATAAAACCGCCGGGGATACGTCCCAGGCTGGCGAATTTTTCCTTGTAATCGACGGAGAGGGGCATAAAGTCCACATCTTCTCTGGCTTCTTTGGCCGAGACGACGGTGGCCAGCAACATGGTGCGTCCCATCTTCAGAAGAACGGCCCCGTCGGCCTGCCGCGCAAGCCTGCCTGTTTCCAGCACGATCTCACGGCCGTCGCCCAGATCGATCGTTTTTGTATAAATATCTGACATTGTGTGAATAAATTAAATACTGATGAATTGAATATTGATTGAATAAAATACAAAAAAAGGCAATCGGTATCAATTGCCTCCCTTTGTTTACTTTCTGATCTTTAGATCTTTGATGAGACTCCTGTAACGTTCTATATCCCTTTGTTTCAGATAATCAAGCAGCCTGCGGCGTTTGCCGACAAGCTTCAGCAAGGCACGCTGTGTGGAATAGTCTTTTTTGTTCTTTTTCAGATGCTCTGTCAAATGAGCGATCCGGAAGGTAAACAGAGCGATCTGTCCTTCAATTGAGCCGGTATCTTCTGCCGACTTCCCATACTTTTTGAAAAATTCCTGTTTCTTTTCTGCCGTTAAATACTTAATTCTGCTACTCTTTAAACGATTTATAAACCCGTTATAAAGGATTTGCAAAATTACGGTTTTTTTTAATTAAACCAACATCCCGGAGAAAATTTATTCGGATTATTTGAAAAACAAGGGTTTGCCTGGAGCTCCCGGGGGTTATATCTCTCCCTGGCGGAGAAGTTTTTTCATCAGGGCGATCTGCTCCGGATCGCCCAGGACAAAGAGTTTATCCGTTTTATCGAGGATCACATCCGGGTCGGGGTTGAACAGGTACTCTTCATTTTTCTTCATGCCGATGATATTGGCGCCGGATTTATTGCGTATGCCCAGTTCCCGGATAGATTTGTGGTGAAACAGAGTGCACATTTCGTCGCAGGATATCTCTTCGAGGTTCACGTCGGAGGTGCTTTGCAGCATGATCTTCTCGAGGAACTCCACTACGTCGGGCTGGACAACCAGCTTGGCCATTCTTTGTCCGCCGATTTTATCCGACATGATGACATTGGTGGCGCCGGCGCGTTTCAGTTTTTTCTCGGCCCGTTCGTCGGAGGCTCTGCTGATAATGGTCATGCCGGGGTTGAACTGGCGTGCCGTGATGACGATCAGAAGATTATCCGCATCGTTGGGCAGGGTGGTGATGAGGGCTCCGGACCGTTGCAGCCCCGCCTCCAGCAACACTTCCTCCTGGGTGGCGTCACCCTCAATGACCAGAAAATTCCGCTCGTCCTCCAGATCTTCCAAATGGAGCGGGTTGTTCTCGATCACCACGAAATCTTTTCCGTGATCCTTCAGCTCTTTGGCTGCCTGCCGGCCGTTGCGGCCGTAACCGCATAAAATGATATGATTTTCCAATTTCCTGATTTTGTTTTTTATTCGTTTTAATAAAAAAGTGTTTCTGAAGATCCCCTCCAGCAAATAGCGCGTCAGGTTGGAGATCGCGAAGACGAAGATACCAAAACTGAAGATGATCAGCAAGATGGTAAAGATCTTTCCGGGGTCGGAGAGCGTTTTCACTTCCCTGAACCCTACGGTGGATACCGTGATCATGGTCATGTAAAAAGCATCCAAAAAAGAATAGCCTTCCAGCACCATGTATCCCGATATCCCGAGAGTGACCAGGGCTATCAGCAGGATGATGGCCAGACGCAGGGACAATTTGCTGCTTTCCGTTTCCGATGTGATCTGATGCCTGTGCATGGTGTGAGCAGGAGGTTGTGAAAAAAACAAAAGTAAGGAAATTTTTTCAGCGGGGGAGGCCGTGTGTCATCACTTTCATGCCGATGCGACACTCCAGGCACCTGCCCGGGTTGCAATAGGAGTTTTTCAGTTGCAGCAATGCCTGCGAATAAAAGGCATTGCCGGCATGGATCCCTGTTTCTTCCCACAAACGGATGATGCGGTTTTTTTCAGCCGGCATTTTTTCCAGCAGGTCCAGTGCTTTTTCCCTGAGCTCATCGTTTCCCGTGATCTTGCCGTGGATGAAATAAAAAGGGATGATCACGTTGATCATCAGGGTGCGGAAGGCCTGTTTCCCAAAGCTCTTTTTTTGTTTTTTGGAAGGTTTGTTGAACAGGTAATGGGTGTCCCAGTATCCGTCAAGGGTGATGTTGAACAGCGATTCCAATTGCGGGAGGGTGGGGTTGTGCATTACCCTGGAGAAAACATGTTCGTGGCGGTGGATGAAACGGGCAAACTGGGCGATGCGTATGGCAGGGAAAGCGGAAGGGCGCATGCGCATCTGCCGCCAGTAAGGGCCGGCGACAGGCGTAAGGGAGAATTTTTTTTGCAGATAATGATATTCTTTTTTCAACGACTCGTAATAATCGTCCCCGAAGAGGCTGTCGTCCAGCAGGCCGGCCTGCCCGAACAGCATGGCTTCCACCTGCATCAGGTTATCCCGGTGTTTGGCCAGGTATTTCAGAGGCAGCGAACGGGCGGTCAGGTAAAAAGGCCGGGCATTCACCTTTAGCCCGAATCCCCGTGCCAGAAAACGGTAGAGTACTTCTTCCCAGTCGTTCCCGGTCTCTTCCAGTTCCTGCCGTATGCCGGCGGTATGTTGCTCCAGCCGTTCGATTACCAGACTTCCCAGCCAGTGTTTGACGACAAAAGGGTCGATGCGGTGGAGGTCGTCCCGGCAGGCCACCCAGCTGTGTTTTTTCATCAGGGACTCGTACTTTTCCTGCAGGGCAGGGTCGAAGGAGAGTTCGAAAGCGGGGATCACCTCGCCGTTGGAACGGGTGACCGGGTTATCGTTTTCCAGGACCACATGCAGGATCACGGAGTCGTACAGGGGGTCATGGAGATGGCCATGGCGGAACCAGTCGGAGGCTTTTTTGTGTATCTCCACATTGCCGGCCCACAGCATATCGCCAATCCGGACGCGGGCCTCCAGAAAATCGGGTCCTTCGTCTTTGTTGGGCTGTCCGGGGGAGATCACCTCCAGCGGTTCACCGCCGGCGGTGAACATTTTTCCGGTGTCATACAGCTTTTGCTGCCAGATAAAATGTAACAGTTCTTCCTTCGGGAGAGACATGATACGTTCAGATAATCCCTTTTTGCCGGAGCTGTTGTTCCATCTGTTGTTGCAGGTCCCGGGCAGCCGCGGCGGCTTTCATGGCGAAGTCCTTTTCGTGTCCGGCATAGATGATGCCGCGGGAGGAGTTGACCAGCAGGCCGCACTGTTCGTTCATACCATACCGGGCCACCTCTTCCAGACTGCCGCCCTGGGCGCCCACGCCGGGCACCAGCAAGAAGTGACGGGGCACCCATTTTCTTATGTCCGTCAGCTTCTCGGCCCGCGTGGCGCCGGTGACAAACATCATGCGGCCGGGCGGCGCCCAGGAAGAGGCTTCCTGTAACACCTTTTGGTAAAGATGTTTTTGTTCTTTTTCACTGTAAAAAAACTGAAAATCCTCGGCACCGGGATTGGAGGTCAGCGCCAGCAGAATCACCCACTTGTCCTCATATTCCAGAAAAGGAAGGACGGAGTCCCTCCCCATGTAAGGGGCTACCGTCAGGGCATCTGCATCCAGCGTCTCGAAAAAGGCCCGGGCATACAGGCGGGAGGTGTTGCCTATGTCTCCCCGTTTGGCATCGGCAATGATGAAAACAGAAGGATCCTTTTCCCGGATCCAGGCGATGGTTTTTTGCAGGGTGCGCCATCCCGCCTCGCCGTTCACCTCATAAAAGGCGGTGTTCGGCTTGTAGGCCACGGCATAAGGAAGTGTGGCATCAATGATCCGTTTGTTGAACTCAAATACAGGATCTTTAGCCTCCAGCAGGTAGTGCGGGATCTTTTTTATATCCGTATCCAGCCCGATACACAGAAAACTCTTTTTCCTGCGTATATTATTAAATAAGGTATCGATGTCCATCCGGGAACGATAAACAGGGATCAGAGCTCCGAAACGATTTTATTGAAGTTTTTGATGGATTCGCGGATTTCGGGCATGGAAGTTTTCCAGTGGTATTCGTATTCTATGCTGAAAACACCTTTGAATCCCTGGTCTTTCAGCACCTTCAGCATGGCCGGCACGTTGGATATCCCGGTTCCCCAGGGTACGTCATGGGCTTCTCTGGATTTTTCATTCAGGTCTTTGAAGTGCAGGCTGATGATACGGCCGTCCAGTTTTTTCAGGCATTCGACGGGATCGAGGCCTGAACGTACCCAGTGACCCACATCGGCGCAGGCACCGATTCTTTCGGAACGTCCTTTCACATATTTCAACACCGTGTCGGGGTTCCAGTAGAAAGAGGGTTTGGGATGGTTGTGAATGGCTATGTTGATGCCATATTCATCACACAGCTTCTCAACATAATCGAGCTGGTCGGGAGTGGGTTCGGAGGTGAGGGTTTGTATTCCCATATCTTTGGCAAAATCAAAGATCTGTTTCCACTCCTCGTCGGTTTTTCCCCGAACCACGCCATAGTTGACCAGTGTCAGGCCGTTTTCTTTGAGGAGTTTCTTCATGGCGGCACGGGCATCGGCGTCGGCGGTGAAAAGGGTGGTTCCCTCATATCCGCCGCCGATTTTTTGCCCCGGAAACATCTCAACATATTTCAGCCCCAGTTCTTTGATCTTTTGCAGGGCCTCGGCAAAAGTGTATTCTTTGAATGTCCAGCATTGCACTGCCAGTTTCCACCCCAGGTCCTCCGGAGTGACGGTGGTTGTGGTGGCGGACTTCTCCGTGGATTTGGTGTTTTTGGATTTACAGGAGTTCATGCCGGTAGTCAGGACAATTCCGGCCAGCATCAGGATGATAAAAAAAGAACGTTTCATGGTTAAAAGTTTTATTGGTGAAAGGATTTAAAGATAAACATTTTTTCTTTCGGTTGGTTGATTATATTTCACTCTCTTTGAGTCTCTCGGCATTTTCGGCCATCTGCAGCTTATCGATCAGTTCGTTGAGGTCTCCGTTCAGTATCGACTGCAGGTTATAGAGCGTGAGGTTGATGCGGTGGTCGGTGACCCTTCCCTGGGGGTAGTTGTATGTGCGTATCTTGGCGGAGCGGTCGCCGGTGGAGACCATGGTCCTTCTTTTGGTAGCGATATCATCGAGATACTTCCGGTATTCCAGGTTGTAAAGACGGGTGCGCAGTTCGGACATGGCTTTGTCGAGGTTTTTCAGCTGGGATTTTTCATCCTGGCAGGTAACCACGATGCCTGTGGGGATATGTGTCAGGCGTATGGCGGAATAAGTGGTGTTGACCGATTGTCCGCCGGGGCCGGAGGAGCAATAGGTGTCCTTCCGCACATCTTCGGGTTTGATCTCTATGTCGAACTCTTCGGCCTCGGGCAACACGGCCACGGTGGCGGCGGACGTGTGCACCCGCCCCTGGGTCTCGGTCTGGGGGACGCGCTGTACACGGTGAACCCCCGATTCATACTTCATAATCCCGTACACGCCGTCACCCCTTACCGTGAAGACGATCTCCTTGTATCCTCCGGCTGTTCCTTCCGTAAAGCGGTTTATTTCTATTTTCCATCCCTTGTTTTCGGCAAACTTGGAGTACATGCGGAAAAGGTCGCCGGCAAAGATGCTGGCTTCATCACCTCCTGTGCCGGCACGTATCTCCACGATGGCATCTTTCTTGTCTTCGGGGTCGGCCGGCACGAGGAGCAGTTTTATTTTTTCTTCGAGGGGCTCTATCCGGCCCTGCCACTCCTCCATCTCCTGACGGGCCATTTCACGCATCTCCTCGTCCTTTTCCTCGGCCAGCATTTGCCGGGCCGTATCTATATTGCTCAATAGGTCTTTGTATTCCTTATAGGCAGTGATGATCGGTTCCAGTTCCTTGTATTCCTTGTTCAGTCTGATATAACGCTTCATGTCCGACATGACGGCAGGATCGGAAAGCTCACGCGACACTGCCTCAAACCGCTCCCTGACGCCTTCCAGTTTTTCCAGAATCATGTTCTTGCTCATAATGATTACTTTCTTTTTTCAGGGCACAAAGGTACAAAATAAACAGGGCTTTGGGAGCCCTTTGGAACAGGAAGCTAATAATCGAATGTCCCGTAAGGGGTGACCAGTGTCAGGCGGCGTTGTTCCGATCTCCCGACATGTCCGACAATGCGGGCCTCTATGTGAAAAGAGTCTGCTATGCGGATGATCTCTCCGGCGGTCTGTTCGGGGAGATAGATCTCCATACGGTGGCCCATATTGAAGACCTGGTACATCTCTTTCCAGGGGGTGCCGGAGCTTTCCCGGATATAACGGAACACCGGCGGCAGCGGGAAGAGATTGTCTTTAATGATATGTAACCGGTCCACGTAGTGGAGCACTTTGGTTTGTCCGCCGCCGGTGCAATGGATCATTCCGTGGATATCGCTGCGATACCGGCGTAATATTTCACGTATTACGGGTGCGTAAGTCCGGGTGGGCGAGAGGATCAGGTGTCCCATATCCACGCCTTCCACGCCGGTGGGGTCGGTGAGGGCATATTTCCCTGAATAAACCAGGTCGCCGGGGATGGCGGGGTCCCGGGCTTCGGGATATTTTTCCGCCAGGGCATGGTGGAAGATATCATGGCGGGCGGAGGTGAGGCCGTTGCTGCCGATGCCGCTGTTATAACCGTTTTCATAGGAGGCCTGCCCGTAAGAGGCCAGTCCGACGATCACATCTCCCGGGGCGATACGTTCGTTGGTGATCACCTCTTTTCTTTTCATGCGCGCAGTGACGGTGGAGTCGACGATGATGGTCCTGACGAGGTCGCCCACGTCGGCTGTTTCGCCGCCGGAAGAATAGGCTTCTATTCCGTGGCTGCGCAGGAAAGCGAGGAATTTTTCCGTGCCGTTGATGATGGCTGCGATGACCTCTCCGGGGATGAGGGATTTGTTGCGGCCTATGGTGGAAGACACCAGGATATTGCCGGTTGCTCCGACACACAACAGGTCGTCGGTGTTCATCACCAGAGCGTCCTGTGCGATGCCTTCCCACACCGTCAGGTCGCCGGTTTCTTTCCAGTAGAGATAAGCCAGCACCGATTTGGTGCCGGCGCCGTCGGCATGCATGACGGTGCACCACCGGTCATCGCCGGCCAACAGGTCCGGGAGGATCTTACAGAAAGCTTTTGGGAAAAGACCCTTATCTACATTCCGTATGGCGGCATGCACCTCTTCCTTCTGCGAGGAGACCCCCCGGCGGGCATATCTTGATGATTCCGCATCCATATATCTTACTTGTTGCTGTTCTCCTGCGTCGGGAAATCGGTCCGCAAAACCTTGAATTCGGTACGACGGTTGATCTGGTGGCAGATCTCCTTCTGGTTTTCATCCTGCAGCGAGTTGATGAAGTTATCATCCAGGACGGTACCTTCTTTCAGGAAAGGATATTGCTGTGCCAGTTTTTTGTCCACCACTTTGGGCTGGGACTCTCCGTACCCTTTGGCAATCAGGCGTTTCGGGTCAATCCCTTTGCTGATCAGGTAGTCCACGACGGCCTGGGCCCGTTTCTGCGACAGATTCAGGTTGTATTCCTCCGAAGCCCTCGAGTCGGTGTGCGACATCAGCTCGATGACGATATTCGGATTGTCGTTCAGGACTTCAACCAGGTGGTCCAGTGCCACCATGGATTCGGGCCGCAAATCCCACTTGCCGAAATCGTAATAGATATTGGGTATCTCGATGGGCTTGGCGATCGAAGCCAGTTGGATGGTGGTACGCAGCTCCGTGCTTTTTTTCAGGCCCTTGGTGGTCTCTTTGCTTTTGCCGTTGAGGTAGCCTTTTTTGGAGGCGATAAAGATGTAATCGGTATTGGGTTTCAGCATAAAGCGGAAGGTTCCTTTGTCGTTGGTGCTGTCCTGCAGGATGGTGCCGTCGCTGCCGATCAGTTTTATGCGGCTGTAAGGAATGACCTCATCGGACTGGAGGTTACGGACGGTACCTATCACACTGAACTTCAGGGGAGGAAGGACAAAGGCGTAGATATCGTCGGAGGTCCTCTGTTTGCGGGAAGAGGAGAAGTACCCTTTGATTTCCTTATCCTGCATGATGATGCCGAAATCGTCGGCGGGAGAGTTTAAGGGATATTTGAGGTTTTCCACTTTCCAGCGGCCGTTGTTGTCCCGGGTGGCCCTGAAGATATCCAGTCCGCCCATGCCGGGCCAGCCGTCGGAGGAGAAATAGAGTACCCCGTTGTGATCCACATAAGGGAACATCTCGTTGCCTTCGGTATTGATATCGGGACCGAGGTTTTCCGGTTCTCCCCAGGCCCCTTCACCGCCGGTGACTTGCCAGATATCTTTTTTCCCGAAACCTCCGGGCCGGTCGGACACAAAATAAAGGGTCTGTCCGTCGGGCGAGAGGGCTGGGTGGGCTTCTGTCAGACTGTCGGCGAGCAGGTTGAGAGGCTCGGGCTTGCCCCACTCTTCGCCGTCTTTTTTGGCAACCATGATGCGACACCCCAGCTTGCGGTGTTTGTCCATTTCACAACGGGTGAAATACATGGTGTTGTAATCGGCGGAGAACGAGGGGGTTCCTTCTTCGGCAGGGGTATTGATATCTCCTTCCAGCGGCACGGGGGTGCTCCATTTGCCTTTTCTGTCGCGTTTGGTGACAAAAATATCGGAAAAATTCTGGCCGGTGGCTCCGTGGATTTTTTTCCCCGTAGCATCATCCCGTGACGAGGTGAAATAGATCACCTGGTAGTCGTCGCGGGCATAGGCCGGGGAGTAGTCGCTGAAGCGGGAGTTAAAAGAACGTACCTCCTCGACGGTGTAGCCGGTAGGTTGTTCCATCCATTTCAGGGCCAGGTCACAGGCCCTGATCCCCTCGGCACTGCGCGGGTCGTTGGGGACAAGCTGTTTGTATTTGTTGAACTCCTCGATGGCCTGCTCATATTTCCCGTTTTTCATCAGTTGCCGCGCATAGTGAAGGATAGCCACAGGATCCTGATACCCCCTGCTGATCGCTTTTTTATACCAGAGCTCCGCCTTGTCGGGCTCGTCGATCAACCGGTAACATTCTGCGATTTTATATACAACCTGCGTCCTGGTGTCTTTGCTTTTGATAGAGGAATAGGCATCCTTGAACAAATCGATGGCATCATAATACTCCCCTGCTTTCAAAGCCTCCTCGGCTTTGGCCATTTTCTTTTTCTGTCCGTACACCCCCGGCATGCCGAGAAAAAGAATGATCAGTATAGAAGCAAATGTTCTCATAACATAGCCTTACAACGAGGTTATAAAAGTAAATATTTTTTCGGGGCAAAAAAAAGTTGTCCCGGAATTTCCGGAACAACTTTTCTACTAACCATAAAACCAATAGCTACGGACGCTATTTCCGTAAATTGTTTTTTACCGGGTGAACAGAATCTCCCGGTATTTGGGCAGGGGCCACAGTTCATCATCCACGATCAGCTCCAGTTTGTCCACGTGGTACCGGATCTCATCGAGGAAAGGTTTGACCGTTTTGTCATAAGCATAGGCTTTTTCCACCTCATCTTCTATTTTGTTGGCCACTTTCCGGGCATTGACCATCTCGGTCACTTTGTTTTTGATTATGGATACGTGGCGGGAGATCTCTTTGATGATTTCGAGGCGGTGGCCGGCCTGATCATTGAACTCGTCTTCCGGGAAGAGTTCTTTCAGGCCTTTTACATTCGCGATCAGGGTGTTTTGATACTCCACGGCAGTCGGCACGATGTGGTTGATCACCAGGTCGCCGAGCACACGGGCTTCGATCTGTATCTTTTTGGTGAATTTTTCATATTCCACCTCCACACGGCCTTCCAGTTCACGTTCGTCGAAGATACCGTTGTCGATCAGCACCTTTTTGGCCTGCGGGGTCAGGTATTTGGCCAGCGAATCGGGGACACTTGTGATATTGGACAGGCCTCGTTTCTCCGCTTCTTTTTTCCAGTCATCGCTGTAATTATCTCCTTCGAAAAGTATTTTTTTCGAGTCGGCGATATATTTCCGGATCACCTGGAAAATGGCTTCGTCTTTTTTCAGGTTTTTCTTTTCGATCAGGCCGTCCACTTCCTTTTTAAATTCTTTCAGCTGATAAGCCAGGGCGCCGTTGAGGATGATCATGGGGGCGGCGCAGTTGGCGCTGGAGCCTACGGCACGGAACTCAAACCGGTTTCCGGTAAAAGCAAATGGTGAAGTTCGGTTCCTGTCGGTATTGTCCAGGAGGATCTCCGGGATCTTGCCGATGCCCAGTTTGAGTTCGGTTTTTTCTTCGGGGGTCATTTTATTGTTGGGGACATTTTTCTCCAGGTCGTCAAGGATATGCGAGAGGGTGGACCCCAGGAAGATGGAGAGGATGGCCGGGGGTGCTTCGTTGGCCCCTAAGCGGTGAGAGTTGCCGGCCGTCAGGATGGAAGCGCGCAGCAGGTCCTGGTTGTCATGAACGGTTTTGATGACGTTCACCAGGAAAGTGAGGAACTGCAGATTGCCCATCGGGTTTTTCCCCGGGGATAAGAGGTTGACACCCGTATCCGTAGCCAGCGACCAGTTATTGTGTTTTCCCGAGCCGTTGATGCCGGCAAAAGGTTTCTCATGGAACAGAACCCGGAAGTTGTGGTTGCGGGCCACCCTTTTCATCAGGTCCATGATGATCTGGTTATGGTCGTTGGCCAGGTTGACCTCCTCGAAGATGGGTGCACATTCGAATTGATTGGGGGCCACTTCGTTATGCCGGGTCTTTACTGGGATTCCCAGTTTGTAAGCTTCAATCTCGAAATCTTCCATGAAAGCTTTTACCCGCTCGGGGATCGAACTGAAATAATGATCGTCCAGTTGCTGGTCTTTGGACGACTGGTGGCCCACCAGGGTCCTGCCCGTGAGGATCAGGTCGGGACGGGCATTGTAAAAAGCGTCGTCTATCAGAAAATATTCCTGCTCCCAGCCCAGGGTGGCATATACTTTTCCCACGTTTTTGTCAAAGTAGTGGCACACATCCACGGCCGCTTTGTCGAGGATACTGAGGGCCCGCAGCAGGGGGGCTTTGTAGTCGAGGGCTTCGCCGGTGTAGGATACAAAGACGGTGGGGATACATAGTGTGGTGCCCACCAGAAAAGCCGGCGAGGAGACATCCCAGGCGGTATAGCCGCGTGCCTCGAAAGTGTTGCGTATGCCGCCGCTGGGGAAACTGGAAGCGTCGGGTTCCTGCTGCACCAGCAACTCGCCGGAGAAGTTCTCCACAACGCCGAAATCGCCGAAGTCGATGAACCCGTCATGCTTTTCGGCGGTGCCGTCGGTGAGGGGATGAAACCAGTGGGTGTAATGCGTGGCGCCGTTGTCGATGGCCCAGTCTTTCATCCCGGCAGCCACCTGATCGGCCATCCTGCGGTCGATATGTCTGCCCTCACGGATGGCCCGACGGACACTTTTGTAGGCTTCTCGCGAAAGATACTTCTGCATCTTTACCAGATCAAAAACATTCGAACCGAAATAAACGGTTACTTCATTGGAGGGTGCCTCCACTTTTTGGGGCTTCCTTTTTAATACTTCCTGAAATGCAATGGTTCTGAATTGTGCCATGATAAAAATTTTAAAATCCGGACAAATGTACATAAAAATAAAAACACCCTCCAAACAAGAGGGGGTAAAAATGACAAATTGTTGAAAAAAATTTAAATACCCCCTCTGTCAGAGGGGGTATTATGTAAAATTATACACAAAGAGTATAAAGAGTGTTCAGTCGCAGGCGGGTGATCTGCTGCTGTCCAAACTATTCATGTCTTTTAAGTTTCCGGCTGATTTTCTGAATAGCCGACTGGATGGTCTCTTCGGGCTGGATCACGTTATTGGGCCCCCAGAAATCGGGATCTTCAAAAGCACTGACCTGGTCGGTAAAGATATCGCTCCATTTGAATCTTTCCCTGTATTTTGGTTTTTTAATATTTTTATAATCTATATCCGTAACAGCCGCTTCGGAGAGAATGGTATAGGTCGACCGGAACAGTTTTTTCGCCCATTTGGTGCGAAAACGGTTTTCCAGACGCATGTAGTTGAGCACCCATTTACCGTCGAGGTGTCTGTATTTTACCAGATAGGCGGCACTCAGCACATCCACATGCAAACGGGCGGGTTTTTTCAGAATAAGGTATTTTGCCGCCTTGCCGATCTGTTTCGGGCTGATCTCATACTCTGCCTGTACGATGGCCAGGGTGCTGGTGTCGAGATAGATGGTTCCCCGGTACAAGGGGACGGATACCGTGTCTTTCTGGTCAAAATGGATCACATACATGGTGCGGCCGTCAATTTTGACCCGGCCTCCCATGCTGTAATCGTAATAATCGAAAGCATACCTGTTGAGAAGATCTCCGGGGTTTTTAGCCAGGTCGAGGAAAAATGCCGTGACGGGACCTCCCTGCAGTTTTACCATCAGAGTGTCCTCCTTCTTAACATAGATGGCTTTTCTTCCCTTGTACACGGAAACCTTGTCCATATCCAGGTTGTTGCTGTATGAGGCCTTGTACACATCCAGCACTGCCTCGCCCACGGAGAGGTAGCGGGAAGACCCTCTTTTCACCGTCTCCCGGTAGAAAGCCGTTATCATGGCCGGATCGTTGCTGTAATTGTCCGGCACCCTGGTCATGGCCTCTTTCAGCAGCTTTACCGGATCCATGTTGTGTACGACTACGGCAGGGATCGGGATGAGATCCGGCTCCAGGCGGACGGTCCTCCGGATGTCTTTCAGCGCCGCTACCGGCAGAAATTTCTGCTTGTACCCCAGACTGCTGAAGCCGATTTTGTTGTTTTCATATTCTATGGGGACCTTCAGCAGGAAACGGCCTTCCGTATTGGTTACCGTTCCGATATGTGTCCCTTCGATAAAGACAGAGGCAAAAATTACCGGCTTCTCAGAAGAAGCATTGACCACAAGCCCCTCCAGTTTTATAAACGACAGGGTGTCATTCTGTGTTGTAAGGGACAAAGTCTTTCCCTTCAGGTGGGCCTGTGGCAAAGCAAAGACCAGCATCAGGAAGAACCATTTTCCGGATAATATGCGTTTTTTCATTATGTTGTATTTTAGGGCCGTTTTTCACGTGATTAAAATAACAAAATTTTATCAATAATCATACACTATTTTTATATTTACTAAAACTTTTTACGGAGAAGGCCGGAATTTTTTAAAATCATGATACAAATAAGGTGTTTCGTATTTCAGAAAATTTATATTTGTGGCAATAAAACGGATGTGAAGACTTTTTGTTATGAATAATTAAAACCTTATCATTATGAAAAAGAGAGTTTTTTCAGGCCTGCTATTCTTTTTGTTCATTCCATTTATGTCCCTGGCCAGTGAGGCCGATCTGAAGATCCCGGACATGCGTGAAAGTGTTTTCCCGAAGCTGGGAGGTGCTGACGGTTGGGACCTGTTGTTTTACGGGTTGATTTTTGTGATCTTCGGCTGGGTCTTCGGGATCTGGACCTATGCAAAGATCAAAAAGATCCCGGCACACAAGGCCATGTTGCATGTCTCGGCCATTATCTATGAAACCTGCAAGACCTATTTGCTGCAGCAAGGCAAGTTTTTGTTGATCCTGCTGGGGATTGTGTCTGTGGCTATTTTCTATTATTTCTTCGGGCTGAGTCATATGCCCATACCGAAAGTTCTGATGGTTATTTTATGGACCGTTATCGGTATTGCCGGATCTTACGGTGTGGCCTGGTTTGGCATCCGTATCAACACTTTGGCCAACAGCCGCACCTCTTTTGCCTCGCTGAAGAAGCATCCCTGGGATGTGACGGCCATCCCGTTGCGTTCGGGGATGAGCGTGGGGGTGTTGCTGGTGACGGTCGAGTTGTTCATGATGATCTTCATTCTGTTGTTTGTGCCGCGAGACAGTGCCGGAGCCAGTTTCATCGGTTTTGCCATCGGGGAGTCGCTGGGGGCCAGCGCCCTGCGTGTGGCCGGCGGCATCTTCACCAAGATCGCCGATATCGGAGCCGACCTAATGAAGATCGTCTTTAACCTGCCGGAAGATGACCCGAGAAACCCCGGCGTGATCGCCGACTGTACGGGGGATAACGCCGGCGACAGCGTCGGCCCCACCGCCGACGGTTTTGAGACCTACGGGGTCACCGGCGTGGCGCTGATCTCTTTCATTGTGCTGGCCGTGGTGGGTAGCGAGTTTCAGGCCAACCTGATCGTCTGGATATTCGTCATGCGTATCATGATGGTGATCACCTCGCTGGTATCCTACTGGATCAACGATATGTACGGCAAAGCCAAGTACGGCAAAGCCACCGACTATAACTTTGAAGCCCCTCTGACCACGCTGATCTGGATCACCTCTTTCGTCTCCATCCTCAGCACCTATCTGGTCAGTTATTTCCTGATCGGCGGGGATATACGGCTTGAGAACGGTATGGTGCTCACCGGCCTCTGGTGGAAGCTCTCCACCATTATCAGTGTGGGCACCCTGGCGGCTGCCCTGATCCCCGAGCTGACCAAGGTGTTTACCTCTCCCAACTCACGTCACGTGAAGGAGATCGTTACGGCCTCCCGCGAAGGGGGCGCTTCCCTGACCATCCTCTCCGGACTGGTATCCGGTAATTTCTCGGCCTTCTGGGAAGGGATCACCATTGTGGCGCTCATGGCCCTGGCCTTTTTTATCAGCACCCTCGGACTGGATGGCATTATGATCTACCCGGCGGTGTTTGCTTTCGGGCTGGTGGCGTTCGGTTTTCTCGGCATGGGGCCGGTGACCATCGCCGTGGACAGTTTCGGCCCCGTGACGGACAACGCCCAGTCGGTGTTCGAACTTTCCCGTATCGAAAAACTGGATAACATAGAACAGGAGATAGAAAAAGATTTCGGGTTCAAACCCGACTTCGAAAGAGGGAAATATTACCTGGAGTCCAACGACTCGGCCGGCAACACTTTCAAGGCTACCGCCAAACCGGTGTTGATCGGCACCGCGGTGATCGGCGCTACCACCATGATCTTTGCCATTATCCTGCTGCTGAAAAAGCTGGGACTGTTGCAACTGGAGCTGCTGGATCCCCAGGTGGTACTGGGCTTTATCACCGGCGGACTGGTGATCTACTGGTTTACGGGGGCCTCCCTGCAGGCCGTCACCACCGGGGCCTACCGCGCCACCGAGTTTATCAAAAAGAACATCAACCTCGACCTGGAAGAATCGAGCATTGAGGACTCCAAATCGGTGGTTAAAATCTGTACCAAGTATGCCCAGAACGGCATGTGGAATGTCTTTGCCGTGATCTTCTCACTGACGCTGGCCTTTGCCTTTTTCGATCCCAACTTCTTCGTTTCTTATCTGATCTCGCTGGCCGTATTCGGTTTGTTCCAGGCCATATATATGGCCAATGCGGGAGGATCATGGGACAATGCCAAGAAGATCGTGGAGGTGGATCTGCGGGAGAAGGGCACGCCGCTGCATGAAGCAACGGTGGTGGGTGATACCGTAGGGGATCCCTACAAAGACACTTCCTCGGTGGCCATGAACCCCATCATTAAATTTTCCACCCTGTTCGGCCTGCTGGCCGTGGAGATCGCCGTACATATGCGTATGAATGCGCATAGTGCCGGCACTTTCGACTGGACCATCCTGATCGGAGGGTTGCTGTTCCTCTTCGGCCTGGCTTTTGTCTATAAGTCATTCTACGGTATGCGCATTAAAAAAGAAAAAGAATAGCTTTACACGGATAGAAGAAAGAGGCCCCGCTCAGGGGCCTTTTTTTATCTGATGGACAGTGCTGGACTTATTGCGATGATAAAAAGACCGCAACGAGAGATGCGCGATCGTTTCAGTCCTTATAGTATTGTATTTGCAGGTTTTTCCCGTCGAAAACGGCATAGGAGAAGAGGGTGATCCAGTCGCCCAGGTAGATGATGCGGGACTTTTCGCCGAGGGGGTGGTCGAGCGCCAGGTGACGGTGACCGAAAATAAAATAGTCAAAATATTCTTTGGTCAGGATTTCCCGGGCATACCGGAACAGGGCTTCCCGCTCTTCCCCCATAAATTCGGAGGGTTCGTCCCCCCTGTCGGCACGCGACCAGCGGTGAGCCAGCCAGGTGGCGAAATTGGGATGCAGGCGTTTGTACAGCCACTGCAGCGTCTTGTTGGTGAAGATGCCTTTCAGCAGCTTATATCCCGGGTCACCGGGCCCCAACCCGTCGCCGTGGGCGATCAGGAACCGTTTCCCGTTTTTTTCGTACACATAAGGTTTTTTGTGGACACGGATACCCAGCTCTTCCGGGAAATAATCAAACATCCAGACATCATGGTTGCCGGTGAAGAAATGTACCGGAATGCCCCGGTCGGTAAACTCCGCCATTTTACCCAGAAAACGGGTGAAGCCCTTCGGGATGACATACTTGTACTCAAACCAGTAATCGAAGATATCCCCGACCACGAACAATTCGGCCGCATCATCACGGATCTTATCCAGCCAGCGGATGACCTTTTTTTCCCGTTCCACTGCCGGCACCTCTGTGGGGAGGCCCAGGTGGAGATCGGAGAAAAAATATACTTTCCGGCCTGTTTCCAAGATCTGTCTGTTTTAGTCGAACAACTGGCTGAGTTTGATTTGCAGGTTCCGCCCGTGCAGGTTGCTGGCGATGACATTGCCCTCCGGATCGAAAAGGTAATTGACCGGAGGCTTTTTTACATTGAACTTTACGAAGGTTTGTGAGTTCGGATAGTCCTGGTCGAGGACATTGATCCAGGGCAGCTCGTCGAAACGCACCTGTTTGAGCCAGGCATCCCGGTTGTTGTCGAGAGAAACCGCATAGATCTCCAGTCCTTTTCCGTGATATTTCCGGTAGAGGCTTTTCAGCGCAAGATTTTCTTTGATGCACTCCCGGCACCAGCTGGCCCAGAAGGTCACCAACACGTAGTTGCCTTTCTTCCTGAGGGAAGAAAGACGTACCGTATCGCCCTGCCTGTCCGGCAGGGCCAGGTCGAGCCGGACGGTTTTGGCATTTTTCAGCAGGTTGTTCAGTTGCAGTTGGTTGTAATTGGCCATTTGTTTGTTCAGATCGGCGACCAGCGCCCGGGTCATCTTCGAACCGGGATAATACACTTTCAGGGTGTCCGCCACGATCTTCATATACTGGATATCCCGGACATTGTTCAGCACATAGGTGTTGTCATCCACTTTCTGATACAGGGCTTTGATGGAGGCCAGTGAATTCATATGATCCAGGATAAAGGCGATGGTGTATTTCCGTTGTTGGGCCAGTTGATCACGGTAAGCCTGCTCCAGCCCGGGCCGGAGGGTGTCGAAACCGGGTTTGTCCCTCATCTCCCGGTACACGGCGGCGAGGGAATCAAGTTTACGGACGGTGGCCCTGAGGTGGTCGTCCAGTTGTTTTACCAGAAGGGATCCCTCCGAGCCGGAGACCCTGTATCCCGCCTGAAGAAAAAGGGAATCGGCCTCCACGTGTATTTTTTCTCCCGGCCCGGCCAGCAGGGTGATGAAATTGCCGGCAGAACGCTTTAACAACAGAAAGGAAGGTTCTTCCAGCGGCACCCGGAAACGGAACTTCCCGTTGCGTCCGGTACGCACCGAGTCGAGCGGTTGGGTGACATTGATATCCATCCGGTCGAGATATATCATTTGTTTGTCTGCTCCGTGCAGGGTGCCGCTGATGATTACCTCATGGCGGTGACAGGAAATAAAAAAGAAGATGAGCCCCAAAAGAAGGGGAGCTCTCGGATTTATTCGCAGGTGATGGCCGGAGTTTTTCATTTTTGGGAACGGCGTTATTTTCCGAATATTTCTTCCAGTTTTTGTGTCAGGGCCTCACCGCGCAGGTTCCGGGCGATGATCTTCCCGTCCCTGCCGAGCAGGTAGTTGGTGGGGATGCCCTGGATATGGTAAAGTTTTACCACGGAGGACTGCCAGTAGCCCAGGTCGCTGACGTGATGCCATTGTTCGAGATGGAAATCCTTTATTCCTTTTACCCACGCTTCTTTGGTACGGTCGAGGGAGACCTGGTAGATATCGAAGCCTTTGCGGTGAAAACGGTTGTAGTTTTTCACCAGGTTGGGGTTCTCGCGGCGGCAGGGGCCGCACCAGGCAGCCCAGAAATCCAGCAGCACCACCTTGCCGCGCAGGGAAGAGAGCCGGATGGTGTCGCCGTCGGGTGAGGGCAGGGCAATGTCGGGCGGCACTTTCCCGATGCCCAGCAACCGGTCCGCCTGCAACTTCTGCTGATAACGTTTCTCCAGCTCATTCATCTGGGCGTGGAAGGCGATTACCGGATCGGCCAGGGGATATTGGGCATACATGGCCGAATCCACCAGCTTATACGTCTTAAAGTCTTCCATGGGGTCCAGAATATAGCTCCCGGGCTTTATCTGCTGATAGAGGATCAGCATGCTGGTCAGTGACTTCAGATGATCATGGATAAAGGTTTTTGAGTAATCCTTCTGCTCCTTCAGGATCTCCACAGACCGGGTGTTCAGATCATTGACGATCTTCCGGAAACGGGGACTGGAAGCACTGTCCCTGTATATTTTGTTGAGCGCTTCCAACCGGTCTATGTTTTCTTTCAGATGCGCTTTGTATTCTTCGAAAAGCTGTGTGTCGTCCGACCCCTCAGTGGTATGGTTATCCGAAATATTGTTATAGTTGCCGTTGATGGTGATCTTATCGCCGGGATGGACCACCAGGGTAACAAAATTGTTCTTCTTGGTTTGCAACAGGGCGAAGGTGGGCTGTTCCAGTGCTGCCGATAAGACATAATGGCCTTTATCGTCTATGCCGGTCGAGTCGGCCGGGAACCATTTGTTCATTTTCAGGATACGAACCTCAATGCCCTTACCTGCACCGTTTTTCAGGGTGCCTTCGATACGGAAGGATTTTTTGTTGCTGCATGACACCGCCATCAACCCGGTCAGCACAAAAATCAATAATTTATTGTTTATTTTCATCTTTAGCCGGTTTATTTAAATTTTTATTGTCATCCATTTATCCGGTAAACCGAATTTTATAAAAACCATATTCGGTAATATATGTCCGGCAAATTTAATGATAATATTTTGTTTTTCGGGCGGGGCGGCCTTTGCGTTTTATCATTTTGCCCGGGAGGATTACAGATCGGGTTTTGTTTTCCCCCTTTTTTTCCGTACCGAGAAACCGAAACGTCCCAGGTTTTCTCCCAGCACGTAATAGCTGCCGTGGAGATAAGCGATGGGATCGGTCTGGCGCAGGTCGAATTTCCCGGATTTTTTATCGAGGTAACGTTCTTCCACATGGATGGCCACCACTTCGGCCAGGAACATGTCATGGGTGCCCAGTTCGAGGGTTTGGGTAATGCGGCATTCGATGCTGACGGGCGATTCGGCAATCATCGGGGTATGCAGGGTGCCGGAGAGATCCGGCGTCAGACCCATCTCCCTGAATTTATTATGATCGCGCCCCGAGCGTACGCCGCACCAGTCGGTGGCACGGGCCAGATCACGCGTGGTCAGGTTGATGACAAATTCGCCCGCCTCTTTGATGATGTGGTATGAATGGCGTTCCTTCCTTACCGAAATGGATACCATCGGCGGATCGGAGTTGATGGTGCCCGTCCAGGCAATCGTGATGATGTTATAATCCTCCGGCCGGGTGCCGCAACTGACCATCACGGCCGGAAGAGGATAAAGCATGTTGCCGGGTTTCCAGGGTATTTTGGACATGATGAAAAGTATAAAGTACTAAGGCAAAAGGCAAAAGTAAAAGATATAAGACAAAAGGATAAAGACAAAAGGAAGATTTGTTGATACTTCTGTTTCCTACGTAGGGGTCTACGTAGATATTTTGTAAGATATAAAATGTCAATTAATTAGAAACGAACATTAGATTTAACCTTTGCTGTGTTGTGCGATGGTGTCCACGAAGACGTCGAACAGGTATGCCGTGTCGGTGGGGCCGCCGGAGGCCTCGGGGTGGAACTGGGTGGAGAAAAAGGGTTTGGTTTTGTGTTTCATCCCCTCGTTGGTGCCGTCGTTGATATTGATGAACAGGGGTTTCCAGTCGTCCGGCAGGGTGTCGTTGTCCACGGCATAGCCGTGATTTTGTGCGGTAATGTAAGCCTTGTCGGTGCCCACTTCCAGCACCGGCTGGTTGTGGCTGCGGTGGCCGTATTTCAGCTTGTAGGTGTCGGCGCCGGCGGCCAGCGAGAGCAGTTGATTGCCCAGGCAGATGCCGAAGATGGGAGTGTCTTTTTTGATGGCTGCGCTGAGGTTGTCGATGGTGTCGGTGCACAACTTCGGGTCGCCGGGGCCGTTGGAGATGAACAGCCCGTCATACTCTTCCGTATGTACGGGATGATTCCAGGGCACGCGGATGACGGTGGTGTCCCGCTGCAGCAGGTAGCGGATGATGTTGTATTTCACGCCGCAGTCCACCAGCAGGATCTTATATTTGCCGTTGCCGTAAACCTGTTTCTCCGTACAGCTCACCTGGGCCACCAGGTTTTCTTTGGAAGGATCATAGAAATCCACCTCCTCGCCGTCGAAGACGATCTTCCCGAGCATAGTGCCTTTTTCCCGCAGTTTCTTGGTCAGGGCGCGGGTGTCTATGCCGAAGATGCCCGGCACTTCATTGTCTTTGAGCCATTGGGCCAGGCTGCCCCGGGCGTTCCAGTGGCTGTACTCAAAAGAGTAGTCCGAGACCACCAGGGCCCGGATATGGATGCGGTTGGATTCGTGGAATTTCAGCAGGTTGTTCTCCATCTCTTCGTGAGGAGCCCCGTAATTGCCGATCAGCGGATAGGTGAGCACGAGGATCTGTCCTTTGTAGGAAGGGTCGGTGAGGCTTTCCGGGTAGCCGGTCATGGCCGTGTTGAAGACCACCTCTCCCGAGACGGATCTCTCACAACCGAAAGATTTTCCTTCGAGCACGGTGCCGTCTTCCAGGATCAGCTTGGCTTTGCGGGCGGTGAGGCTGTTCATAAACATTATTTTTTTAAGGCGTGATGAATACGCGTAAATACTTCTTCGACGATGCTGCGGGGGCAGGCCACATTGATCCGTTCGAACCCTTCGCCGCCGGGGCCGTACATGGCGCCGTCGTTGCCTCCCACGCGGGCCCGGTGCACCAGAAAATCGTGCACTTCCTCATTCTTCAAACCGGTGTGGCGGAAATCGAGCCACAGCAGATAGGTGGCTTCGATGGGGGTGAGCCGGATCTCCGGCAGGTGTTCCTGCAAAAAGGCACGGACATAGTCCACGTTTCCCTGTACATACTGCAGCATGGCATCCAGCCATTCTTCGCCGTGGTTATAAGCGGCTTCGGAGGCGGTGATGCCGAAGAGGTTGCCCCCTTTGATGTGGAGGCTTTCCATAAGGTCGTCGTACCGCTGCCGGAGTTCGGGGTCGGGGATGATTACCGAAGAGGTGCTGAGCCCGGCCAGGTTGAAGGTTTTGCTGGGAGCCATGCAGGTGAAGGTGCGGGCGGCGATCTCCTCCGACAGGGAGGCCAGCGGAGTGTGGCGGTGGCCGGGAAGGGTCAGGTCGCCGTGGATCTCGTCGGAGACGATCAGCAGGTCGTTTTCCATACAGATCTCCCCCAGTTGTCTCAGCTCCGCTTCGCTCCAGGAGCGGCCCACCGGATTGTGCGGACTGCTCAGCAGCAACAGCTTTGCCTGGCGGGCTTTCTTTTTCAGGTCGTCGAAATCCATGGTGTAGCTTCCGTCCCCGCGCTGCACCAGCGGGTTGTTAACCAGGGTGCGCCGGTTGAGGTTGATCGCATAAAAAAAAGGATGATACACCGGCGATTGCAGGATCACCCCGTCGCCGGGCTCCGTAAAGCCCTGCACGATCAGGTTGAGGGCCGGCACCACGCCCGGGCTGAACTGGATCCACTCTTTTTCGATATGCCAGCGGTGGCGTTTTTTTATCCAGCGGACGATGCTTTCGTAGTAGGATTCGGGCCGGAAAGTATAGCCGTAAACGGGATGTTCCGCCCGCCGGCGTATGGCTTCGGTGACGGCCGGCGGCACGGCAAAATCCATATCGGCCACCCATACGGGCAGCACATCCGTGGTGCCGAAAACCTTTTCCGGAGCATCGTATTTATACGAATGGGTGCCCCGGCGGTCTATGATCCTGTCAAATCCGAAATCCTGCATTCCCTGCCGTAAATTTTATTGCGGCAAAGATAAGAAATAAGTAATAAGGCAAAAGGCAAAAAGCAAAAGTAAGAAGTTAGTGAGACCCGGATTTTGCAAGCTTGCGAAGCAAAATTCGCTGGTTGAACTTGTCCTGACATTCTGAAAGAATCGTCAGGGCTAATCCCGACATTCGACGCAGGAGAATCGTCGGGGACAAAAGGA
>CAZYPI010000004.1:23439-46259 GCA_964649335.1 uncultured Rikenellaceae bacterium | reverse complement strand
CGTCGTCCATCTCCCGGACGGATATGGGCTGGATGATCCCCAGCTCACGGATGGAAGAGGCCAGCTCCCGCAACGCTTCCTCATCAAAGTTCGACCGCGGCTGGAAAGGGTTGACATC
This sequence comes from uncultured Rikenellaceae bacterium, assembly GCA_964649335.1. Taxonomy (GTDB): domain Bacteria; phylum Bacteroidota; class Bacteroidia; order Bacteroidales; family VadinHA17; genus DRPN01. The sequence continues at coordinate 46,141 of CAZYPI010000004.1, read as the reverse complement.
GATCTTCCCGATCTCCACCTCGCTGATCCGTTCCAGCTTTTCCAGTTTTTCCCGGTCCGCATCATCTATCAGGGCTCCCAGCCCCCGTCCCAGTGCATTCTTGCGTGCCATAATATTCTTTCTTTAGCGGATGATCTTTTCAGCGTTTTTGATGCGGGTGCGGTCGTTCTTCTGCAGCAGCTCCCGCGCCAGGCTAAGGTAGTTGACTGCCCCCCGCGAGTTGGCATCGTAGAGCAACACCGGTTTCCCGAAGCTGGGAGCTTCACTCAGCTTGATATTACGCTGGACAACCGTCTCAAAAACCATTTGCTGAAAATGCCGTCTCACCTCATCCACCACCTGGTTGGAAAGGCGGAGCCTGGTATCGTACATGGTCAGCAGAAAACCTTCTATCTCCAGCTCGGGATTCAGCCTGTTCTGGATGATCTTGATGGTATTGAGCAGTTTACCCAGTCCTTCGAGAGCAAAATATTCGCATTGCACGGGGATGATCACCGAGTCGGCTGCCGTCAGGGCATTCACCGTCAGCAGTCCCAGCGAAGGAGAACAATCCACCAGAATGAAATCGTACCGGTCCCTCACTTTTTCCAGCACCTGTTTGAGCACCTGCTCACGGTTGGGCATGTTGAGCATTTCTATCTCGGCCCCGACCAGGTCGATGGTGCTGGGAATCAGGTCCAGCCCCTCGATCTCCGATTGCAGGATCACATCGCCGGGATGCTTGTCATCCACCAGACAGTCATAGATGCTGGCTTTGATATTCCGCACGTCAAAACCGATCCCCGAGGTGGCATTGGCCTGCGGATCCGTATCCGCCAATAACACCTTATACTCCAGCGCCGCCAGGCTGGCCGCCAGATTGATGGCCGTAGTAGTCTTCCCGACACCCCCTTTCTGGTTGGCAAGAGAGATGATCTTCCCCATGTTTTCCTTTCTTTCCAAAAGATTTTTTTAATAAAGGCCAAATTTACTACTTTCGCTTTTTTCAAACGGTTGCTGTGATTTGTAATTGTAAACAATTTTTCTTCAGTTATTAACACTTTATTAACAGCTTATCATCCTCTCTTCTGGTTCACAACAGATTAGAAATTTATTTTCATCATCAATCCGTCACCGCCCGGACCTATGGCAAACAATCGCGCAACATGGTACGTCATCATCAACCCGAATGCGGGCAAGCGCAGGGGAGCCAAAGAAAACTGGCCTGTAATACACTTTGAAGTGGACGGCGAATCTTTGGGACACTCGCCCATAGAGATAGAAATATTACAGAAAGGTATCCGTATAGTAGCCGGAGAAGATTTTTTGCCGTAAGGTCAGTGTACCGGAACAAACTTTACCTCAAAGAGCTTCGGCCATTTTTTTCCCGTCACAAAAATACGCTTCCCCGCCGCGTCCCAGGCGATGCCGTTGAGCACATCCGTATCGCTGCGGTACTCGCGCCGCGGCAGGATCCCCCTGAGATGAAAACGTGCCAGTACCTTTCCGGTGCGGGGATCAATCTGAACAATATCGTCGGTCTGGTACACATTGGCATAGACCGTGTTTTCGATATATTCCAGCTCGTTGAGCTGATCCACCGGCCCCCGGTCGTCAAAGACCTCGATCTTTTTAATCACCGAAAAATATTTCGGCTCGATGAAATAAAGATTATGGCTGCCGTCGCTCATGATCAGGTGGGTGCCGTCGGTGGTGAGCCCCCACCCCTGGGTGCTGTAGCGGATCTTGTTCTTGAGGGTAAAACTCTTCTTGTCATAGACAAAACCGGTACGCGACGTCCAGGTAAGCTGGTAGATCAGTCCGTCCAGTATGGCGATGCCCTCCCCGAACAGGTCGGGCGGCAGGTTGAGCGACTCGATCACTTTGCCCGTCTGCAGGTCCCATTTACGCAGGGAGGAATGACCTCTCAGCCCGGTACCTTCATACATATATCCGTCATCATACACGAGTCCCTGCGTATAGGCCTCCCGGTCGTGCGGATAGACATTCACAATCTGATAGGTATACTCGGCAGGGATAAAATCGGAGGTAAGGGTGATATGCACGCTTTTATGACGCGGTTTCTTCCCTTTGAAATACACTACGGCACGCAGGGCATGGATCCCCACGCCGGCGTCCCGGGTCTGCCACTCCCCCTGCACATGGTAGTCGTGCCATAACCCCAGTCTCTCATCATCCACATAGATCACCACCGAGTCGGGCACCGATTCTTCGTCGCCGGCTATCAGCTCAAACCCCACAGGCTGTCCCGTCTGAAAGGTAAACACCTCTTTGGGGCGCAGGAAAACAATTTTCTTTTTGGGCCGCACCGGGGTAACACTCTCCTCCGCAGTTACCTTATCCTTTTCTTTTCCGGCGGGCTCCCGCCCCTTGCACCCTGCCGGCACCAAAGGCAAGCCTGTCAACCCCGACAGCAGAAGGAAAGAAAGGATCATGCGGCCGGTTCTCTTTCCGAATAAGCCGCTCAGGAATCTTTTTTTACTTCTTTTCTCAAACATTCTGTTCTTCATCTCCATCTCATCGGGCACGATCATCTCCCACACTTTGCTCCATCCCGGAAACCCCCCGACATTTTTATCATCGATATAGATATCCGCATCTATCTTCCGGCTCACCGTCTTTTCGTCGAACACCTCTTCAGGATAGTTTTTGTTGACGGCATAAAACTCTATCCCGTTTTTCCGGCAGAACGCCACGGCTTCTTCCAGCTCGGGGCCGGTACGGAAAGTCCAGAGGATCAGGCTGGCGCCTCTTTCCTGCAGGGCTTTGAGCGTTTCAAAAGCAAACAGCTTCACCTTCCCGATGGCAGGATATTCATGTTCGACGATCGTTCCGTCAAAATCCACCGCTATTTTCACATTCATCAGGTCAGCCTGCATCACAATTCCTCCATTTCTTCCGGCCTGCCTCCAACAGACGGCGGGAACCGGTTTTCTTTCAATGAACCGCGTAAAATTAGTGAAAATTGACGAATTCCATTACTTTTGCCGGAGATAAGCTCTTTCTTTACGCTGCAAATTTTGTTCCGACCATGAAACGGCACATCCCCAATGCGATCACCCTGATGAACCTGTTATCGGGATTTTTCTCCATCGTCCTGGTTTTTACGGGACATGTAACCGGGGCCGTTTATCTTGTCCTCCTGGCCTCGGTGTTTGATTTTCTGGACGGTTTCTTTGCCCGTCTGTTGCATGCCTATTCTCCCCTGGGAAAACAACTGGATTCTCTCGCCGACATGGTCAGTTTCGGGGTGGCGCCGGCGGCGCTTCTTTTTCAGCAGATCACTGCGGTGACCGGCACCTCCGACCCGGCGGGCCTGTTTCCCTCGCTCTCTTTCTGGTTGTTGCTCTCGCCCTTGTTTCTGGTTGCCGGCGCCGCTTTGCGGCTGGCAAAGTTCAACATCGACCCCGGCCAGGAGAGCCATTTCACCGGGCTGCCCACGCCCGCCATGGCCCTTTTCATTGTCTCCATCCCGCTGGTGCGGCAGGACGGTTTTGCCGGATGGCATCCCGCTTTTCTAGAAGATGCGCGGGGACTGGCTCTTCTCGCCCTGATGGCCGGATGGCTGATGATCTGCAAGCTTCCCCTCTTTTCGCTGAAGTTCAAAGACCGCTCTTCCGCAGCCGTCATCCCGGTCCTCGTTTTTATCCTCCTTGCCGTACTCCTTTTTTCCCTGTTTTTACTGAAAGCCCTCTTTCCTATTATTATTTTATATATTTTTATGGCACTGATTCTTTATATCATCAAACCGGCCGAAAAATAAACTTGCAGACCATGAAATTTATTGCAGAAATAGATATAATGCCCCTGCGTTCGCTGCTGGACCCCCAGGGAAAAGCCGTCAGCCAGAGCATGAAAAAGATCGGTTTCAATGAGATCTCCAACGTCCGTATCGGGAAGCACATCACCTTGGAGATCGAATCCGATTCGAAAGAGAATGCCATGGAGCGCATCAACGAAGCGTGTCACAAGATCCTCTCCAACCCGATCATCGAGGGATACAGTTACACCCTGAAAGAGGTGTCTAAATAAACGCCGGCGTTTTTTATTTCTTCAGGTCAATTACCATTTCTTTCTTCCCTGCTTTTCGCGAAAGGTATTTTACGGTCACCGGACCTTTTCCCTGCACCAAAAACTGATAATCCACCTTATCAAATCCCGGCACCTGGACGAATTGCACCCCGGGCTTATACTCCTTATAGCTTACCTCATTGGTATATTCATTCTGAAGTCTGCCTCCGGCCACTACCTGCACTCCTTTTCCCGTCAGGGTGAGCAGGTCTTTCGGGTATATCCTGTTGCTGACACTCTGATAGCTGATGGAAGGAATGGCTTTGCCGTTGGATAAGCGTATCCTGATGCGGTACAGGTCTTTCCCTGTCTTTTTCTTTTCCAGCAACTCCATCTTCACCTCCGGTGTCTGTTCGGCCGTGAACATCACCGCAGCGGCAGCACGGTGCACCATATCTTCCTGCATAAAAGGGTGAGGCAGGCGCGTGCTCATCTTCACCCAACCGCCGATCTCTATATCACCGTACACGGGATGATGATAAGGCGTCCAGGGTTTGTACAACATGCCCATGGCCAGGTAATCATTGAATTTGAGCCGTTCACGGGATCTTTTATTCCTGCTGCCGGATCCATACTGATCCGTCCCTTCCGCCTGATCATCCTTCATCACATGATAAGTCTCCTGGGCGGTCCTGAACAGCTCTCCCACAAAAGAATAGCTTCCTATCACGTTATCGGTAAAATCCGTAAAATCGCCATAGGTAGGGTAAAGGTCCTTCCAGCTGATCATGTACTTGTAACCCGGCAGGATTTTTTCTCCGTTTTCTCCCAGATAATCATACACGGAAATGTCGGACACATTGAGATGTTCGTTTTTGGTGCTCGGTCCCCGCAGGATCATCCCCCCGTTGTTGTGAAAAGCCCACACCACAATAATGTTGGGATGGCTCATCATAAATTCCGAGATCGCTTTCATGCCTTTTCCCGAAAAAGGATAATCGCCGGCGCCTCTCTGCACATAGGGAGGGGCCCAGTTATAACCCCAGTTCCGGTTGGGGTCCACGTAACCCTCCGCGTCCTCATTGATTCGGCCGTCGCCGTCATTGTCTATGCCTTCGTTACCCAGCAACGTCCACTCCCCTTTCTCACCGGGTTTCACCCGCACCATCAGCCGGGCATCTTCGGGGTCGGTTTTATATTTTCCGTTGGGGTCTTTCTTACGCATCATGCATATATTCCCGTCGCCGTCCAGGTCATCCGGAAAATCCTCGTTCACGCGGCCGTCATGATCATCATCCTTCGGTCGCCGCAACCCGCGGTTGGAGTGCATGGTGTTGGCATCGGCAAAAAAATGATAACGGCCGTCCACATTCACGACCGGAATAATATAATAGGCATTTTTATCCACCAGCCTGGTGATCTTTTCGTTCTTATCGTAATTTGTCAGCAGAAAACTGGCAAAATAGAGGCACACCTCGCCGGCCTGGATCTCGTTACCATGGATGTTACCATCCACATAGACTCCCGGTTTCTCCAAGACATCCCCTGTTTTCTGATTGTTAATGGTAAGTTCCCATATCTCCCGATTTTCTTCGCTCCTGCCGACAAGGTTCAGCCGGGTCAGAGCTGGATAAGTCTTGTGCAGCAGTTTCAGCGCGGCCACCACCTGATCATAGGTATAATAATGATCGAAACGCAGGGGGACGGTCAGGGGAGCGGTCTCATCCTGTGCTCTCAACGACCCTGCAGTCAACAGCCCGGCCCCAGCCAGGGTTATAGCAAATATCCATCGTTTCATAACGCACCTCCAATCTTTATTTGTTTCCTGTCGCCTCCGGCATTGGGAGAAGTCAGGAGTACATCCAGATTAACCGGCTTGTCCGTACGCACCAGCCAGGTAAGTTTTTTCACCGCTTTGCCTCCCACCGACTGCACCGGGGTCCAGCTCCTTCCTTCCAGAAAATCCACCTCTCCTTTTATCTGCACCACCGCCGGGGGCACATGCCGGTTTTTCCTCCCCATCGCCGTGGGGAAAGGCAGATAACCTTCATTGCCGATCCATACCGTCAGCTCATAAACGCCTCCGCCTTTCGGCACCACCTTGCTGCCACTGATCTTCAGATCGGCAAGTTTCTCCGTAAGCGTAAAGATCCACGGCACCTGGACCGACAGCAACCAGTCGATCATGGCGGGGGGAGGCGTGTTATCTGCATAAGGCACCATCCCCCCTATCTCCACTTCGCCCAGGGCGGGATGGTTCCAGGCATGCCACTCTACAAAACCTTTTCCGTCCAGATATTGGTCACTGAATGCCACCAACGCCTGCATGTGCGGGTCGGCTTTCCCTTTTTCCTCTTCGCCCGATGACGAGTTCTTGAGCATGGCTGCTATTCTTTTTGGCGACAGCTTTCCCCCTTTCACCATCTCTTTAACCCGGGCCGCATCAAACTGCTCCGGTGCCCCCGATTTCTTCAAAAAAGCGGTCAGCGTATCATTATCCAGCGCCAGAAAATCTTCTTTGCTCATTTTTTCGATCCGGCCGGTCGTCAGCATATCTTTTCCTTCTTTCTTCTTTTCCGGTTTGGGCAGGGTCCAGAAATCCATCGTGAATACAGGCACGCCGATCTGGTAATAAGCCCACAACTCCAACGAACCGTCGCGCGCCGGGGCCGGATCCAGCCGCTCTTTGTCCATCCCTTTGTCTTTCAGATATTTTTTATATCTCTCCGACAATTCTTTGTAATATTTGAGATCTTCATCCAGCGGATTCACCACAGCACCCAGTCCAAGAAAACCGGCGATATCACTTTCGGTGATCTCTACCCCGGGGGGCACCATGGGCTGTACCAGCTCGATCAATTCTTTCATGGTGTACCTTTTTCCGGGGTCGGCACCGATCTGTTTGGCCATATTTTCAGGCACCCTGATCCGGTTATAATCCACCGATCCTTTTCTTCCTTTTTTCGGAGGTACCAAACAAAAATCGGAAGAACCGTACACCATGACCATGGCTATCTCAGGATGTTCGCTGACAAACTTCATCAGGGCGTAAGATTCGGGGGTTGACCCGGGCCACAAGCCGCCGTCAGCCGTATGGGGTTTGAACAGGTGAGGGAAATTAATGCCCGGATCGGTGCCCCCCGGGCCATCCTCGTTGTAGGAACCGTCACCGTCATCATCCAGTCCCTCGGTATAGAGTCTATAAATGCCTTTTTCTCCTTTCACCGGATCGGCCTTTCTGAGCAGACGGGGATCATCCTGCACCGGCAGCCAGGTGCCGGCGGGATCTTTCACCCGCATCTGCGTGATAAAACCGTCGCCATCCAGATCATTGTAGCCGTCTTCGTCGGTGGCCTCATCCAGGTCGTCATTGTGGGGTTTGTCGTTGCGCCGGTCACGGTACAGGGGCTTGCGGAAAAAATGCATCTCCGCATCCGGGTTAAGCCCCGGAATGATATACCAGGTAAACCGGTCATAATGCTCCGGCTTTTCCAGAATCCTGCCGGCCAGGTACAAGGCAGCCATGTCCGTAACAGGCACATCACCATCCGGGTTGGCAACCACCAGAATGGCCGGATGCGCCTTTGCACCGTCAGTGGTTTTTTTACCTATCTCCAGCAAAAGGACCTTCCTGCTACCGGGGGTCTCCGCCAAAACGGAAACCCGGGCTACCTCAGGATGTTGTTTAACCAAACCCTCGATACGGCCGGCGATCTCGTCCGGAGGAAGATATTTGTCCGGGGCTGACAGCCCATGTCCCCAGGATATCATTCCCTGAAAAACAAACCAGAGAAAAATACCCCTGCGGAACAATAGTTCGGAATGTTTCATAAAATAAGAAATTAATGTGTGTTTATATATCAATGTCTCTCTCAATGAATCCACCTATCCTGCAAGAAATTAAATTTCATACCACCGTGTGAAAAATTTACGAAAGATAAAAAAAAAAAAGCCCCGGAGGTTAACGGGGCTTTTTATCAAACAAATAAACATAACTCTTCTCAGGATTCACTCTCCTTTTCCAGGTTTTTATCAAGGGACTTCACCGCCCTGGCCGAAAAGTAATAGGACAGGATCAGGACGAGAGGCCACAGGAGCAGTTCAAGTATCATCGACATATGCATAACTATCTGTTTTAATGGTTAATAAATATGTGTTTCTTCGGCAGTGGTCACTTCCTCTTCGGTGATCTTCTTCACATTGATGGCTTTCCAGGCATACCAGATATAAGCCAATACAAAAGGCACCAGGATGGACACCCAGGCCATCACTTTCAGGGTGAAATGGCTGGAAGAGGCATTTTCGATGGTAAGTGAGGATTGAAGGTCGTAATGGGAGGGATAAAAGGCAGTATGGTTGAACCCGACGGTCAGGAGCAATCCGAAGACCGCCAGCACCGTACCGATGCCTGTCTGCCAGATGGCTTTGTCGGAGCCCCTGAACAGGGCCAGGAAAAGACCCCACAGCACCAGCAGCACACCTGCCAGGAAGAGGATCAGCACCATCGGCATCTGCAGCAGGTTGTGCAGATACTTGTACGGCTCCATGAACACCTCCTTCGTATCCGGGTTGTAAGCAAACCCTTTGGCCAGAATCATCCAGATCACAAAGGCCAGGAAAAAGACCAGGAAAGCGATGGCGTTGCCCGTCAGTTTTTTTCTGGCCCTGACATTGAGCTCATCATCGTCAATGGCATTCATCAGATACATCAGGCCCAACACCCTGGACAGGAACAGTACAGCCAGGCCCAGGGATACATTGACGGGGTTGGCCACGGCTTCGAGCCCTTTCCAGGGCGACTCCCAGATCACATGGTTCATCTCATCCAGCCGGAAAGGAGAGCCGGTAAAGAAAGTGGCCACGGCCGTACCGATCAGCAGAGGCCCCAGCAGACCGTTCACCAGCAGGAATACATCATATGTTTTTGTCCCCAGAAAATTGGCAGGTTTGGACCGGAACTCATAAGCCACGGCCTGGATGATGAAGCTGAAGAGTATCGCCATCCACACCCAGTAAGCTCCGCCGAAACTGGTGGCATAGAACAGGGGAAAAGAAGCGAACATGGCCCCGCCGAAAGTGACCAGCGTGGTGAAAGTAAACTCCCACTTCCGGCCCAGGGCATTAACGATCATGGTTTTCTCCGTATCTTTGTGTCCCAGGCCCAAGATAAAGGTCTGTCCGCCCTGGACAAACATGAGGAAAACCAGAAGACTGGCAAGCAACGAACCGACTACCCACCAGTAATGTTGCAGGAATAAATAGGATACTGAAGCTGTCATTTTATTGTCCTCCGTCTTTTGGTCCAAGGTTGATCTGCTTGAACATGATTTTTAGCTCGGCAATGGCCAGGATAGTAAAGGTAAGCGTGAAGAGCCAGAAAGTAACCTGTACGGTGGTGGCGGTGATGTTGGACACAGCGGCCACAGCCGGCATCAGATCCTGGATGACCCACGGCTGACGGCCCACCTCGGCGGTGATCCATCCCACCTCGGTAGCCACCCAGGCCAGCGGGGCGCTCCAGATCAGCACCCACAGGAACCATTTCTTCCCGTCAAGCTTGTTTTTCACCCCCCATATCAGGGCCAGTATTAACACCAGCAGGAAAAAGAATCCCAAAATCACCATCAGATGGAATGAATAGAAAGTCATGGAGACATTCGGGATCAGCAAAGCCGGATTTTCTCCTTTATAATAACCGTACCCGAAATAGGAAAAATAATCTTTCATCCATTGGGGATCTTCAAATTTGGCTTTCAGCTCTTTGTATTTTTGCGGATCGGTATCACGGGCGTCTTTCAGCGCCTTGAGGGTCTGTATGGCAACATAGCCCCTCTCGGCTTTCTCCTGCAGGGAGAGGATCCCCTGCTTTTCATTGCCCTCGATCAGATCCCTGATGCCGGGGACATAGGTGTTGGCATCATGAGCGGCCAGAATTGAAAGCATACCGGGAATCTCAATTTTTACAGGAAAAGCATATTTCCCCGGATTGTTCTCATCGGCGCTGCCGGGGATACCGAAAGCCACCAGCGGGGCATGATCCTGTCCTTCATAAAGGGCCTCCATGGAGGCAAACTTCACCGGCTGGGTTTTATACACCTGCTGTGCCGAGCCGTCACCGGTGTAGATGGTCATGATGATGCCGATGAGCCCGAACACCGACCCCACCACGATGCTGCGCTTGGCAAAGACGGTATTCCTCCTTTTCAGCAAATACCAGGCACTGATGGCCAGCACCACCAGCGCTGCCAGCACATAGGCTTCGGTGATGGTGTGCAGGAACTTGTTGATGGCCGTCGGCGACAGGGCCACATCAAAAAAGTCGACCATCTCATTGCGGGCTGTTTCCGGATTGAAACGCATCCCCACAGGGTTCTGCATCCAGGCGTTGGCGATAAGGATCCACAAAGCGGAGAGATTGGATCCGATGGCCGTCAGCCAGGTGGCCGTCAGGTGAAACTTCTTGCTCACCTTCTCCCATCCGAAAAACATGACCGCAATGAAGGTGGACTCCATAAAAAAGGCCAGGATACCCTCAATGGCCAGGGGAGCCCCGAAAATATCCCCGACAAACCAGGAATATTTGGACCAGTTGGTCCCGAATTCAAACTCCAGGATGATGCCCGTCGCCACACCGATGGCAAAGTTGATCCCGAAAATCGTCATCCAGAATTTCGTGATCTTCTTCCAGGCTTCATCTCCGGTTTTCACGTAGATTGTTTCCATTATCGCCACAATGAACGATAATCCTAAGGTCAGAGGGACAAACAGCCAGTGATACAGGGCCGTCAGCGCAAACTGGCCCCTCGACCAGTCAACCAAAGACATGTCAAAGTTTTGAAGCATATTGTATTTATTTGATTTGGGTTAGTGACTCGATCACATAATCGCTGCGCTCCCGGTCGGAAGAGAAATTCTTTTTCAGCAGGTCGGGGAAAAAAAAGATTTTCAGAATGGCAAACATGAAGAACAACTTGACCAGGATGATCACCCACAGTCTCCTCCCGACAGTCATATTACGAAACCCTTCATAATAAAAACGAAACACTCTTGTCAGGAAGCTTTTCATACGCCGGTGGGATTAAAAGCTTTTCCAAATATATAAAAAAAATGTAAATATCTATATATATGAAAAAAATCTGATGCCAGTAAGGCCCACCGCTCCGGTAAAAGGTTATTGAAAAAAGAGCCAAGAGACAAGCACCCAGAACCCAGAACCCAGCACCTAGCACCCAGCACCCAGCACCCAGCACCTAATAATATACGTATACAAACCCCTTCTTATAAAACCCGTTTGCGCCGGTGAGGATATAGTAGTACACCCCGGGAGAGACGAGCACGCCGGCCGGTGTTTTTCCGTCCCACACCAGGGTCCGGCCGGTGGTTCTGAACACTTTGACGCCCGCACGGGTAAAGACCGTCATGGTATAGGTATCCTGCCCGTTCGAGCGGATGATGAAGAGATCGTTGATATTGTCATTGTTGGGAGTAAACACATTCGGGGCACTGAGAAAATCCCGGATCCGAACGATCCGGGAAGCCGTATCGGTAGAAGCAGTCACCGGATCGGTCACCACCAAGGTGACCAGATAATCCCCCGCTCCGGTATAATGATGCCGGACCACCCTGCCCGTATCGCCGGTGGTATCCCCGAAATCCCAGAAATACAAAACCCCGGCCCCGGCATCCCCGGCCGTACAGCGTATGGTAAAGGTCTTCACAAGATTGGTGTCTGTCACAAACGATGCCTCCACCTGGGCATGCAATGCCCCCGCCAGAAATATCAGCAACAATATGCCGGGGATTCTTTTCATCGCCCGAATTTAAATATTTTATCCATCCGCACAGCACTCCTTCCGTACATTTTGACATACCCGGCTGAAAAAATGTTATCCGTAACTGCCATAATGTCTGTATTGCCCTCAATATCATGTCATTATGTCTTCTCGCCTGGTTTGGTATCTGATTTGAAAAGAGGGTAAACGGAAATTAAAAATAAAAACCATAAAGAAAGGAGGGTTAAGCTATGTTACCGAAAGTAAGAAGAACAGAAACGTGGCCAAGCTTTGTGGATGAATTCTTCAACACAGATTTCTGGCCGAGCTTCATGGATGTAAACACAAGGTACAGTGTACCGGCTGTAAACATTCTGGAAGATGACAAAGAGTACAGGATTGAAGTGGTTGCTCCGGGTCTTGACAAAAAGGACGTGAAGATAAACCTGGAGGATGATGTGCTGACCATATCGTCCGAAAGAGAAGAAAAATCCGAAGAAAAGGACAAACACTACATGCGCAGAGAATTCAACTACACCGCATTTAGCCGTTCGTTTGTCGTACCCGAAGAAGTGAACGCCGATAAAATTTCGGCTGATCACAAAAACGGCATCCTGACTCTCCATCTTCCGAAGAAAGAAGAAGTGATCAAAAAGGTCAACAAACGCGAAATCAAGGTCTCATAAGCCGGACCTTGATCATAAGGGTGCCTGACCCTTGCAGAAAACAGGCACAAACCATCCCGGGACGGGGTGGTTTCTTTTTTAAATAAATATTTAAATACATATTTAAATATTTATTTAAATATGTATTTAAATGGATTGAGGATTCCCGCTTTCGAAATCAAAAGTTTCGATGTGCCCGGCCAGCATTTCCAGAAACTGTTTCAGGGGTTTTTCCGCCAGGGCACGGATGAAGATGTTCAGGTCGGCCTGTAACACCAGCCGGACATTGCTGTGATCCGGTCCCGTCTCTGCAATATGGATCGATAAAAAAAACTTTATCCCGGCACTGCTGTCTCCCGTGATCTTAATGCGTTCATAAGGAGTTTTTTCTTCCATTTTCAGGCCCACCTTTCCTGCGCCGGCCACTTCAAAACTGCAACTGTCGCCGTCGGTCGTCCATTTCTCCAGTTGCTCTTCGGGCAGGAGATGTTCAAAATGGCTGAAATCCGACAAAAAATCATACACGGTACGGGCAGGATATGCCACCTGTGCCGTTCTGCTTTCATATTGTGTCATGGGCTTTTATTTTCTCCAGTTTCCCGGATCGGTTCTCCACTGTTTCAGTGTTTCCATCTGCTCTTCCTTCACATAGCCGGTAGCCACGGCCACTTCAATCAAATGGTGATAGTCGGTGAGCGTAAAAAGAGGGCATTGTGCTTCCCTGAATTTCTCTTCTGCCAGGGGGAAATTATAAGTAAAGATAGCCCCCATTCCCAGTACAGGCATCCCGGCATCTCTCAGGGCCTTCACCGCATTCAGGCTGCTGCGGCCGGTAGAGATCAGGTCTTCGACCACCACGGTTTTCCTCCCTGCCATCACTTCTCCTTCGATCAGGTTTTCCAGTCCGTGGCCTTTGGGTTTCGACCGGACATAGACAAAAGGCAGCTCCATGCGGTCGGCCACCAGCGCTCCGGCACCGATGGCTCCGGTGGCCACCCCGGCAATACACTCCGCCTCCGGATAGTGTTCCCGGATGCGTTCCACAAACGCATCCCGTATGAAAGTACGTATCTCAGGATAAGACAATGTCTTTCTGTTATCACAGTAAATCGGGGATCTCCATCCCGAAGCCCACGTAAATGGGTTTGCAGGATCTAATTTTATTGCTTTAATTTGCAATAAATATCCGGCCAGTTGTTTTTCCAAAGTCATGGCACAAATGTATAAAGTTTTTTTTGAGAACAGAATAGTATATCTGACCGATGATTTTGCCAAGGCATTCAGATACAATTATGGCCTTTTCTACAAGTTTTATGACTTACAGGAACTTAAGCAACTGGTAGCCCTTTTCGAGTACTTAAATAAGATCAAGAAACTTTTTATTTTCCATAAAAATGTAGAGTATCTTTTCTCGCAGTTTTCCTCTCTGTTCAAGGTTATAGAAGCTGCCGGCGGGGTTGTCAGAAGCCGTACGGGGAAGGTGCTGGTTATCAACCGCCGCGGTAAGTGGGATCTGCCCAAGGGCAAGATCGATGACGGAGAGACTCCCGAAAAAGCGGCTGCCCGTGAGATCGGGGAAGAGTGCGGGTTGCAGGACCTTCGTATAAAAGATTTGATCACCACAACCTATCACACTTACCTGCTCAACGGCACTCCCGTACTGAAAAAGGTCTATTGGTACGACGTGGAATACCCGGGGGACGAAAAAGAAGCCAAACCTCAGACCGAGGAAGAGATCACCGAGACCATCTGGCTGATGCCCGAGGATGCCACCATCATCCTGGGAAACACCTATCTCTCCATCATCGATGTCTTCAGGGCATCCAAACTCCTTCCTTTCTGATTTGCCCGCTCAGTTTCCTGAATCTGCTCTCAAAATCCTCGGTGGGTACCGGGGCCGGTGACAGCACCATTTTCCCGTCCGGACCGATCAGATAATAGGTCGGATACACCCTGACATCATATTTTGCCGGCAGGTTGCAGGTATCCCCGCATACCAGAAAGGTCCAGTCATATCCTTTCTCCCGGACAAATGCTTTGAGTGCCTCCGGCTGGTCTTCCAGGGCCACCGTCACGATCTTCAGCTCATCTCCGTATTTCTCCTGCAGTTTTTTCAACAGGGGAAACTCCCGCAGCGAGCTGTAGCTGATACGGCTGGAGAAGTTCAGATACACGTATTTTCCGGCCATATCGCTCAACGATATCTTGCGGCCGTCCGTTGCGGGCAGGGTAAATCCGGGTGCCGGCGTCCCCGGCTGCAACCAGGTGAATTTATATCTTATGTCCAGAGCCACCTTCCGGATGCAGGGGTCTTTTACCGAAGAGATGGTTCGCCCGAGCAAAGCCGTCAGCTTATCATGCGGAAAAGTGTTGTTGTACCAGGCATCATATATTCCTTTCAGGGTCACCAGGTCAGCAAAATCATCGTAATCCACCGCCAGATCGGTTTTGATCACCTGCACCAGGCTGTCATAAGCCGCCGTCCTCACGGCCGAAACCAGACGGTCATGATATTTGTGGTGGATAAGATAGTTGAAATAGCGGTTGAACACCTGGTTGAAGAGCTCCATATAGGCAGGATTATCCAAAAGCACTCTCTTCCCGAAATCGCGGTATTCATCCAGTACGGGGGCCCGCGTCCGCATATTCATCACTGTCAGCATGGCCAGGCGGGCATTCATATAATCCCTGAAGAAAGGATCGTCCGCCCCGGCAAAGGTATCCCGCACCGACCGGATAAAACGTTTCAGGGTAGTATCCCTCTTATCCACATACACCTTACGGGCATGATTGTAAAAATAGGGGGAATAAATCTTCTCAAACCTTGCGATCAGACGGTTCAGGTCATCCTCCCCGGCACCGGCAATCCCCATCTGCAGGGACACCGGATGAAAATAAGGATTCAGAAAATCTTTGATGCTTTTATCCTTACGGGGTGGCAGGACGATCGTATAGGTTTTCCCGGGCTCGGCATAAAACCACGCCTCATACACACCCGGCCGTACGAACACCATCAGCGGCACGTCGGTGGTAAAAGAGCCCTCGAACGATCCGTCGTCCCGTACTTTCACGGTCAGGAGCGTGTCCTCACGGTAGGTGATCATATCCCGCCAGGTGAGAAAATGCAGGGTCCTTCCTGCATAAGCCCCGGCGCTGTCACAGCGGATGACCACCCGGCCGGCCTCAGCCTTTCCCGGAAAAAACACCGGCAACAACAATAACAACACCCCCCACTTGTTCAGTCCCCGCATCACACCCTGTTTATGTTAGCGTTTCTGTTGTTCCAGACTGATAGCGGCCGGCAGGAATTTCGAAGCGTCTCCGCCGTATTTGATGACTTCCCGCACCAGGGAAGAGTTGATAAAGGTATGTTCCGGCAGGGTCAGCAGAAACACCACCTCGACATCTTTCTCCATGGCATGGTTCACCTGGGCGATGGCCCGTTCATACTCAAAATCCGCCGCCGTACGCAGTCCGCGCAACAGAAACCGCGCTTTCACTCTCCTGCAAAAGTCCACGGTCAGACTGTTATAGGACATCACCTCAATACGGGGCTCGTCCTCAAAGACTTTCCGGATCCAGCCCAGACGTGTCTCCAGCGGGAAATAAGCGGCTTTCTCCGTGTTGGTGCCGATGGCCACGATGATCTTGTCGAACAGTTGCAGGCCGCGCCGGACAATGGACTCATGGCCTATGGTGAAGGGATCGAAAGACCCCGGGAAAACAGCTGTTTTTTCCATAATATCTTTGCTTAAATAACCCCATGAAGGTAGGAATTTTCCCTGTCAGGAACAAATGAAAGGTAAAGGGTGAAGGTTGAAGGGTGAAGGTTGATCGATGAAGAAGAAAGAAAAGAAACAAGAGCCAAGAACCAAAAATCAAGATACAAGAGCCAAGATACAAGTATAAAGCCAACTATAAAAATTCGCAAAGCGAACCATAGAAACTACAAGAACCATAGAAACTACAGAAACAAAAGGAACGCTTGCGAAGCAAGCACCAAACCACAAACCATTCCGGTTCAGTCTTTGGCTTTCTCTTTCAAAAGGGCATATTCAACCACTTCACGGATGGTGTCCACATAACGGAATTTCAGGCCTTTCAGGTAGATATCTTTGATCTGGTCCACATCTTTCCGGTTCTCTTTGGAGAGGATGATCTCTTTGATGCTGGCCCGTTTGGCTGCCAGGATCTTCTCTTTGATGCCGCCCACGGGCAGCACCTTGCCGCGCAGGGTGATCTCGCCCGTCATGGCGATGCCTTTCCGCACCTTGCGCCGCGTCATGGCCGAGGCCAGTGAGGTGACCATGGCAATGCCGGCCGACGGCCCGTCTTTGGGAATCGCCCCCTCCGGCACATGGATATGCACATCCCACTTGTCGCTGATGTTTTCCTTCGTACCCAACAGTGCGGGATGGGCTTTCAGGTATTCCAGAGCGATGACGGCCGACTCTTTCATCACCTCCCCCAGGTTGCCCGTGAGGGTCAGTTTGCCTTTACCTTTGCTCAGGCTGGTCTCCACAAACAGGATCTCCCCACCCACAGGCGTCCAGGCCAGTCCGGTAACCACGCCGGGGATATCGTTGCCCTGATAGATGTCTCTGAAGTACTGCGGCGGACCGAGAAATTCACGTACATCATCCCGTGTCAGTGTCCGCTCCACCTCCTCTCCGAAAGCCCTCTTTTTGGCCACCCTGCGGATGATCTTGGCAATCTTTTTCTCCAGATTACGCACGCCCGACTCACGCGTATAGTTGACAATGATATCTTCCAGCACTTTCTTCGGGAAGAAGAGCTCTTTTTTCTTCAGCCCGTGGGCTTCCAACTGTTTGGGAACGAGATGGCGGCGGGCTATCTCCACCTTCTCCTCCACGATATATCCGCTGATCTCTATCATCTCCATCCTGTCACGCAGAGCGGGACTGATGGTGTTTGTCGCGTTGGCTGTCGCGATGAAGAGCACGCGTGACAGATCATATTCCATCTCCAGGTAGTTGTCATAGAACGAATTGTTCTGCTCCGGGTCAAGCACCTCCAACAGGGCAAACGACGGGTCTCCCTTAAAGTCGGAGCCGATCTTGTCTATCTCATCGAGGATAAACACCGGGTTGGAAGATTTGGCTTTTTTGATGTTCTGGATGATGCGGCCGGGCATGGCTCCGATATAGGTCTTGCGGTGCCCCCGTATCTCCGCCTCGTCGTGCAGGCCGCCCAGCGACATACGCACAAATTTGCGGCCCAGCGCACGGGCCACCGATTTCCCCAGCGAAGTCTTGCCCACACCGGGCGGGCCGTACAGGCACAATATCGGGGATTTCATATCCCCTTTCAGCTTCAGTACCGCCAGATGCTCCAGAATGCGTTCTTTCACTTTTTCCAGACCGTAATGGTCTTTGTTGAGGATCCTCTCCGCCCTTTTCAGGTCGAAATTGTCTTCGGTATATTCCCCCCACGGCAGGTCGAGCAGCGTCTGCAGGTAGTTCATCTGCACCGAGTACTCGCCCACGGCCGGATTCATGCGCTGCAGTTTGTCCAGCTCCTTGTCAAAAACCTTCTGCACCTCCTTGCTCCATTTCTTTTGGGCTGCCCGTTGTTTCAGCTCCTCTATCTCCTGCTCCATGGGACTGCCTCCCAGTTCATCCTGGATGGTCTTCATCTGCTGATGCAGCAGATACTCACGCTGTTGCTGCTCCATGTCAAGTTTTACCTTGGCCTGGATATCGTTTTTCAGCTCCAGCATCTGCACTTCGCTGGTGAGGAACTCCAGCAACAGGATCGCCCGTTGTTTCAGGTCGCTGATGTCGAGGAGCTTCTGTTTGTCCGGGTTCTTCACATTGGCATTGGCGCTGATAAAATTGATCAGAAACTTCGGGCTTTCGATATTCTTCACCGCAAAAGAAGCTTCCTGCGGTATATTGGCGGAGAGGTTGATGATCTTCAGGGAGAGGTCTTTCAGCGACTGTACAATGGCCTCAAACTCCGGGTCATCCTCTTCGGGAAAGGTGTCGGTAAGTTTGTTGGCACGCACCTTAAAATAGGGCTCGGAAGAGACCAGTGCTTCCACCGAGAAACGCGATTTTCCCTGGATGATCACGGTGGTGCCCCCGTTGGGCATCTCCAGGATCTTCAGGATCAGGGCTACCGTCCCGATGGTGTTCATATCTTCAAAGGCGGGATCATCGATGGAAGGATCCTTCTGTGAGAGGGTCCCGATGATGCGGTCTTTCCGGTAATAGTCCCGCACCAGTTGCAGGCTTTTGTCACGGCCCACACTGATGGGCAGCACCACCCCCGGAAAGAGCACCGTATTGCGCAGCGGCAATACCGGCAAGGGGTCAGGGATCTTCAGATCCGGATCCTCTATCTCTTCCTCATCCGAGATCAGTTGGATGATCCCTCCTTCTTCCTCTTCCGGCGAAGGGGAAATAAACAGCTCTCCGAATCCGTTTTTCTTGTTTTGTTTCAATGGTTGCCCTCCTTCGGGTTTTACATTTTCAGTACAGCTTACAAAGATAATGAAATTATCCGCCTGCCGGTGCAGGGTCTTCCAGCAAAAAGAAGCCGCCTGCAAACAGACGGCTTCTTTTTAACCAAAAAATCAAATATTCTTATTTCTTTTTGTTCAGGTGGTTTTTATACCTGTTCATATATTTGTCCACACGCCCGGCGGTATCCACCAGCTTCATCTTGCCGGTATAGAAAGGATGCGACGTGCTGGATATCTCCAGCTTGATCAGCGGGTATTCCTTGCCGTCATCCATCTTGATGGTTTCCTTGGCCGCCGCCGTCGAACGGGTCATGAATGTGAAGCCGTTGGACATATCCTTGAAGACCACCAGCCTGTAATTCTTCGGATGTATTCCCTCTTTCATTGTCTTTAATCTTAGATCATTTTTTCAGGGTTGCAAAGATACACATAGTTTTTTTAAATGCAAACGCAATCTGCATGAAATATTTCCGTGCGGTTACAGCTCAAACCAACTGTGAACAATTTCTTTTTTCTCCCCCCGGTCGTCTTTGTGTGTAAACTCGTTGGTATGTTTGTCATAGGTGTAGTCTTTCTCCCATTCTCCGGCGTTTTTCACGATTTCTGCGACGGCATTCAGAAAATAATCGACTTCCTCGTCCGTCATGGTGGGATGGAGGCTCAGGCGGACAAAACCGGGTTTTTCCGAAAGATCACCGGTATCTATTTTACGGGTGATGCGGTGGGATTCTTCTTTGGATATACCCAACAGCACATGGCCGTAGGTACCGGCACAGGCGCAGCCACCCCGCACCTGTATTCCGTAGCGGTCACTCAACAGCTTGACGATCAGGTTGTAGTGTATCTCTTCATGGTGAAAGGAGACGGCGCCGAGGCGATCCTCCACATGATCTGCCAGCACATGTATTCCGGGTATCTCTTTCAGTCCGTGCATGGCCGCGGGGACGATCTCCTTTTCTCTTTTTTCGATCCACTCCGTGCCCATCTGTTCTTTCAGGCGGATGGCCAGAGCCGACCGGAAAGCTTCGATAAAACCGGGCGTTCCTCCGTCTTCCCGCATTTCTATGTTGTCTATGTATTTGTACTCCCCCCAGGGGTTGGTCCAGTCCACCGTGCCGCCGCCCGGCGTATCGGGGGCAATGTTGCGGTACATGGCAGAGTCGAAGATCAGCACGCCGGAAGCCCCGGGGCCTCCCAGGAACTTGTGGGGGGAGAAATAGATGGCATCCAGCTTCTCCAGCGGATCCTCCGGGTGCATGTCTATATCCACATATGGGGCCGAGGCGGCAAAGTCTACAAAAGCATACCCTCCGTGTTCATGCATGATACGTGCCAGCTCGTAAAAGGGAGGCCGCACCCCGGTGATGTTGGAACAGGCAGTGAAAGCCCCGATCTTCAGCTCACGGTCCCGGTATTTTTCCAGTTGCCTCACCAGCTCCTGCGGGTCCACGAGATTGTTTTCGTCGGGCTGCAGCACAATCACCTCAGCATTGGTCTCCAGCCAGGAGGTATGGTTCGAATGATGCTCCATATGGGTGATGAAAACCACCGGTTTCTCCACCTTGTGGATACACTCTCCCCGCGACATGATCCCGCAGCCCTTCAGCCCGAGGATACGCTGCAGCTTGACCACGGCAGCCGTCATCCCGAACCCCGGCGTCAGGATCACATCCTGCGGTCCGGCATGCACATGCTCTTTGATGATCCGGTGGGCATAGTGGTAAGCATGGGTCATCAGGGTGCCCGTTTCACTGGTCTCGGTGTGGGTGTTGGCCACATACGGACCGAAGGTGCTGGCAATTTTATCCTCTATCGGCTTGTACAACCGCCCCCCGGCGATCCAGTCAAAGTAACGCAGTGGCTGTCTGCCGTAAGGCGTATCATACTCAAACCCGTTGCCGATTATATTCTTTTTAAAAGGGGCAAAATGTCTTTCTGTTTCTCTCATAACCTGTTTTAGCTGTTTCAATTATTATCCCGCAAAAGCCGGATACTCCCTGCCGCAACGAAAAATACACTAATCTCTGTTGGCGGCCAGCTTGGCCAGGAGGCGCAGAATCTCGATGTAGAGCCACACGAGGGTGACCATCAGGCCGAAGGCACCGTACCACTCCATATACTTCGGGGCCCCGCTGCCCGCCATCTGATCGATAAAGGAAAAATCCAGGATCAGGTTGAGGGCGGCGATCACTACCACAAAAAGACTGAAGCCAATGGACAGGGTGCCGTTGCCATACAAGAACGATACGCCGGCACCGAACATCGAGGCGATCCATCCCACCAGATACACCACCATGATGCCCCCGGTAGCCGCCACAATACCCATCGTAAAACGCTGGGTGGGTTTGATAATGCGGCTGCGGTACAGAAACAACATGGTAAAGAACGTTCCGAACGTAAGAGCCACGGCACGCATCACCAGCCCGGGGTACATCGCCTCAAACACCGCCGACAGCCCTCCCAGCGCCAACCCCTCAAAAACGGCATACAGAGGAGTCGTAAAAGGCGACCACTGCACCTTGAACGAAGTAATGATGGCCAGGATAAACCCGCCGATGAAGCCGGCGATCATGAATCCGTAAGATCCGGGCATGCCGGCCATGACCCGCTTCCACACATAGGTGGCCGCCAACAGAAGCAATAAAAACAACAAAAACGTCTTGTTCATGGTACCGCCCACAGTCATCACATCACTTGCCGCATACGCCGGGGCACGCATGAAAATCTTCTCTCTCAAAACGGGATTTCCGGATGTTCTTCCTTCCATAATATTCAAATTTAGTTTTAGCACCGCAAAGATAATGCTTTAAATATCACTATGAAAAAGACACAACGATAATCCGGCACAACTAGATAATATTGATGATCCTGTGGTCTATCAGCACAAACATTACGACAATCAGCACCGAATAGGCCAGATAGGATTTTACGGGGATGTATTTCGCGGGTGATATACCCATGTTGAAGTATAGATAGGTCATCAGGATGGCCTTCTCGAGGATAAAAACGATGACCGTGGCCAGGGCGATCCCCACGACATTGTATATCTGCACCAGATAAAGACTCAGGATCACATTAAAGATGATCTCCACCAGCGAGGCCACCATGACAATCCTGGTCTTTTTCAGTCCGATAAGGATCGTTTGGGGGAATACCAGCCGGGGAATGATCAGCAGGAGATAGATCATAAAGACGTCGGCGCTGCGGATAAAATAGGGATTGAAGATACGGGGATACATCCAGCGGCTGAACAGCATAATGACGATCGAAAGGGGGAAGAGCGCGTTCATCAGCCGCATGGACTTGTGGCGCAGGACAGCCAGGTTTTCCCTGAATTTGAACTTTTTCCCGAACTCGGCCAGCATGGCATTGCTCAGGCCGTTGGCGAGCAGCAGCGTCAGCGGCAGCTCCTTGGCGCCATACCGGAAGATGGCAAAGGTGGCGGCATCAAACTTGCTGGTTACGATAACCCCGTCGATGTATTGCGCCGATCCGCTCAGCAGCGAGCTGATGATCAGGGGGGCCCCCAGGCGCAGGTGCTCCCGCAGAAACGGAAAGGATATCTTCATTCTGGAATATTTGACCAGCAGTCCTATAAGCCAGACAAACCGCAGGACGGAGACGGCCAGCAGCCCGTAGATGGCCCAGATGATCGGGTATCCCATGATCACCGGCCCCGTTACTACCGCCAACTGGATCACATAGGTGATCAGTCCGTACCGTAAGATCATCTCCGGCTTGTTCTTCAGCAGGTAAATGTATTCGAT
>CAZYPI010000004.1:0-23429 GCA_964649335.1 uncultured Rikenellaceae bacterium | reverse complement strand
CAGGATGGGCGGGTTGCTGATCAGCAGATACACCAGCATAAGATTGATGAAAGGCACATCCCCGTGGATGTGAAACACCGAAAAATTGTGCTTGACGATCAGCCCGAAAACAAAAGCCAGCATACTGAAAAACGTCAGCAACAGAAAGGCATTGAAGATCTCCGGCGATTTCTCCTCATCATGCTCCTCATTCACATCATACGTGCGGTTGTTGTGATACAGGGGCAGAAACGACTGCACCAGGCCGTTGACCCAGAAAAAACTGACCATGCTGACGATGAACATAAACACCTCAAACAAACCGATATCTTTCCGTGAAAGGCCGATTTTGGTGAAGACGATGCTGATGAACAGGAAGGTGCTGAACCGCATCAATTGGTACAGCTGAAGCCCGGAGATGTTATTTAATAACTTCGGAAATTTCAATCCTTAACTTTTTTACAAAAATGCATGTTATTGCAACACAAAACACCGGAAAGACAAAATTATTTTATGGATGCTGCAAAAAATATTCCAATAATCTTTTATCTGAAAAATAAAATTATCCTTATCTTTGCAGTCCCGTACGGGATACGTTCTTTTTATATGGTATACGGTGGATGTAGCTCAGTTGGTTAGAGCACTGGATTGTGGTTCCAGGAGTCGTGGGTTCGAGTCCCATCTTCCACCCCTCCCTGAAAGCCGCTTCCGCAGGAAGTGGCTTTTTTTATGGCACTGCGTGACCGCTTGCGGGCAAAAGCAGTGCTATAAAAAAAGCTACAACTGCCGCAGGCAGTTGGCGGCTTTCAGGGAGGAAGGGGCCCCAAAAGGGTCCGCGAAGCCCGCTCTGCGGGCTGAGCAATCCCATCTTCAATAGGCTGAGGCTAAGGCTAAGGCTGAGGAAAAATCGTCTTTTATTCCCATTTCGTTAAAAACCAGGTAATCAAAAAAGCTACAACTGCCGCAGGCAGTTGGCGGCTTTCAGGGAGGAAGGAGGCCCCCTAAGGGTCCGCGAAGCCCGCTCTGCGGGCTGAGCAATCCCATCTTCAATAGGCTGAGGCTAAGGCTAAGGCTGAGGCCTTCAAAAATTCAATATTCCATTATTCCATCATTCCCTCCCGCCTTCGCCTCCGGCTACGGCTGGCAAGGCATTCCTTCATTCCCTTTCTTTTGTCTTTTTCCTTTTGTCTTTTATCTTTCATCATATTCTTCTAACTTTCGGCACCTTTATACCGGATCATGAAAAACAAGTTGCTCTTCGTCTATACCGGTATCATCCTGGCGATGGTCTTCTGGGCCCTATCGTTCGTATGGTTCAAAATGGCCAACGAATACTACCCGCCCGTCACCATCGTGATGACCCGGCTGATCCTCTCTTCCGTTTTGTTGTATATCTTCACCAAAGCCACCGGCACACTGCAGGTGTTGCAGAAAAAAGACCGGTGGGCCATCGCCCTGCTCACCCTCTTCAATCCTTTTCTCTATTTCATCGGCGAGAGCTACGGGCTCACTTATGTCTCCTCCACCACCGGCGCGGTGATCATCTCCACCATCCCGATCTTTACACCCTTCGCAGCCCATTACTTCCTTCATGAACGTCTTTCCCGGATGAACTACCTGGGTATGTTCCTCTCTTTCGCCGGCGTGTTACTGATCCTGTATCATCCCGGTGAGTGGGCAGCTTCGTGGAAGGGTCTGCTGTTTCTGTTGTTTGCCGTTTTCTGCGCCGTATCTTACACCATTCTGCTGACGAAGCTCTCTTTCCGGTACAATGCCCTCTCGCTGATCACCTGGCAGAACGCCCTCGGCGCCCTGCTGTTTATCCCGTTGTTCCTGTGGCTCGACCTGCCCTCTTTTCCCTCGCCGGCCTGGTCGTGGCAGCACTTCAAGCCCGTTCTGGAGCTGGCTGTCTTTGCTTCCTCCTTCGCCTTCGTCTTTTTTGCCATCGGCATTATACATATCGGCGCCGCCCGCACCAATATCTTTTCCAACATCATCCCGGTCTTTACCGCCCTTTTTGCCTTTTTTATGCTGGCCGAGCCGCTGACCCTGCAGAAAATGGCAGGCATCCTGATCGTCATCGCCGGCTTGTTCCTCTCACAGACGAAAGCCACTTTCTTTAAAAAAGTCGTCAACCGGATCTCGGGGATTCCTTATCAGGAATAGTTCCGGGTGCTGGGTGCTGGTTACTGGGTGCTTGTTGCTGGGTGCTGGGTGCTGGGTACTGGGTAATCATTACCTGGTTCTTGGTTCTTGTCTCTTGGTTCTTTATTGTTCTGGCTTTGTCCGCTATTCAACAATCAAGCTTCGAGCTTCGGGCTTCATCGCCTCACCTTGTCAGCACTTTCAGGCGGCGGGGAAAAGAGGAGACTTGCACCGAGCCGTTGTGGGCATCGCCTTCTCCGTCGAAATGGAGGCTGCCGGGTTTGCCTTTCCACACCGTCAGGTTACGGGCCCGGAAGGTCTCCACATATTTGCTTTTGGTGAATCTTTTGGTGAAGAGGCGCAGTACCAGCCCCGGCACAGCCGTCGCCGGGAAAGGCTTGAGCAGGCATACGTCTATCATGCCGTCGGAGGTGTCGGCATCCGGAGCGATATAAGCGCCGTTGCCGTACTCGGAGGCATTGGCAAAAGTGAGCAGGAAAGCATTCACGATCTTCTGCTTCCCGTCGTACTCTATGGAATAGACATCGGGTTTGTATTTCTGTACCACCTTCAGGATGGCTTCCAGGTAACCCATCAGCCCGCGGCGGGCACGCCGGTTGAACTGCTGCGTCACCTCGGCATCAAACCCCACGCCGGCGGTGGTGAAAAAAGGAATGCCGTTGATATGGGCATAATCTATCTCCTGCACCCGTGATTTCCGGATCATCTCCAGGGCTCTCCGCGGTTGCCGGGGTATGCGCAGATGGCCGGCCAGGCCGTTGCCCGAGCCCGTGGGGATGATCCCCAGGATCATCTCCCGCCCCACCAGCAGACGCGCCATCTGGTTGACCGTGCCGTCACCGCCGACGGCAAACACCACCTTCACCCCCTCCCGCTCTTTCTCATCCAGGATAGAGCGTATCTTCGCATCGTCACCCGTAAAATAAAACTCGGGAACACAGTCGTTGCGCCTGCAAAAATTACGGATGATCCGTACGGTACGGTACCAGCTCCCGTGGCCGGAAACCGGATTGATAAAAAAAGTATATCTCTGCTGCTCCTTTTCCTCTCTCATAATGCCACCCCTTCTACGCAAAGATAACATTTTTTTCATTATGTACTTTTATCTCAGGATACAGGAAAATCCTTCCGGAAACACAGCCCCGGCGGAAATATTTTTTATTTTTGCTGCAGCGGCATAAGCCGTCCTGTTCTGTAAACCGGAGTTCATGCAAAAAAAGCTCACTTTTCTTTTGCACATCCATCCCCGCAAAGTATCCGCAGCTTCTATCCGGTACACCTATACTTTCGGTCTGGGCGGCATGACACTCCTGCTGATCCTCCTGCAATTTTTTACGGGGATCCTGCTCAAATTCGTTTACGTCCCTTCTCCTGCCGGCGCTTACGACTCCATCCTGTTTCTTCAGCAGCAGGTATTGTTCGGACAGTTCGTCCGCAACATCCATCATCTGGGCGGGGTGATGCTGATCGTCATCGCCTTTCTGCACATGATGCGTGTTTTCTTCACCGGTGCTTTCCATGCCCCGGTGCGCAGCTGGAACTGGGTCATCGGCCTGGGCATGTTCCTGCTGATCATGTTCTCCAATTTCACGGGCTATCTGATGCCATGGGATCAGCTGTCTTACTGGGCAGTTACCGTGGTCACCAACATGTTTTCCTATATCCCCCTCGTCGGGCACCACATCACCGGTTTTATCCGCGGCGGCACGGAGGTCACCGGCAGCACACTGATGAATTTCTTCAACTTCCATACGGCCATCATTCCCTTTTCCCTGATCATCCTGATGGTTTTTCATTTCTGGAAGGTCCGCAAAGCCGGCGGGGTAGCTCTTCCGCGCAGGCGTGAGGGTGAGGAAGAGGGCCTGGTGGACACGGTGCCACACCTGGTGGTCCGCGAGGCGGCCGTAGCCCTGATGCTGCTGGCTTTTGTCTTTCTGCTGGCCATTTTCCTGGATGCCCCCCTGCGGGAGCGCGCCAACCCGGCCTACAGCCCCAACCCCGTCAAAGCCCCCTGGTATTTTATCGGTATCCAGGAGATGCTCATGCATTTCCATCCTTTTGTCGGAGCCATCCTGATCCCCCTTTTCCTGCTGGGTTTTTTGTTTTACCTGCCCTGGCTACGCTATCCCCAAAGCCATGCCGGCATCTGGTTCTCCTCACCCAAAGGCAGAAAGACCGCCGCTTTTTCGGCCGTCACAGCCCTGATCCTTACCTCCGCACTGATCGTGGCCGATGAATACCTGATCCATTTCAACCTCTGGTTTCCCTCTTTGCCCTCCATCGTTTCGGAAGGAGTGTTTCCCCTCCTCCTTTACGGCATCCTGTTTTACGGCTATCTGTTCTTGCTGCGCCGCAAATACCGGCCCGGCACCCACGAAACCGTCCAGGCGGTATTTACCTTTTTCCTGGTCACCTATACGGTGCTATCGCTGACGGGACTCCTGTTCCGGGGCCCCGGCATGATCCTCATGTGGCCCTGGCAGATTTAACCAAAACAACCCTTATCCATGCCAAAAAAAACACATCATGACCATCCAACCCGTCCTGCCGGGGAGCAGTCTGTCTCTGGGGGCTCACCGGCTCCTTCCCGGCGCCGTTTTTTCCGTAAGCTCTGGGGCTGGCTGGCCCTGGCTGCCGGCGTCGAGCTGGCTGCACTGAGCATTCCTTTCATCAGCTCGGGCCGTAAAAAACAGTCCGGGAAAAATGCCGGGACATTTACCGACATAGCACCGGTATCCGATATCCCGGAAGGTTCTGTCCTGTCTTACCGTTCGAGCAGATTGTATATCACACATCTCAAAGACGGGGGTTTTCTGGCCGTGTCCATCCGGTGCACCCATCTGGGCTGCAGCGTGGAATGGGACAAGGAAAAGAAAGAATTTCTCTGTCCCTGCCATCACTCCATCTTCTCTCTCAACGGCGAGGTGGTCAACCCTCCCGCCACTCGGGCACTCGATATCTATCCCCTGAAAATCGAAAACGGCATCATCAAAGTGGATCTTTCCAAACCCGTGGAACGCAAACATTTTAACAAATCACAGGTGACCTATGCCTGAAAGCAGAAACATACCGGATAACCAAGCCTGGAAAAAAGCAGGATTCATCGCTACTATCGTGATCCTCGTTTCTTTTCCGCTGTTCCTGGTTCGTTTTTATCTTACAGGCGACAGAACCGCCTCTGTCAACCCGGCAACGAAAGCTCACTATGTAGGGGGAGATCAGTGCATCGAATGTCATCCCCATGAATATCACGACTGGCATAACTCCGATCACGACCGCGCCATGGACTATGCCACTGACTCCACCGTGGAAGGCAATTTCAACCATGCTCTTTTTGTGGACATCAAAGGAGACTCCACTCTTTTTTACAAAAAAGAGGGGAAGTTCTTTGTGCACACCCGCGGCCCCGGCGGCACCCCCGGCGATTTTCAGATCAAATACACTTTCGGCGTGCGGCCCCTGCAGCAGTACCTCATCCCGTTTGACAGCGGGCGGCTGCAATGTCTGCCCATCGCCTGGGATACCATCAGGAACTCCTGGTTCAGTCTGCCGGATTCTATTTATAAAAACGAAAACCTCACCCCGGATAACT
Source organism: uncultured Rikenellaceae bacterium (assembly GCA_964649335.1). Taxonomy (GTDB): domain Bacteria; phylum Bacteroidota; class Bacteroidia; order Bacteroidales; family VadinHA17; genus DRPN01. The sequence goes on along the minus strand of CAZYPI010000004.1, from coordinate 17,692 downwards.
GGCTGTACTGGACCAACAACGGCCAGAACTGGAACGGCATGTGCGCCGACTGTCACAGCACCAACCTGAAGAAAGGCTACGACCCGGTCCGGCACACCTATCACACCACCTGGACAGACATAGACGTCAACTGTGAGGCATGCCACGGCCCGGGATCGGAGCACCTCAAATGGGCCAATCTCCCGGAGATGGACCGGCCGCAGAACACCAATTACGGACTTACGGTCAACACCGGCAACCTGAAGCCTGAAGAAGAGGTCAAACAGTGTGCCCGCTGCCATGCCCGCCGCTCGGTGATGGGGGATTTCACCCCCGGCGATTTCCACGGCGACCTGCTGGATTACATGATCCCGCAGTTGCTGAATGCTCCCCATTATTTTCCCGACGGACAGATCCTGGATGAAGACTATGTTTACGGCTCTTTCACCCAGAGTTACATGTACCAGGAGCATGTGCGCGTCACCTGCAGTGACTGTCACAATGTCCACAGTCTGAAAACCGTCCTGCCCTTTGACGACAACCGGTTGTGTCTGCAGTGCCACCGGGCCGATGTTTATGACACCTACCGGCACACCTATCATAAAAAGGCCGGCGAGCCCGGCAAACCGCTGGTGCTGGACCACGGGAAGAAAGTGGTACCGGTGGGCGAAGGGGCTAAATGTATCACCTGTCACATGCCCGGCCGTTATTATATGGGTGTGGACTTCCGTCGCGACCATAGCATCCGCATTCCCCGTCCCGACCTTTCCGTAAAATACGGCACGCCCAATGCCTGCACGCAGTGTCATACGGACAAGCCCCCCCGCTGGGCGGATTCTTACATACGCAAGTGGTTCGGCAAGAGCCGCCGTCATCATTACGGGGAGGTGCTGGCCCGCGGCCGCGAGAGTGATCCCGCCGCCCTCGACAGCCTGATCCTGATCGTGCGCGATATCCTCCATCCGGTCATCGTCCGCGCCACCGCCGTCACCCTGCTGCAGAACTATCCCGGTCAAAAGAGCTTCGACGCCATCCGGCAGGCCCTCAGCGACCCCGAGTCCCTCATCCGGGAGGCCGCCGTACGCAGCCTGCCCCTCCTCGCCGAAGAACCGTTTAAAAACACCCTTCTGCCCATGCTCAATGATGCGGTAAAAGCCGTAAGGATCCAGGCCGCCTTCCGGCTCTCCTCCCTGCCCCGCCGCCGGATTGACGGCAAATACCAGAAAGCCTTCGACCAGGCCCTGAAAGAATACCGCGAGAGCATGCTCTATATGGGCGACTTTGCCTCCAGCCGCCACAACCTGGGCGTACTGTACTCCAATATGGGACAGGTCAACAATGCCATAGACAGTTACGAAGAAGCCGTCCGCATCGACAACCTCTTTTTCCCAGCCAAAGTCAACCTGGCCATGTTATATAATCAGACCGGTCAAAATGATAAAGCGGAAAAAATGCTGCTGGACGTGATCCGCCACGAACCGGACTTCAGCCGGGGCTACTATTACCTGGGTCTCCTGAAAGCCGAGAAAAAAGAATACTCCCGGGCCCTGCATTACCTCCTGGAAGCGGCCCGGCGCATGCCGGACTATACCCGTATCAACTATAACATCGCTTTGTTATACCAGCAAACGGGACAGAAAAAAGAGGCTGAAAAATATTTTCTCAAATGCCTGCAGGCCGAACCGGATAACTTTGACTATCTCTATGCGGCGGCCACCTTCTACCTGAAAACGGGCAACCGGGACAAAGCCCGTCACTATGCTTCCCTTTTGTCGGAAAAATATCCGGACAACGTCGCCGGAAAAAATATCCTGAACGCTTTGAACAACCGATAATTTTAAATTTTTACTGTCCGGGTAAAAAAATAATGACTTAAAAAAATAAAATAATCTGGAGCTTTTCCCCCTTAATCCCCCCTGCCAGCAGGGGGGAAACCCGAAGGGAGGGGGGTAAAGTTAACCTGACAGTAGTAAATTTTAAATATTGAATTTTAACTTAAACCTCCGTCTTATGAAAAAGTATGTAAGGTCAGAAATAGGCCTGGACTCGTGGGCCTATATTATCATCATTCTGGCGGGGATCAAGGTCTCCGCCACCATTGTTACCCCCTTTCTGTTATCCCTTTTCATCGTGATCATTTTCAAACCTTTCGCCGATTCACTAAGGAACAGAGGGATCCCCGGATGGCTCTCTTTCACCATTATTGTGGTTATTGTCCTGCTGTTCGGGTTTATACTGGTCTCCATCATTTCCGCTTCGGTGCAAAGTTTCTCTCAAAATCTTCCTTTCTATAATGAAAAACTAATCGTTTACCGGGATGAATTAATACATTTCTCAAACAAAATGGGACTCTCCGACAAAGAGCAGATGTCTTCGATCCTGAACCCCTCCAGGATCATGAGTTATATCGCCGGAGCCCTGAGCAACTTCAGTGAGATCCTCTCCAACAGCATCCTCATCCTGCTGACGGTAATTTTTATTTTCATCGAAACCAACATCCTGCCGGCAAAGCTAAAAGTCATTGCCAAAAATGTAGAAAACCTGAAATATTTCCACAACATCAATCATGAAGTGAACAACTACATGATGATCAAAACCTATACTTCGGCAGCGACAGGCATTTTAATAGGCATTATCCTGGCTATGATACGCCTTGATTTTGCCGTTTTATGGGGGCTTATTGCTTTCCTGTTGAATTACATTCCCAATATCGGGTCGCTGATCGCCGCCATCCCCCCCATTATCCTGGCGCTGGTACAGTTCGGCGTCCCCGGAGCGCTCGGCGTAGCGGCCGTTTTCCTGGCCGTAAATTTTCTGATCGGCAACTATATCGAGCCCAAAGTGATGGGCAAAGGTCTGGGCCTCTCGGTACTGGTGGTTTTCCTCTCCCTGATCTTCTGGGGATGGATGCTCGGGCCGGTAGGGATGTTCCTTTCCGTGCCGATCACGCTGGTGTTCAAGATCGTCATGCAGGCACAACCCGAAAAACGGTGGATCGCCGTTTTGCTGGGTGACGGATCAGAGCTGGTCGTGGATTAGAACGGAGAGGCCCAATAAAAAAAGACGCACCGCACGGTGCGTCTTTTTTTATTTCCTACAGGCCATTTTGACCTGGAATTTTTGTATTCTTTCCGCATGATTTAACTTTATCCTGTCATTTTCTCTTTATGAACGATTTTTGAAATAACATTAAATCCTTTCATATCATGGAAACAACAAATAGACAAAACCCGACCTCTGCCTTATGGGTGATGGCTTCACTGGTCATTGTACTGGCAGGAGTCAAAACGGCATCCAACATCATCGTTCCTTTTTTCATGGCATTGTTCATTGTCATTATTTTCAAACCTTTTGCCAATGCCCTGGAAAAACGGGGGGTGCCCCGATGGCTGGCCCTTACCATCATCATGCTGCTTATTCTTCTTTTTATCGGCCTGATGGTCACCCTTATCACGGTGTCGGTGCAAAATTTTTCCGCCCGGCTGCCGTTTTACAATGAAAAACTCCTGGTCCATCGCCAGCAGATTGTGGATCTCTCCCGAAGAATGGGGCTGAACATTGATCAACAACAACTGAACACACTGTTCGATCCCGGGAAGATCATGGGATTTGTGGCCACAGCGCTGAGGAGCCTGAGCGATATCCTCTCCAACGGCCTGCTCATCCTGCTGACCATTGTTTTTATCTTCATAGAGTCGGGCATGTTCCATGACAAGCTGCGTTTTATTGCCCGCAACGATAAGAGAATGAACTATTTCCGTGAGATTAACGAACGGCTGAATCATTATATGCTGATCAAGTCGATCACCTCGGCCAGCACGGGCATCATCCTGGGAGGCATCCTCGCCATTGCCGGCGTAGATTATGCATTACTGTGGGGACTGATCGCTTTTATGCTCAATTACATTCCCAGTGTCGGTTCTCTGATCGCCGCCATCCCCCCCATCATCCTCACCTTGGTGCAGTTCGGTACCCCCCAGGCCATCGGCGTGGCTATTCTGTTTGCTGCCGTAAACTTTTTGATAGGCAGCGTCATCGAACCCCGCATCATGGGTAAAGGACTGGGCCTCTCCATACTGGTTATCTTTATCTCTCTGGTTTTCTGGGGATGGATCCTCGGGCCAGTCGGCATGTTCCTTTCCATCCCGATCACCCTGGTCATCAAGATCATCCTTCACTCCCGGCACGAAACACGCTGGATCTCCGTCCTTCTCGGCAACGGTATGGAACTGCGGCACATGAAACTGGCAGATTCAAAAAAGTAAGCTCCCACTAAAAAACAACGATCATGAAAAAGATCTCATCGCCAAAGGCGACGGCTGGACCGCCCTGATATTCATCGCCGCGGAAAGGATCATTCCACAGGGGTGCCGGACACAGGGATAAAACTCAATAACTCCAGTGTCCCGTTTTCCATGATCCTGTATTGTGACAATCCCTCGTTGCCGATCATGATCAACACATCATTCCAGGCAATCACATCCCGCCCCCGGATATCACTGTAGGTTTTTTTGCGAGCCAGCCGAAGCGGATCTGAGATATCATACATCTTCATGCCGTACTCCCCGTCACACACATATAAGGCAGAGTCATAGGCCGAAAGGCCGTAAGGGTGTTGCAGCGGATAAATGCCCCTTCGGAAAATATGTGCGGGATCGGAGATGTCGAAGACATCCAGGCGATTGACTTCCTCCGCCCCACAAGTACTTCCGGAACGCAGGGTTACATACGCAAAATCATTTTTCACCACCACCGGATCACAACTGCGGATATGGGTGTAGTTGGAGAGAAACTGTGGATAGAGGGGATCCGACAGACTGTATATCCACATCCCCATCGTGGAACCCAGGAAAAGGAGTGTATCATAAGGAAAGATGGTCTCCATTCCGGAATTGGTGTTAACCACGTTCTCTTTCCTGATATGATAAGGATCACTGATATTGATCACCCGCAGATCCTGATCGGTGAGGGCATACAGCCAGTCCTTCACAATGGTAAACCGGGCCATCGACCCCCCGATACCCGTGCCGCTGCCGCCACTGCTGCCGTGGTACAAGGTCATCCCCTCGCTATACATAAAGGAATTCGTATTTTTTAAAAACGGATAAGGCCCATACCAGGGGGGAAACGTGGTTATTTCGACATCCGTCACCACCTTCTTCACTTTCCAGCCGATAACCACCCCTTTGGTTTCATCCACTTTGGTATAATCAATAGGATAATCATTGCCGGTGGGAGGAAGGATGTAAGGAAATATCTTTTTGGCCCTCCCCACCTCCTGAATGTTGGCCGGGTCGCTGATATCCAGCGCCACCAGGTCTACATAACTGTCCGCATACAAAATATCCCCGCGAACGGCCATGTCCACATTGCCCGGTATATCAAGATATCCGAGATTCACCGGATGTGAGGGATCACTGTTATCAAAGACATGTATGCCCCGCAAATCCTCATTGATAAAAATTAAATCGTCTTTCAGGTATATTTTGCCCGGTTTTTGCAGGGAAAAAGGTTGAGAAGAATGAACGGGCACACGTAACTGCTCATAGGGGAGATATTTCGGGACATTGACCGTCTTTTTAACCTGCATCTTATCCTGACAGGAGAGCAGAAGCAGAAAAAAGACCACAAACGGAAATTTTATTATGGTCTTCATAATAAAAGGGTTTTATAAAATGTTCTACATTTATAACTATAACGAATAGATAAAAGATCAATTATATTATAACAAAAATTAATCCAAACCCTTTAGCAAAAATGAGAAAATCAGGTGTTTTCTTCAAAATTTCTCTCATCTTCTGGCTCATATTCTCCGCCGGATATGGGAATGACGTTCTGGCAACCGATCCTCCGGCTGCTGAGTCCGGCAACCGGATGACGGCACGGCAGATATCTCTTGCCGGCAAACAGGACACGACGGCCACACGGCAAAGTTTCCTGGAAAATATACCGGCCACGGGAAAATACATGGCATCCATGAGTTTCGGGTTGCTGCCCGGCAGCTCCAAGTTGCTCCCCCTTGTCCCGGTCAGTCTGATGGTCAGCCAGGGAGTGTTGAATCCTTCCGGCATATACATCGGCCTGTGCGCAGGCGTGGAGACCTTCCAGCCGGCCATCCTGCCTCTTGAGGCGGATTTCAGGTACATGATGGTTAGAAGAAGGAACGTGCATCCCTGGATAGGCACCCGGATCGGGTACAGTATCGCCCTGAACAGCGCTTATACAGGATGGAGTTTAACCAATTATAAGGGAGGTGCCGCCTTTGGCGTGGGAGGCGGCGTGAGCTACGATATCAACCCCGGCAGCTCGGTATGGTTTTACGCGGGATACCGGTTCCAGAAACTGACCGAAAAAACAGAGGAACAGGATAATATGCTGAAGTATAACCGTGTGGAGGTCAGGCTGGGGATATCCCTTCACTGATAAGACAGCCCTCTCAGGTCTGAAGGTATATGCCGGGTAAAACCCCGCTCCATCAGTTCGAGGCACGCCTGCCACACCTCTCGGGGGATCTCCTGGACAATCTGAAAACCCCGGGCCGGATATTCGCGGATACGTACCAGGTCACCCACCATAATATGGATAACCTCCTCCATGGGAATATTTTCCGTAGGGTAATCTTCAAAGGAGATACGGGGAGAGGTGACAAATGCTTTGACCTTGCTCTCCGGCCATTGTTTTAGAAAAGTGGCGTAAGTGCGCCGTTCCATATAAGGTTTCTGCACCAGGATCAGTTTCCGGGGTATCATGTTCTTCCCGGCCAGCAGGCGGTAACCGAACCGTATGTTCTCGCCGGTATTGACCGCATGCGGTTCGAGGAGAATGGCGGCGGCAGGCACCCCGGCTTCCCGCGCCACCGCGGCAAAACGTTGCGCTTCCGTCTCCTGCCAGTGACCTGTCAGTGCACCCCTTTTCCCGGAAAAAAGAATAAGCGGTGCCATCCCCTCATGATACAGCTCCACGGCCCGTTCCGCCACCCGCAGGTCATGACTGCCCAATACCAGGATCACATCGGACTTTTCCGGGGAGTGGTTCAGACGGTGATAATCCCAGATCTTTTTCGCCAGACGCAGCGTATCCGGATCCAATGGTATTTTTATCTTCTCATTCATTTACAGACAGTATCAGGAAAATCCTTTGGTCACCCGTTTGTTCAGACGGGAGCTGACCTTGAGCAACAAAAGGATAAAATTAAAAACAAAATTCCTGAAAGGGCCTGTTCTGATCATAAACCGCAGGAACTTATGCTGGATGTTATTGTAACGGATCACTTTTTCCATCTGCGGCAACGGATCTTTGTTGCCCAGGATGCGGGCGGCAGCCGCCTCCCCCGACACCAGGGCCTGGTAGATGCCTTCGCCGGTGAGCCCCGAAGCCAGGCCGGCTGCCTCACCGGCGAGGAACACCGGGTCAAAATCCCAGCCCCGGTAGTCGTAGCTGATCGGGAAACTTTCATAATCCGCCCCGTCCAGATCAAAGCCGTGTTTTTCAGCCCATGTGCGGAAACGCTTTTTCATCTTTGACGGTGAAACATACCGGGCATCACCGCCGGTGCCGACCACCAGATGATCCTTGTGCGGAAAGACCCAGGCATACCACGAGTGAAAATAACGGGCATCCATGTGTATCTCAAAACGGGGCTCCCCCTGCCACGGGATCCGGTACTGAAAGGTAAAGATCCTCTGTTCAAGCGGCAGGCCCAGATAACGGCGTACCAGCGAGTTCACCCCGTCGGCGCCCACCAGATAACGGTACCCGATCTCTCCCCCGTTTTTCAGGTACAGACGCCCTTTCTCAATCCTGTTCACCCGGCTGCCCAAACGTATCTCTATGCCTTTTTTACGCACCTCCCCGGCCATCCATTCGCCCAGCTTCCGGCGGTCAACGGTATAAAGCACCGGCATCTGAAAACGGGAGTAATTGGTAAACCACGAAGAAGCAAGCATGGAGACATACACTTTCCGCTCAAACATCTCTTCCGGCACCGCCAGCATCTCCAGGTCCTTGCGGGTTAGTCCGCCGGCACACACTTTCTCTCCAATCACCTCTTTCTTCTCCAGCACCACCACATCCAGACCGTGGCCCGCCAGTTGCATGGCACAATAAAGTCCGGCAGGGCCGGCGCCGACGATCACTACATCGTGTTTCTCCATTACGAAAGAAAATAAAAAGACAAATGTAAAAAATTCCTCAACTTATTATTTTTTTAGGCTGAGGCTAAGGCTAAGACGGAGAATAAAATGTAATAGGGGTGTCATTTACTGCCCGCAAGCCCACAGCTTAATTTATCCCGGGCACAGCACTCCGGTTATCCCGGATTCTTCTTGTCATAATTGGGAGAAATATATACTTTTAACCGCAATTAACCGTTGATCTCTTACACACGAAACTGTTCCGGGTGATAAAAAAGGCCTGTTCATATCTGTTGTTGTTGCTGCCGGCACTGGCTGCCGGGGGTTCCGTGCTCATGGCCCAGACCGGGGGCACACGGGTGTACCGTTTTCTGGATCTGCCGTACAGCAGCACGGAGGCGGCCCTCGGCGGCAAGGTGGCCTCCATGCCGGTGCAGGACCTCAACTTCGGCCTCTCCAACCCTTCCCTGCTGGGAGAAGAGACCAACAACACCCTCGTACTGAACTATATCAACTATTTTTCCGATATCAACTTCGGCAGTGTCGGCTATGCCTTCACGACGCCCCTGCCCGGGTATTTCTCGGCCGGACTGCGTTACATCAACTACGGCTCTTTTATCGCCGCCGACAACACCGGCCGGATCACGGGCCGTTTTACGGCTGCCGATTATGTTTTTCAGGCCTCTTACGCCCGTACGTTCGACTCTCTTTTCACGGTGGGGATCACCTTCAAGCCCATCCTCTCGGTGCTGGAGAGATACCAGTCTTTCGGCATGGCCCTGGACATAGGCGCCTCCTACCACAACCAAGACGATCTTTTTACAGCCTCACTCCTGCTGCGGAACATAGGGTTTCAGCTCAGCCCTTACGTCAAAGGAGAGCACGAGCCCCTTCCTTTTGAGATCCTGGCCGGCCTCTCCACGAAGCTGCGTCATGCTCCTTTCCGTTTTATCTTCACTTTCCAGCAGTTGCAGCAGCCCAACCTGCTCTATCCTTACCCTGACGACCCTGAGAATCCCAACACCTCTCCCGGCGTCGGCCCCAAAGAATACACCGGCATCAGCAAATTCGGCCAGAATGCTCTTCGCCACACCCTGATAGGCGTCCAGTTCCTGCCCTTAAAAAGCTTTTCTCTCACGGTGGGTTACAACTATCAGCGGCGGCAGGAGCTGCAGGTGGCCGCCCGCACCGGCATGGTCGGTTTTTCGTTGGGAGCCGAACTGCGCCTCTCGCGTTTCAGCATCAGCTACGCCCGCGCCACCTACCACCTGGCCGGCGCCTCCAACCACCTCTCCCTCTCCATCAACATGGGGGCCCTCTTCCCTGGGAAAAAGATGTAATAAACTACGCTACCTTCAATCTCTCAACACCCGGCCCTGCCCTTTACCCGTATTTTTGGTATCTTTGCCTCCGTAACAACCGCTGACCATGGACAGGCCCCTGATCATCGCCATAGACGGAACCTCCTCCTGCGGGAAGAGCACCTTTGCCAAAGATCTCGAATCCACTCCATCCTCGAATAGAAAAAGACGCTGGCCTAGGCCGCCGAGCCCCCCTCCGCCGCACAACAGCTCTACCGCGAACCCCGCCTCTTCGACGAACCCAACCTCTTCAACCGGCCGGAGAATAAAAGAGGGGAAAACAAGAAAAAACCGGATGCTTAATAAAATAATATATAATATATTTGTTTTTATTAACCAATAGCTTAATTTTGTGCTAAGAAAATGCAGTAAAATAGATTTAAGTCCCTTTATTGCCGAGTTCAGGATTAAAAATGTATTCAGCATCTTGCTTTATTATGACGAAGAAAACCAGAAAGAGATACTTGACCATATCAGCAGGAACATTGACCGTTTCAGGAGAGCTGTTTATGTTATATTGCAAGGCCGATACAACAATGACCTGTATGGAAAAGAAAAAGTATCTGCCGCCACAATAAACATCACCGCAATCAAATTCAAAAAACGCAAAAATGCCAACTACAGGATCTATTGCAAAGAATTTCCTGACGAAGTTTTTCCCAACAGAAAAAAAATTGTAATGGTTGCTGTTTACAACAAGAAAAGCCAAAAAAACGACAAAAGAATCAAAACGTTGATTCAAAAAATTGCCCGCTATGAATACAAATTCGAAGGATAAAGACACTCCCGGCAACTATTTGCAGGAGTTACTGGTACCGGCTACCGAACAAGAGAAAATAGAACTGGAGGCACGGATGATCCAATTGGATTTTATTGCCCGTTTGCAGGAGATTATGAAAGCAAAAGGAATCCGGAACAAAAAAGAACTGGCTTCACTGCTGGGCACCAGCCCCAGTTTTATCACACAGCTTTTCTCGGCCGAGAAACTCATCAATCTGAAGCACCTGGCAAAACTGCAAAGAGCCCTGGACCTGAAATACTCTATCATTTCCGATCAATACCTCCGTTTAAAAAACAGATTCAGGGAGAACCTCGCCGTCAAAGGATTCCGCGAGATGAAGATTTCCCCTGTTCCTGCCGAAGATAATCCCGAAAAAATCGCCTGATCATGCAAGTAGAAAACTCCGAAGACCTGGTACTGAAGAAGATCTATTTAACAGACACAAATGTGCTGTGTATTTTCCCGGAAAAGGGACAGCGTATAAGAATGGACCGGTTAAAGATAGATTATGATTTCGATTTTTTCACCTCCGGCCCGGAGGAAACAGCATTTGAGTTCCTTATCAATCTCAATATCAAATGCAACGAGGAGGAAAAACCGGGATATTTTTTTGAGACGGGTGTGGTGGGGGAATTCCTGCTGAAAAATACGGATACACTCGACGATGCTGTACAAAAACAGTATATATTATACACGGCTCTGCCGATGATGATCAACAGCGCACGTATTTACATTCAGCAAATCACTTCGATGCATGCTTTCGGGCCTTTTCTTTTACCGGTCATGAACCTCACGGACCTTCTTGAAAAAATGAACGACTCATTATAATTAAAAAGAAACCCTCCCAATATTTTCACTTAAACCCATTTTTCAGGTTTCTTCAAAACATATCCGTCCGGCAAAGTGATTTCCTCCGGAAATTGAGAATGCTTAAACTTGTATTCGTGATTCTCCAGATAAAACACTCTGTTGGCCTTGTTTCTCAGATCATAAGAAAAATTTCCGGGAGGGAAAAAAACAATGATCTTAATTGTTTTGGTTTGATAGGTAATTTCCTGAATAACATCAATGGCAGGAGTTATGTCACTGTCTGCGGTAAATAAAAAAATAACATCACACTTGTTCAAAGCAATATCACGTATCATATAAGAAGCAAGTGCCACATCCGTTTTTTTCTCTTCCCAGAACTGAATTTCCCGGCCCACTTTACGTCCGTTGCATTCAATATTTCTCCATTTTTTACGTGATCTAAACTCCCCTAAAACCAAACTGAACTCAGGATTTTGTTTGTTGGCCTGAAAAAACTGATCCTGTCTTTTGGCTTTTTCTTCATTTTTCTGCACAGCAGAAAAATACCTCACTCCTTCCAAATCCTGATATTCCCTTAAAAACAATTCAACAAACTTTACCAGATCCTGCCAGTAATATTTTCTCCATCCTTTTTTTCGAAGGCCTTCGTAATAATTAAATCCGTCAAAATATGCAATGACTCTTTTTCTCATTACAAATCACTAGAAATTAAGAAACCCTCTTCAATTGAGGGTTTCATCTAAGGATGTCCCACCTTAGAGTACAAAGAATTGAATGATCATCCAATTCTGGTGTAAATATAAACAAAATTTTATATATGATATCGTTTTTTCATTTTTTGAAAAACAAATATAATGCCAATAGGTTGACGAACTCCCAATAATCTTAAAATCTCTTAAAACAATTTTCATGATAAAACTTCACCTATTCTAAAAGCCTGAATACAGTAGATTCTCTCCTCTTTTTGGTATCTTTGCCTCCGTAACAACCGCTGACCATGGACAGGCCCCTGATCATCGCCATAGACGGAACCTCCTCCTGCGGGAAGAGCACCTTTGCCAAAGCCATCGCCCGCTGGCTGCACTATATCCATATCGACAGCGGAGCCATGTACCGGGCCGTCACCCTCTTTGCCCTGCAAAACGGACTGTTTGAAAACGGCCGGCTGGACGAAAAAAAACTGATCTCCCTGCTTCCCTCGATCACGATAGCGTTCAAAAAAAACCCGGACACCGGCGAGACGGAGACCTGGCTCAATGGGAAAAACGTGGAAAAAGAGATCCGCAGCATAGAGGTATCCGGTAAGGTGAGTGAGGTGAGCCGGATCCCGCAGGTGCGGGAGCACCTGGTCGCTCTGCAACGCAAGATGGCCGGCCGCGGCGGCGTGGTCATGGACGGCCGCGACATCGGCACGGTGGTCTTCCCGCAGGCCGACATCAAGATATTTATGACCGCCACCCCCGAGGTGAGAGCCATGCGCAGATACAAAGAGATGCTGGAGAAAAAAGAACACGCCACCTTTGAGGAGGTGCTGCAGAACGTGAAAGAACGCGACCGCATCGACTCGGGACGGGAAGTCAGCCCCCTGAGAAAAGCTGAGGATGCCCTCGTCCTGGATAACTCCGGGATGACCGTGGAAGAGCAGATGGCATGGGTGAAGGAGATCATCCGGAAAAAAATGAAAGAGAAAAATGAGAGCGAAGATGCAGATTGACCTGGATAACCGGGCCGGCTTCTGCTTCGGCGTGGAGAACGCCATCCGGATCGCCGAACAGGAGCTGCTGGCCGGAAAGAAAGTGTATTGCCTGGGACAGATCGTTCATAACGAAATGGAGATCGAACGGCTCGAAAAACTGGGGCTGATCACCATCGACCACGAGGCCTTCAGAAAGCTCAAAAACGCCAGGGTGCTGATACGTGCTCACGGTGAACCGCCGGAGACTTACGAAATCGCCGGGACAAACCATATCGAGCTGATCGATGCCACCTGCCCCATCGTAGCGCATCTGCAAAACAAGATACGCACCTGCTATGACGAGATCGTCAAGGAAAAAGGCCAGATCGTCATCTTCGGAAAACAGGGGCATGCCGAAGTGATCGGCCTCATTGGCCAGACCGGCAACACCGCCATCGTGGTCACCCATCCGAACGACCTGGACAGAATCGACTACCGCAGGCCCGTGTATCTCTACTCGCAGACCACACGCGATCTGCATGAGTATGAGAAACTGAAACAGGAGATCCAGAAAAGGATCCGCGCCGCCGGCAACAGGGAGCCGGCACCTTTCATCTCTTACAACACCATCTGCTCGCAGGTATCCAACCGGGCTCCCGAGCTGGAGAAGTTCTCCCGGGAACACGACCTGGTCATCTTTGTCAGCGGCAAAAACAGCTCCAACGGCAAATTCCTCTACGATGTATGCCGCAGGAACAACCCCAACACCCTTTTTGTCAGTCTGCCCGAAGAGCTGGAGCTGCCTCTGCCCGGCCACCCGTCGCGCATAGGCATCAGCGGAGCCACCTCCACTCCCTCGTGGCTGATGGAAAAAATCAGGGACAAAATCAAAGAATTTTATCATCTTTGATTATCTTTAGCTCTTCCAAAAATTTCAGCAACAGAACAAAAAAAACATGGCAAGAATAAAACGAATCGGCGTACTGACCTCGGGGGGAGATGCCCCGGGGATGAACGCGGCCATACGCGCCGTCACCCGGACGGCCATTTACAACGGCATCGAGGTTATCGGCATCCGTCACGGCTACTCGGGTCTGATCAACGGGTATTTTAAACTGCTGAAGACCTTTCATGTCAGTGATATCATTCAGCGGGGAGGCACCATCCTGAAAACGGCCCGGTGTGAGGAGTTCAAGACACCCGAAGGCCGTAAGCGGGGATATGAGAACCTGCGCGACCGCGGCATCGACGGGGTGGTGGTCATCGGCGGCGACGGTTCGTTCACCGGTGCCCGCATCTTCAACGAGGAGTATGACATCCCTTTTATAGGCATCCCCGGCACCATCGACAATGATATTTACGGTACCGACTACACCGTCGGCTATGATACGGCCCTCAATACGGTCATCGAGGCGGTGGACAAGATAAGGGATACGGCCAGCGCCCACAACCGGCTGTTCTTCATCGAGGTGATGGGCGCCGAAGCCGGCTTCATCGCCGTGCGCAGCGGCATTGCCTGCGGCGCCGAAGCCATCATCATCCCCGAGGTCAAAGACCAGGTAAAAAACCTGCGCTCATTTTTGGAAGAAGGATACAAACGCAAGAAATCCAGCAACATCATCATCGTGGCCGAAGGGGCTTATCCCGGCGGCGCTTTCGGCATCGCCGACGCGGTGAAGGATGATTTCGAAGGATACTCGGTGCGGGTCACCGTGCTGGGACATATCCAGCGGGGAGGCTCTCCCTCCGCTTTCGACAGGTTTACCGCCTCGCGCTTCGGCTTTGCCGCCGTGGATGCCCTGATGGACGACCAGAAAAGCGCCATGGTGGGACTGCAAAACAATGAGATCGCCCTGGTGCCTTTCAGCAAAGCGGTCAAACTGCATAAAACGGTACGAAAAGAATATCTGGACCTGGCCAACATCCTGTCGGTATGAGCGGCTGTACCTGATCATCTCTTTTCATTATTTCCGTGTGTATGGAACCTGAAACCTTCGCCGAAGTCATCCTGCCGCTGCCGGTTTCGGGAACGTTCACCTACCTCATCCCTGATGCTCTGCGCGGACAGACCGTCGCCGGCGTGCGTGTGATCGTCCCTTTCGGGGAGAAAAAATCCTACACGGGCGTGATCCGCCGTCTCACCCACGACCCTCCCTCCACCTTCCGGCCCAAAGAGATCAGCCGCGTACTGGACCGGTATCCCCTGCTCAACGAGTCGCATTTCCGTTTCTGGGAATGGATGGCCGGTTATTACCTCTGCACCGTGGGAGAGGTGATGGACGCCGCCCTGCCCGCCGGACTGAAACCGGCCCATCATTTCATCTATACCGCCAACGCCCGCTTCAAAGATCTGAGCGCCCTGCCGGAGAAGGAAAAAGACCTGTTCCTGTACATACACCAGCACCCCGGCATCATGGATGCGGAGCTGGCCAAAGAGTTCGGAAAACGAAAAGCCCCCAGACTGGTCAGGATACTGCTCGCCAAAAAGGCCGTCATCGAAGAGAGCACGATGGTAGATACCTACAAACCCCGGACAGTCAGATATATAAGAATATCGCCCCGGCTGACGGAAGAGGAGCTGCAACAACTGCCGGAGAAGCTGAAGCGGGCCCGGCGCCAGTGGGAGCTGTTCGCCGCCTGTGCCGGCGACTGGTCGCCCGGAAAGCCCCCTCCCTCTTTTCTCAAGTCCGGGCTGCTGAAAAGATACCCTTACCCGGGCGCGCTGGCCTCCCTGAAAGAAAAAGGGATCCTGGAAGAATACGAGCTGCCGGTGAGCCGCCTGGAACGGGGTGAAGAAAAAATACCCGTGCTGAAAGAGCTTACCCCCGCCCAACAGCAGACCCTGGAGGATATCCGCAATCTTTTTGCCGCGAAAAACACGGTGTTGCTGCACGGCGTCACCTCCAGCGGCAAGACGGAGATCTACTTCCACCTTATCGGCGAGCAGCTTGCCCGCGGCAAGCAGGTGCTGTACCTGCTGCCCGAGATCGCCATCACGGGCCAGATGATCCACCGTCTGAAAGAGGCCTTCGGCGCCCTGGCCGGCATCTACCACTCCCGTTACAGCGATGCCGAGAGGATAGAGGCATGGCTGAACCTCCCCGGCCACGGGGATGCCAAGCCCCTGATGATCGTGCTGGGCGTGCGTGCCGCCATCTTCCTGCCTTTCCATGACCCCGGGCTGATCATCGTGGACGAGGAACATGAGACCAGCTACAAACAGGACACCACGGCCCCCCGTTACCATGCCCGCGACGCAGCCGTCATGCTGGGCCATCTCACCGGCGCAAAGGTGCTGCTCGGCTCCGCCACCCCCTCACTGGAGACTTACTACAACGCCCGCACCGGCAAATACGGCCTGACCGAGCTGAAAGAACGATACACCCGCATCGCCATGCCGGAGATACGGGTGGTGGATATGAAGAAGATGTATAAACGCCGCGCCGTGCGGGGCCATCTCTCCCGCGAGCTGCATGACGCCATGACCAACGCCCTGCAGGAAGGCGAACAGGTGATCCTGTTCCAGAACCGCCGCGGGTTCTCTCCTTACATCCAGTGTGCCGACTGCGGATGGATCCCTTACTGCAAACACTGTGACGTGTCCCTCACTTACCACAAAAACGGCAACCGCCTGATATGCCATTACTGCGGCTACAGCATAGATGTACCCTCACAATGTCCCGCCTGCGGCTCCACCCACCTGCACACCCGCGGCTTCGGCACCGAGAAGATCGAGGAAGAGATACGCCTGCTCTTCCCGGAGGCACGCCCGGCCCGCCTCGACCTGGACACGGCCCGCTCAAAAAAACAATACCTGTCGATTATCGGGGATTTCGAGCAACAAAAGACCAACATCCTGATAGGCACCCAGATGATCACCAAGGGGCTGGATTTCGGGCATGTGCGCGTGGTGGGCATCCTGAACGCCGACAACCTGCTGCACTTCCCCGATTTCAGGGCCTGGGAGCGCAGCTTCCAGCTCATGGCCCAGGTGAGCGGGCGGGCAGGGCGAAAAGATAAACAGGGACTGGTCTTCATACAGACCTACGACCCGCAACACCCCGTCATCGCCGACGTGCTGAAACACGACTACTTCCATATGTACAGCACCCAACTGCAGGAACGCCGCCTGTTCCGGTATCCTCCTTTCTACCGTCTGATACGCATCACGCTCAAGCACCGCAAAAGCGACACCGTCGACCGGGCCGCCACCGAACTGGCCTCGCTGCTGCGGAAAGACTTCCCCGGACACGTGCTGGGTCCGCAATATGCTTTCATCCCCCGCCTGCGTAACCTCTATATCAAACAGATCCTGCTGAAACTGGCACGCAGCTCCGACAAAGCCACAGCCAAGAACACCCTGCAGCAGTTCGAGAAATACCTGCAGGAAACCCCCTCTTTCCGGGGAATACAGTTCATCAACGACGTGGATCCCCTGTAACCGTCAGAAAGAAATACCGGAGACAGAAACTCCGGCACCGGGTAGCAGCAAACGACTTATTTGAATTTTGTTCCTATCACCAGGATATCATCCACCTGGGCTTCCGAACCGCGCCATTTCTCAATGGTCTCATCCAGTATCTTTTTCTGTTTTTCCAGATCAAAAGCGGAAATCTTCAGAAACAGTTGCTTGAGCTGGCGTGTCTTGAACTTCTTGCCGTCGGGCCCGCCGAACTGGTCGGCATACCCGTCGGAGAAGATATAGGTCATATCCCCCGGCTCCATGGACAGCTTGTGGTTGGTGAACTTCCTGCCGGCATCGAGGGAGGTCATGCCTATGGAGAACCGGTCGGCCTTGATCTCCTGCAGTTCCCCCCGGCGTATCAGATAGAGGGGGTTGTGGGCGCCGGCATACTCCAGGATGCGCGGCTCCCGGTCATAAACGATCAGCGCCGGATCCATGCCGTCCTTGACCTCTTCGACCCGAGTATGGAAATGAAGGGTGCGGTATATC
>CAZYPI010000003.1:0-50593 GCA_964649335.1 uncultured Rikenellaceae bacterium | reverse complement strand
GGTGGTAGTAGCTGCCAGCAGCCCGGCAAAACTGGCACCGATGGAAGTGGTGATACCGGCGATTTCATCTTCTGCCTGGATGGTGATAACGCCCAGGTCCTTGCGCAAAGCCAGCTCTTCCAGAATGCCGGTGGCCGGCGTGATAGGATACGAACCGACAAAGAGCTGCAATCCGGCCTTTTCGGCCGCAGCGACCAACCCCCATGCCGTAGCGGTATTTCCGTTGATATTCCGGTAAATCCCTTTTTCAATCTCCGCCGGTTTCACTACATAGGTGGGATGCAGAGCCTCGATGGTCTCGGCATAGTAATAACCGGCCTTCAGCACCCGCTCGTTGGCTTCAATGATCTGGGGTTTGGTTTTGAATTTGCTTTTGAAAAAATCTTCCGTGAATTTCAAAGGCCTGTTGAATACCCAGTATATCATACCCAGGGCGAACATATTCTTGCTTCGCAACACACTTTTCATATCCAGTCCCATATCTTCGAGGGCTCTTTTGGTAAGAGAGGTGATGGGGGCCTTGATGAGATTGTAATCCTCGAGCTTCTCCTCTTTGATGGGATCTTCCTTATATCCGGCCTTTTCAATATTTTTTGGAGTGAAGTTATCCACATCCAGGATGATGGTGGCTCCGGGTTTCAGCCACTGTGCGTTGGCTTTCAGGGCCGCCGGGTTCATGGCCACCAGCACATCGGCCAGGTCGCCGGGGGTCTTCACCCGTGAATGTCCGAAGTGTACCTGAAAACCTGAAACCCCTCCCACCGTACCCTGCGGGGCACGTATCTCGGCAGGATAATCCGGGAAAGTGGCAATATCATTGCCTAACAATGCCGCCGTATTGGAAAACAACGTCCCTGTCAACTGCATGCCGTCACCGGAATCTCCCGAAAACCGGATCACCACATCGTCCAGCTCAATAGGCTTGTCTTTCTTTGTCATGAATATTCATTTTATTTAGTATCAATATGTTAAATGCATATAAAAACCCTCCGGCCTTATATGCATTTTTAAATCTTCTTCCTCGTTTGTTCGGTGCAAAAGTAAGGATTTTCTATGAGTGTATCCTGTTATTTTTTATGTTTTTTAATAGTTTTTCATATCTTTCTGTGGGAAAAATATTTTTTCCCGGGATTCTCTGTATTATTCATGCAAAATAAAGGATTTATTTATGAATCTCAAAACCATACGCGGGATAACTCCTCAGGTCGGCAGGGACTGTTTTATCGCCGACAATGCCTTACTGATCGGGGATGTAATCATCGGATCACAATGCAGCATCTGGTTCGGCTCCATTCTCCGGGGTGATGTTAATTACATACGTATCGGCAATCGTGTAAATATTCAGGACGGATGCATCCTGCACACTACCTACCAAAAAACAACCATACACATAGGAGACAATGTCTCGGTGGGCCACGGCGTGATCCTCCACGGAGCTACCCTGGAGGAGGAAGTACTTATAGGTATGGGGGCTATTATTATGGATTATGTTCATATCGGAAAACATGCCATCATTGCCGCCGGAGCCCTGGTGAAAGAACGTACCGTCGTAGAACCCGGAAGCATCTGGGCAGGCGTACCGGCCAAAAAAATCGGTAAAGTCACGGAAAAACAAATAAACGACCTGATCCGGCGTACGGCAGAGAACTATATCAAATATTCCAAATGGTATCTGGAAGGGTGAAGGGTGGTTGATGAAGGATGAACGAAAATATATGTATTTAAATATGTATTTAAATGCGTATTTAAATATTTATTTAAATATGTATTTAAAGAACTTTGTCATTCGTCCTTCCACAGGTCCAGTTTTTTCAGGTTGATTTTATCCTCAAAGAACATCCCCGATATTTTCTCAAAGTAAGGGGTATAGTCTGAGACGTAGAAAACATCTTTTCCTGAACCGTTTTTCCTGAGCAGGTTTTTTTCGGCCAGCAATTTCTTAACATGTCGTGCGACAATAGAAGCCGAGTCCAGTATTTCCACAGAGAAGTCATAGAATTTGCTGATCTGGTTTTTGATAATGGGGTAATGGGTACATCCCAGGATCAGTGCCTGCAATGAGCGGAAGGGTTCTTCCGAGAGGTAAGCCCGGATGATGGCATTGCTGATATCATCAAAGATGAATCCTTCTTCAATCATCGGCACCAGCAGGGGGGTTGCTTTGGAGAACACTTCGGATTCGGGGCTTTTTGCTCCGATCTTTTTCTCATAGGCACCGGAGCGGATAGTGGCTTTGGTGCCGATCACCCCCACCCTGCCCGGGGCATGGTGATCAAGATAATAATCCACCACGGGGTCAATCACATTTACGATCTCCACCTCTTTGCCGTAACTGGCTTTCAGCTGTTTGTAGGCGACCGATGAGGCGGTATTGCAGGCGATCACCACCGTTTTGCAGTTTTGGCCGATCAGAAAGCGGGTGATTTTTTCCGCATAGTGCAGGATGGCTTCTGGGGATTTTTCACCGTAGGGCAAGTGTGCCGTATCGCCAAAATAGACCATGGATTCTCCGGGCAACACTTGTTTCAGGGCGTGGGCCACGGTAAGGCCGCCCACTCCCGAATCAAACACACCGATAGGACTGTTGGCATCAACCTTCATAACACAAGTTTTTAACAAAAAGAAAAGACCATCTCCGGGATGGTCTTCCAATATAAGAAAATATGAACATTTTTTTTTACTGTATGCCCAGTTTCTTTTTCACCATGGGCAGGATATCCACGCTTTGATCCGAAAAATACAGGATAGTTCCCCGCGAGATATCAAAGATATAGGTAAAGCCGTTTTCCTGGGCTATCTCCTTGATTGCCTGGTTGGCTTTGTCAATAACAGGTTGTAGCAGCTCCGCCTGTTTTTTCTGCATTTCCTGCTGGGCGTTGGCCTGGAAGTCCTGCATGGTTTGCTGGATGTGTGACAGTTCTTCCATTTTCGTTTTCTTGATCAGATCGGTCAGGTTGTTTTGCTGATCCTGAAACTCCTGAAATTTTTTGTTGTATTCTACCTGCATGGCATCGAACTGGTCCTGCAATTCTTTGGCAAACCGCTGCAATTTGGCCTGTGCACTGTCATTTTCCGGCATTGATTGAAGAAGCTCCTGACTGTTGATATGTCCGAACTTATACTTTTGCTGTGCCTGTACCGTCAGGCCCCATCCAAATAATAGCAATACCAATAAAATACTAATACTTTTTTTCATCGGGTTATTTATTTTTAGTTAAACTTCAGTAATTCATAATCCATAGGAAACAGTTGGCAAATGTACGCAAATTATTTTATTCTTTATATCCCATTAATTTTAAAACCTGATCGCTAAGGTCATAGCGGGGGTTGGTATAGAGAAAGACGGGGCCGCCGGCGGTGTCAAAGATCACTGCATAATTTCCTTCGACGGCAAGTTTTTTTACCGCATTGTATATCTCGTCCTGGATGGGTTTGACCAGTTCTTCCCTTTTCTTGAAAAGATCTCCTTCGGGGCCGAAATATTTTTTTTGCAGGTCTTTTGCGGCCTGTTCTTTGGTGATGATCTCATTTTCTCTTTTTTTCTTCATTTCGGGGGTCAGTAACACCGCTTCATTCTGATAAGCTTTGTACAGCTTATCAATTTCCGCGTATTTATCCGCGATTTCTTTCTCCCATTGTTTCGAGAGGGTATTCAGTTTATCCTGAGCTGCCTTGTAAGACGGAATATTATTGAGGATATATTCCGTATCCACGAAGGCATATTTCTGTCCCCAGCCTGTGCCGGCAGACAGTACGATCATTGATATGAATAGCATTAATTTTTTCATAACTCATCATTTTATGTTAAACATACATCAGAATTCCTGGCCGATGGTAAAATGGAAATGGCCGCCGCTGGGCCCGGGTTGTCCGGGCAGGGAGTTGAAGCCCCAGCCCCAGTCGATCCCAAGCAGTCCGAACATGGGCAGGAAGGCACGCAGGCCTATGCCGGCAGATTTCCGTATCCCGAACGGGTTGTAATCCTGGATTCTGCTCCAGGCATTACCTGCTTCCAGAAAACCCAGGACAAAAACGGTGGCTTGTGCCTGTAACGTGATGGGATATCTCAGTTCCATGGTAACTTTTTCATACACGTTACCGGCTTTTTTAAATTCACCGTTTCTGTTTTTCCGGTAAGGTGTCAAAGAACCGTTTTCATAGCCTCGCAGTCCGACGACGGTCACCCCGTAGAGATTATACCCGGACATTCCGTCCCCCCCGACGTCAAACCTTTCGAAAGGAGAAGGACCCACCTTGCGGTTATAATATCCGAGATAACCGAAGTCGAACCTTGCACGTAACACCAATTTTCCTGCCAAAGTCTGATACCAATCTGTTTTAAATAGCCATTTATGATACTCCACCCATCTATAAAATTCACTGTCAATCATTTCCGGGTTTGAATAATCTTTGTGGTTAAACCATGAGTAGGGAGGGGTAAGTTGCAGGCTAAGGGAGATATTGGAGCCGCCCTGTGGATAAATCGGGTTGGGACCGGCCGAATATCTTCCGAAGGTGGTGGTAAAACTAAAGTTATTGGAGTTACCGTTTTTAAACAGGAAGTTGCGGTTCCAGTTTCTCAGCTCATAGTTCTGAAAGGTCAGGCCCAGATAGAGGCTGAAATAGTCGTCGGGCCATTTCAGTCTTTTCTGCAGTCCCACGCTGGCGCCGGTGATATGGAGGGCCTGGCGTGCCAGGTCTCCTTTTTTGCGGCCGTTGGACTGGCCGGTGCGGTACACGGAAAAAGAGAAAGTATTGTGTTTTTTCCCCCCGAACCAGGGCTCGGTAAAGCCGAAGCTATAAGCCTGGTAATATTTCCCGTTGGTTTGGGCACGCAGGCTAACCGACTGGCCGTCACCGGTGGGAATGGGTCTCCAGGCCTTGGGCTGGAACATGTTTCTTACCGAAAAATTATTGAACCGCAAACCGATGGTCCCGACAAGCATGTTCGCTCCCCATCCTCCCGAGATCTCAAACTGATCGTTGGCTTTTTCCTCCAGGTTGTATTCCAGATCCACCGTTCCACTAGCCGGATTGGGGATGGGTACGGGATTGATCTTTTCCGGATCAAAATGTCCCAGTTGTGCCAGCTCCCGAACCGAACGAACGATATCGCTTTTACTGAACAACTCGCCCGGGAGCGTTCTCAGCTCCCGTCGCACCACATGTTCGTTGGTCTTGGTATTTCCTTTGATGATCACCCGGTTGACCGTGGCCTGTTCTCCTTCAAAAACACGCATCTCCAGATCGATGGAATCATTTTCTATTTTTTGTTCGACAGGGATAATATCCGAAAACAGATATCCGTCATCCATATAGATGGATTGTACGGCATCCTCGTCTTCTTTTAACCGTTTGTTCAGGAGCTTCAGGTCGTACGGATCGCCTTTTTTTATGCCCAGGCGTTGGCTCAGGTAAGGTGACGGAAACTTGGTATTGCCCACCCAGGTAATATTCCTGAAGTAGTAGCGGTCGCCTTCATAAATCTTTATCACCAGAGCAATCCGGTTGTCTTCAAGGGGATAGGTTGAATCGCTCAGGATCTTAAAATCACGGTAACCGTTCTCGTTGTAAAACTCTACCAGTTTCCGCTTATCCTCTTTGAATTCTTTATCTACAAATTTGGAAGCTTTAAAGATATTCCAGTTTTTCTGTTTTGTTTTTTTCAGGACATGTTTCAGTTTTTTGTCCGGGAACACCTTATTCCCATCGAATTCTATCAGCCCGATCTTCACTTTCTTTCCCTTATTGATATCGGCTACCAGCAACACGCTATTTTGGAAGCGGGGGTCTTTCTTTTCCCGGATATCCACGGAAACGTCGAGGTATCCTTTCTCGACATAATGATCCCGGATGATCTTCCTGGTGTTATTGATAAGGTTTTCCGTCACCTGGCTGCCGGCCATTACATTGATTTTTTCCTGCAGATCGTCCTGTTCGCTTTTTCTGATACCCTTGAACTCGATCTTTGACAACCGGGGTCTTTCCTGCAGATAAAAATCCAAATAGATTCGGCCGCTATCGATACGTGTATAGGTAACCTTAATATCGGAAAAAAGTCCCTGCTTCCACAGTTTCTTAATAGAATTGGTGATTTCCGAACCGGGCACCTGGATCCGTTTGCCTATATTCAGTCCGGTGAGTTGTACCAGGATCCCTTTATCCAGGTATTTGATCCCGGAGATAGTTATCCCCCCCAGGATATAGCTTTCCGGCTTGGAATAATCCACCACAGGCAGGTTTTTGACCAGGGTGTCTTTATCCTGGGCAAATGAAACAAACGGTATAACGGAAACAAAAACAGTCAGTACTAACGCTTTTCTCCACATAACATACAACACTTTACCGGTCTTCATTCAATTTTGTTTGTTCGCTGATACGTCCGAATCTTCTCTCCCGGCGCTGATAATCCGCAATAGCCCTGTAGAGATCTTTTTTCCGGATGTCGGGCCAGAGCTTTTTGGTAAAATACAATTCGGTATAGGCAATTTGCCAGAGGAGAAAGTTGCTGATCCTGTATTCTCCGCTGGTACGGATCAAAATATCGGGATCAGGGATGTTTTTTGTTTGTAAATATTGTGCAAAGAGTTTTTCATCGATCTTATCCACATCCACGGTTCCTTCAGCGACATCCCGGGCCAGATCACGTGCCGCTTTGGCTACCTCCCAGCGGGCACTGTAGCTCAGGGCCAGGGTCAGGGTCATCCCCTTGTTTCCGGCGGTGCGGCCTATGGTTTTCATCAGGTTCTTTCTTACCGTACCGGGCAGAATATCCAGGTTGCCGATCGTATTGAGTTTGATATTGTTTTTCATCAAAGTGTCTATCTCGGCATTCAGCGTATTGACGAGCAGGGACATCAGGGCATTCACTTCGTCGGCAGGGCGCTGCCAGTTTTCGGTGGAAAAAGCAAAGAACGTGAGATATTTCACTCCCAGTTCGGCGGCGGCCTCGGTCACCTCTCTCACGGCTTTCACCCCGTGCTGGTGGCCTATGATCCTCTCCTTGCCTTTTCTTTTGGCCCAGCGTCCGTTGCCGTCCATGATGACGGCAATATGAACGGGAATCTTATTCTTGTCAATATTTTCCTTTTCTGTCGACGTCATTTTTTACTTTTTGTTGCTGTCCCAGTAAGCAGGACAACTCGCCCGGTCATAAAATATTTTGAAGCTTGCAAATATACCAACAAAAGAATACCAATCGTTATTGTGTGAGAAAGTTTTTACATCCGAAGGGGTCAGGCCTATGGTCGGGTCGGACGGAGACCACTCATCAAGGTAGTCATTGAATGTTTTCCGGAAGCCCCATTCGGCCCCCACATCGATCTTTTTGCTGACATTGACTTTGAATCCCAGGTTCACCGGCAACACAAATTCATTGGCCACTTTGGTGTTGCCGAAAACAAACAGAAAGCCCACTCCGCCCGAGACATAAGGTGTGAACAAGGTTCTTCTGGGATCATAGCCATAGGGCAGGAAGTTAAACTCAAACTGGATGGCCATATCAAGGAAAGATTCCGAAAAAGAAGCATTGCGCAGCGGAGTGAAAGAATAGTCAAAATCCTGCCCGTCGGCTTTAAGTCCGCCATAATAAAAGTTCGTCCTTACGGCATATCTCTTATTGATCCAGAAATTATAAAAACCTCCGAAGGTGGGAGAAAGGTTATAAAACATCCTTTCCGGATTAATGTCACCGATATAGTAAGAACCGCCGGCAAATACTCCGATATTCTGAATGAATATTGTTTTCTGTTGTGCAATAACAGTTTGTGATCCCGACGCTGCCAGGATGATCAGGAGTAACCAATGTTTTCTCATACAATCTGTTTTTGGCTACTAGAACCTGAAGATCGGAAGATTCTTTCTGGAGGTCCTCAGCTTCCAAATAACCTGAACGTTTGTAAAAAGAAAAACGTCATTAAATTTGGAATATTGTGAGGTGAATCCGTCGGCATAATCGGTCAGCGTATAATGAGCACCTATTTCAAAGCCGAGATCCAGGTCAGGGTTCAATGCAAACCTCATGGCTGCACCTACGGGAAAACTCACGGATATTTTGGTTCCTGTCTGCAGTCTGTCATAAGGGTCCTTGACGGATTTGACCCCCATAACGGGCAGACCTACCCCGGCAAAGAGGTACACGCTCAGACTGTTGGCAAAAGAGGCTATGCCCCGTCCCTTCATCATCAGATAGCTTCTGTTGATACGGCCGTTGATAATAGCTTGTTCATAACGTAGGCTGGGCTCAAAAAGAAAAGAACTGAATTCGATGCCCCGGTTGGGGTTATCGCCTGTAACATCGTTTCCGTGTAATCCCCCGAAAGCAAGATTAAAATTGAGCCAGCCGATCTCATAAAGCTTGTATCTCATGCCCACCGATATCATGGGTCTCGTGCTGTGACCTGAGAAATCTTTTAGGCCCAACAGGTTATCTCCGGGAGAATAACCGCCGATGTCCCCGAAATAATTTACAATTCCAATCGAGCCGCTCATCTCATACCGGCGAAGCTTCCAAACCTGAGACCTTCCTTCAACAGCAAACAAAGAAAATATAGTGATAAACAAAATTATCCTAACAAAATATTGTCTCATTCTTCGTATCTTTATGACAAATATAGAAAAAATTTCCCTTTTACCCATTATTGTCTTTGTTTTTTTATATTCTCTTATCCGCCCCCCACATCAGTTTTGACCGCAGGGTTTCGAAGTAATCCATCCCTTCCAGTTTGAGGATATGAATAAAAAAGTCGGCTTTTCTGACTTTCAGGGCGACCTCCCCCCTGTAAACCACCGATCTGGAATCCATGGAAACCCAGAAAGCGTTCTGGCGTGTGGAGACTTTCACCGTCAGCTCATGATGGTCGGGTATCACCAAAGGTCTTACCGTAAGGTTGTGGGGGGCAATGGGGCTGAGTATAAAGTTTTTCGAGCCCGGTATTACAATAGGGCCTCCCACACTCATGGAATAGCCGGTGGAGCCGGTCGGGGTGGATACGATCAATCCGTCGGCCCAGTATGTGTTCAGATGTTGGCCGTCCATGGTTACCTCTATACTAATCATGCCTGTTCCCTTTTTCTGAACGGCAAACTCATTCAGGGCAAAAGGAAATTCTTTCAGGTTCTCTTCGGGATGGAGCAGCTCAATGAGCGATCTTTTTTCCAGGGTGAACTTTCCGCTGAAAATGGCATCGATCGATTCCGCAATGTTTCCCCGGGATATGGTAGCCAGAAAACCCAGCCGGCCGCTGTTGATCCCGATGATGGGAATTTCTTTCTTACGTACAAAAGAGACCGACTCCAGGAAGGTCCCATCCCCTCCGATGCTGACCAGAAAATCTATGCCTTCATGCAAATCCGTATGTTGCGAAAAAAGATGATTATAGTTAAAGTTATAGTTGAAGTCATGCGATACATTATCGTGCAATTCATTATATAATATGATATCGGAACCATATTCTCTGAATTTTTCACATATCAGTTTGAAATAAGGAAAAAACTCAGCAGTGATTTTCTTCCCGAAAACGGCGATTTTCATACTATCCGGTTTGGTCAAATATTCAGATACGTCATAAATTCATCGTAGCGGCTGGCATAAAAGGAATCCATCTCCTGATCGCTCATAAACGATGCTTTCACATTATAATCATACCGTTCGAAGGTACTGATGATGGATGATACTTCCGATCTGTTTATTTTCAGGATCACTTCCATTTTTGTCGAGTCTTCGTGTGATTGTATATATGTGCTCAGGATCTTTGCATCATTCGACTCCACGATCTGGGCTATCTGGCTCAGGGAATAGTCATTCTGATGCAGTTCAAGCACCAGGATCGCCCCGGGGTTTTTTACGGCTGCCAGCTCGGCAAAATATTGTACCAGCTCATGGCTGGTGATCATGCCCAGGTAGTTTTTTTTACGGTCCAGCACCGGTACGGCGGTCAGTTTCAGACGGGCCACCAGCTCGATCACTTCATAAACATGCTGGTCGCTATAGACGAAAGGACTGAACAGAGAGAGTTTATGGTTGCCGATAGGTTCATCCGCCATGTTCAGGTCATAAATGTCGGTATCCGATATCAATCCCAGAAATTCCTTGTCATTTACAATGGGCAGATGGGACACCCGGAACACCTCCATCCAGTTCAATGCTTTTTGTCCCGTATCGGAGGTACGGAGCGAGGGAATGATTTCCGATATCAAATCTTTTGCCAGCATATTCGTCAATCCATAAAAAAACCTTGTAACTTTGCCGAAAGATAATACAAAATGACCAAAACCATGACGCGATTAAGTGTAAATATAAACAAAATTGCAACAATCCGGAATGCCAGAGGCGGAAATATTCCGAATGTGCTGGAGGCTGCCGTGAATTGTGAGCGGTTTGGTGCGGAGGGTATCACCGTCCATCCGAGGCCTGACGAACGCCATATCCGTTACCGGGATGTACGGGAGATACGTCCGGTGATAAAAACCGAGTTCAATGTGGAAGGGTATCCGTCGGAGCGTTTTATGGAGCTGGTGCTGGAGGTGGTTCCCGACCAGGTTACCCTGGTCCCCGATCCGCCGGATACGCTTACCTCCAACGCTGGCTGGCAGATAAAAGAAAACCTTCCCTTCCTCCGGGAGGTGATTGACACCCTGCACCGGGCAGGAATACGCACTTCCGTTTTTGTGGATGCCGACACGGAAATCATCCGCCTGGCTCCGGAAACCGGCACCGACCGTATCGAGTTATATACCGAGCCTTATGCTGCGGATTATTCCAAAAACCGTGAAGATGCCGTGCGTCTTTTCACGGAGGCAGCAGCACTGGCCCTCAGCCTCGGGCTGGGCATCAATGCCGGCCACGACCTGAACCTTGACAACCTCAGGTATTTCCATGAAAAGATCCCGTACCTTGCCGAAGTGTCCATAGGACATGCCCTGATCTCCGACGCCTTGTATTACGGTCTGGAAAATACCATCCAGATGTATCTGCAACAATTGATCTGAATTTTATGAAACTTTTCCACAGAGAGCTGGGAGAAGGGCCTCCCCTGATCATTCTGCATGGTCTGTACGGGTCGTCGGACAACTGGGTTTCCTTTGCCCGGAAGCTGCAACACCGGTATCATATCTATTTGGTGGACCAGCGTAATCATGGACGTTCACCTCATCACCCCGTGCACGATTTTCCTTCATTGTGTGATGATCTCGATGAGTTTGTTCATGACCACGGAATAGAAAGGGCTGTTTTTTTGGGGCACTCGATGGGTGGAAAGACGGCTATGTTCTACTCCGTATGTCACCCGGAAAGGATAAATGCCCTGATCGTGGTGGATATTTCCCCGCGTACCTATCACCTCGGGGAAGGCTCCGGCACTTCTTTCCACATGCATAAACAGAGGTAGCAAGCCATGCTGGATCTGGATTTGCAGACCTTTTCCTCCCGGCAGGAAGTGACCGATGCCCTGGCGCCGGCGATCCCTCAGGAAAGGATCCGGCAGTTTTTGATGAAAAACCTTACCCGCGATGACCACAACCGTTTCAAATGGAAGATCAATCTGCCGGTACTGTATGAGCAGCTTCCCAATATCCTGAAAGGGCTAAACAGCGACCCGGAGCTAAGGAATAAGCAGGTCACATCCTTTCCAGTACTGTTCATAAAAGGAGAGAATTCCAATTATATTACGGAGGAAGACATCCCGGTGATCCATAAATATTTTCCTTATGCCGAAACGGTGGTCATCCCCGGTGCGGGGCACTGGCTTCATGCCGAACAACCGGAACTTCTGGTAAAAACGATTCTGGATTTTCTGGATTAGCCGGTCATCCTTTTCCGGCGGGTTATTTCTACGGATGCATCTTCAGGTTTTTTTCGATGATGGTGGTTAGGATATTTATGGCCACCTCGTTGCTTCCTCCCTGGGGCACGATAATATCGGCATACCTTTTCGTGGGTTCGATGAACTGCAGGTGCATAGGTTTCACGGTTTTGTCATATCTCTTCAGCACCTTGTCCACCGAGCGGCCGCGTTCGCGTATATCGCGCCGGATCACCCGGCTCAGACGATCATCCGCGTCGGCATCCACAAACACCTTGATGTCCATCTGGTCACGCAGATCCTGGTCAGTGAGGATCAGGATCCCCTCGACGAGAATGACATGTTTGGGACTGATGGTCACTGTCTCACGGGCCCGGGTACAAGAGAGATAGGAATAGACGGGCCGGTGGATGGTCTTTCCCGCCCGCAACATTTTCAGATGTTTCACCAGCAGGGAAAACTCGATGGCCGAAGGATGATCGAAATTGATCTCCTGCCGCTGCTCCAGAGGCAGATGACTATTGTCTTTATAATAAGCATCCTGGGGCAGAACAGCCACTTCACCGGCAGGAAGCTGCTCGATGATCTTACGTACGACAGTGGTCTTTCCTGATCCCGTACCGCCGGCAATACCTACAATCAGCATTTTTTTATATTTTCGCAGTGGCTAAAAAACAAATTTCGCAGCAATTTAAACATTCAAACATTAATGTGCAATGATCCGGCCCGGATTATACGGAAAACCCAGTGGACCGGCAACCCGTATATCCCTGTCCTTTCCTGTTTTTGATTATATAACCGACTAAAACATAATACTATGACCAGATTATACCCTCTCTCATTTCATTCTATCTACAAAACAAAAATATGGGGTGGCGACAAACTCCGCAATATCCTTGGAAAAGATGTCGGGAACTTGCAGAAAGTCGGGGAAAGCTGGGATATATCTTCCGTGGAAGAAGATATTACCGTCGTCAGCAATGGTTTTCTGGCTGGCAATAATCTTCAGGAACTGGTTGAAATATACATGGGAGATCTCGTTGGCGACAAAGTTTATGAGAAATTCGGAATTGAGTTTCCGCTGTTGATCAAGTTCATTGATGCCGGGGATAATTTATCGGTACAGGTACACCCGGATGACGAAACGGCCTTCAAACACCATCATGCCTACGGGAAAACGGAGATGTGGTACGTTATTCAGGCCGATCCCGGCTCAGAGATCATTATCGGCTTTAAAAAAGATGTTACCCGTGAGGAATACCTTGAGCATCTCCGGAATAAGACGCTCCGGGACATTCTTAACAGTGAGCAGGCCCTGGCCGGGGATGTGTATTATATCCCGCCCGGCCGTATCCATGCCATCGGAAAAGGAGTGTTGCTGGTTGAGATAGAACAAAACTCCGACATTACATACCGTATCTACGACTGGGACCGTGTGGATGCCCATGGAAAAAGCAGGGAAATACATACGGAACTCGCCCTGGAGGTCATGGATTTCAAATCATACCCTCAATACAAAGTACCGTATAAAGACCAGCTTAATCGAACCACCGGACTGGTACAATGCAACTATTTCAGCACACAGCTTATCCATTTTGATAAACCGGTGGAGAAAGATTATTATGAACTCGACTCTTTTGTTATTTATATCGGTATTGAAGGGGAAACGGAAATAGAACACGAAAACGGGACCTCTGTATTGAAAATGGGCGAGACCCTGCTAATCCCGGCCGTGCTGAAAGATATCCGCCTTATCCCCAAAGGGGAGGCAAAAATACTTGAAGTCTATATCAAATAAGAAACCCCGGAGATCCGGGGTTTCCCATAAACTGCATTATCGTTTTATAACTTTAATGACCTTATTTCCGGCCTCGCTGCGGATCCTCACGAAATAGAGTCCTTTGGGCCGGTTGCTCATATCTATCTGCAGACGGTTTGCCGTGGCGGCATACACTTTTCTTTCAACTACTTCCTGTCCCAGGATATTGGTTACGGAGATCTCCAGCAGCCCTTTTGTTCCTTCTGGGATCTCCAGGACAAAACTTTCATTAAAGGGATTGGGATAGATGCTGAAGGCGGCCGGGTTACCATGAACCGGTTCAACCCGGGTACAGGCATCCAGATGCACCACCACCGAGTCGGTGACCGTGCAGCCGTTACCATCAACCACCGTCACGCCGTAGGTGCCGCTGTCACTTACTTGCAGGGTCTGTGCCGTGGTGCTGTCCGACCACAGGTAGGTACTGTAGCCTTCACCGGCATCCAGTACCATGGTATCCCCGAGACACAAAGTGGTATCGTGGAAGGCAAAGAGCCGGGTTGTGTCGGCATAGCTGCACCGGCTTTCCAGCCACAGGTCATCCACGTACAGCAGAGATCCCGGGTTGTTGCTCCCTTCACCCGTTAGAGCCATATTGGACAGGCAGATGATATTCACAGTGTCCACCTCCATGTCATCCAAATAAAGGGTATCACTGAAGTAGGTGTATTCGGGGATGGGCGGGAGCTTAAAGAAACGTATCTGCTGTTCCCGGTTGCCGGTCTGGTCGTTCCATTTCGAACAGATAACGGCGATCATGGCACTGTCAACGCCCGCCGGCATATATTTATAATATCCGCTGATCACGGAAGGCAGTTCGTCGTACGGGAATCCGCCGCTTATATTTCCCACACCGATTTTTCCGGTAGCTGCAATCCCGATATTCTGGTCTGCGAAATCAACACGTAAGGTTTTCAGGGCCATGGCATAGTTTCCGGAGTGTGCATCGTCTGTGGGGTAGCACATTGTGTCACCGCCTGCGAGTGCCGACACCCAGTTTCCGCTCTCCCATCCCACAGGATCCTGATAGGTGATCATGTCCCATTCATCAAAATCCCCGTTGGGAATGGTTTGTGTACCTTGGTCAAATTGCAGATGATCTACATAAAGATAGCTTCCCGCCACCGGGCTCCAGGGAGTTCCGGCAGATATGCCGATGATGGCCGTATCGGGCACTTCGGTCACAGCTACCAGGGGGAAAGCTATTCGCTGATAGGTCTGCTGTTCGCCGGTAAGATTGAACCAGCTTTCCGAAATAATCGTGCCTTCCTTTTTGAAAACCACCACGATGCGGGCCGTATCGCCGGCTTCGATCTTATATTTGAAGTAGCCGGTGAGGGAATCCGGCTGTTCAGAATAAGGAAATCCACCCAGGAATTTCATGTCGGGGTAATCACCGGTAACCCGGCTTTCACAGAATACAAAGCCCGGTATCATCTCTTCCCCGTACATGTGGTTTTCCAAATACAAAGCATAAGAACCCGAATGGGCATCACTGCTTTTTTTTACAACCAGAGAAGTGTCTCCTGCAAATGCACCCATAATATCGGATGTAAGCCACGACCGTGGCTGTTCAAAT
Organism: uncultured Rikenellaceae bacterium; assembly: GCA_964649335.1. Lineage (GTDB taxonomy): Bacteria > Bacteroidota > Bacteroidia > Bacteroidales > VadinHA17 > DRPN01. The sequence continues at coordinate 35,394 of CAZYPI010000003.1, read as the reverse complement.
AACTGGCGCGTTTCCCACTGTTCAAACCCCCTGTTGGGGATATTCTGCGGCATGGCAGCCGTAAAAATGAACAGTACAAATACAATAGTAAAAATCCATTTTTTCATGATCTTTCCTCCTTATTTCAGTTTGGTTATTTATACAAATTTACGGGGTTATCAGCACAATGTCAACATTTTATTATAAGTAAACTCCATTTTCAGAACTTAACAAAAATTGAACCAAAGTGGAATTGCATGTAAAGCGGGGATATGCGTGTTGTAGATTCCGGGGTTGTGGCAATAAGGTTTAAGATGTATTTGGGGCGTTTTTCCATACTTTTTACCACCTTTGTAATCAAATTTTTTCTATGAAAGATCTGACACAGGGAAAAGAAGCGAGGCTGATTCTGCACTTTGCCGTCCCGATGTTGTTGGGGAATCTGTTCCAGCAGCTATACAACATCGTGGACAGCATCATTGTGGGCAATGTGCTCGGGAAACAGGCTCTGGCAGCCGTAGGAGCCTCTTTTCCGGTCATTTTTACGGTTATCTCCCTCCTGATCGGGGTGGCGAGCGGCACTACAATCGTGATCGCCCAGTATTTCGGAGCACGTAAACTGGAGCAGGTCAAAAAAGCCATGGACACTTTTTATATTTTTGCCTTTTTTGCTTCCATACTCATGTCTGTTTTGGGCATTTTCTTCAGCGAGGATCTGTTCCGTCTGCTGAAACTCCCTGCGGAGGTGTTGCCCCAGGCCAAAACCTACCTGCATATCATCCTGGCCGGCATCATCATCTTTTTCGGTCTTAACGGCACCAATGCCATCCTGCGTGGCCTGGGCGACTCGAAAACACCCCTTTTCTTCCAGATCGGCGCCACGTTGGCAAATATAGGACTGGATCTGTTGTTTGTGATGGTCTTTCACTGGGGCATAGCCGGTGCTGCCATTGCCACGGTAACCGCCCAGGCAGGGGCACTTGTGGTAGCTATCTGGTATCTCAATAAGTATCATCAGCTAATTCGCATCTCCCTGTTCGGAATGAAGTTCGACCGGGATATATTCAGAAAAAGCATCCGGATAGGCCTGCCCACGGGATTTCAGCAAACCTTTGTTGCTCTTGGGATGATGGCCCTTATGGGGATCGTCAACACATTCGGCACCGATGTTATTGCGGCATATTCGGTGGCAGGACGTATCGACTCGCTGGTTATGCTCCCGGCCATGAATTTCGCAGCAGCCCTGGCCACTTTCGTGGGCCAGAACCTTGGAGCCGGAAAACCGGAACGGGTAAAACACGGATTAATATCCACCCTGCTGATGAGCAGTGTGATCTCCCTGACGATCACCCTGATCGTTCAGCTCTTCCCCGCACAACTGATGGGTCTTTTTACCAAAGATGCTTCGGTCATAGCCATCGGCCGTCAATACTTGGTCATTGTCAGTGCTTTTTATATCATTTTTTCTGCCATGTTCTCTATCAACGGGGTGATGCGGGGTGCCGGAGACACCGTGGTACCCATGTTCATCACCCTCGTGGCTCTCTGGTTGGTACGGATCCCGGCGGCCTGGATGTTGTCCCGCCATTTCGGGGTCATCGGTATCTGGTGGGCCGTACCCATGGGAATGTTTACCGGATTCCTGCTCTCTTTTCTCTACTACCTGACGGGAAGATATAAACGAAAGGTGATCGTGAAGGTTGAAAAAGACAAAAGTGCATAAGGCAAAAGGTCACAGTTTATTAGGTGCCGGGTGCTGGGTGCTTGTTGCTGGTTACTTGATCTTGTCTTTTTTGCCAGGAACTGGCTGTCTCTATACTTTTTTTATCTTTGTTAAATTCTTTATCTGAAAATAACTATTAAAAGAAAATAACGAACTTATGCTCCAATCCATGACCGGATACGGCAGGGTGACCAAAGATTTCACGGACAGGCAGATCACGGTTGAGATCAGGACCCTGAACTCCAGGCAAGCTGACATTTCCACCCGTCTTCCGGGGGCTTACCGGAACAAAGAACTAGTTATCAGAAAACTGTTGACGGAAAAACTGGTACGGGGAAAAATAGATATCTCCCTGACCGTAATGGATTTTACCGGCGAGACATATCCTGATATTAACCGGGTGGCCGTCAGGCATTATCTTGATCAGTTGAGGGATATGGCTTCAGCGTTTAATATCCGGGCCGAGGAGCCGTTGATACAGGCTCTGCTCCGCTGGCCGGAGGTGCTGGCCGACACTACCCGTGAGGTCGATGAGGCGGAATGGCAACAAATTGCCACCACCGTGGAAGAAGCCATCATTCAGGTAATCCGTTTTCGTGAACAGGAAGGAAGCGCTATCAAAAAAGATATGAAGGGTCATGTCCTTTTCATACAGGATTTGTTGATGAAGGTTTCACCTTTTGAAAAAGAGAGAATGCGGGCAGTGCGGGACCGGCTGGAGAAAAACCTGCGGGAACTGGCCGGCATGAACGGTACCGACCGCGAGCGGTTTGAGCAGGAAATCGCCTACTACCTCGACCGGCTGGATATCAACGAAGAAAAGAGCCGACTGGCCAATCATTGTAAATATTTTCTGGAGACACTGGAAAAAGGCGGAAACATTGGGAAAAAGCTGGGTTTCATCACACAGGAAATGGGGCGTGAGATCAACACCCTCGGCTCGAAAGCCAACCATACAGGCATACAGAAGCTGGTGGTGATGATGAAAGACGAACTGGAAAAAATCAAGGAACAAACGTTTAACGTACTCTAAAAAATATGTTGTTTATGGCTACCCGGGACCGTCAAAAAAGAGAGTCTTCTCCCGCCAAAAAAATCCTGATCTTCTCCTCCCCCTCCGGCGCCGGAAAAACCACCATCGTCAGGCATCTTCTGAAAACCTTCCCCAACCTGGCGTTTTCTGTCTCGGCCACTACAAGGCCCAGACGCGATCATGAAGAAGACGGCAAAGATTATTATTTTCTCTCCGTGGATGAGTTCAGAAACAAGATTGAAGAAGATGCCTTTGTGGAATGGGAAGAGGTGTATGAAGGCACCTATTACGGTACGCTGAAGTCGGAAGTGCAGCGATTGCTCAACAGAGGGTATCACGTGGTATTCGATGTGGATGTAAAGGGAGCATTGAATATCAAAAAGTTATACGGAAGTCAGGCACTGGCCGTGTTTGTGATGCCTCCCTCTCTGGAAGAGCTGGAGAAAAGACTGCACCACCGTTCCACCGACCCTGAGGAAAGCATCCGGGAAAGGGTGGCAAAAGCCCGGATGGAAATGGAATATGCAGAGAAGTTTGATGTTATCCTGGTCAATGATAAACTGGAAGAGAGTTTGCCACAGGCCGAAGAGATCGTCAAAAATTTCATCGACTCATGAAAACAGGTCTTTTTTTCGGAAGTTTTAACCCGATACATATCGGCCATACAGCCATTGCCAATTATTTTGTGGAATATACCGGATTGCAACAGGTGTGGTTTGTGGTGTCCCCCCACAATCCGCTGAAAGAACGTGCTTCTCTCCTGCCCGAGTACCACCGTCTCGAGCTGGTTAACCTGGCCCTCGAAGATGACTTCCGTTTCCGGGCTACGGATATCGAGTTCCGTTTGCCCAAGCCCTCCTATACTATTGACACCCTTACCTACCTGTCGGAGAAATATCCGCAGCGGGAGTTTATCCTGATCATGGGAGCGGACAATCTGGTGACCCTGCACAAATGGAAAAATTTTGAAGAACTGGTTAAAAACTATGCCATCATTGTCTATCCCCGGAAAGGAGCCGATACCCGTCAATTACATCCCTCGCTGGAAAAACTGATGAAGCAGGCCCGCCTAACCGTTTCACAGGCTCCGCTTATAGAGGTATCATCAAGTTTTTTGCGGCAGTCCATCCGGGAAGGCAGGGATATGCGCTTTTTTTTCCGGAAACCCGTCTGGGAATATATCAGGGATATGCATTTTTATGAGGAAAAAATTAAAGGGCGATGATGATTCAATATTTATTGACACCGGCGGCTGGTAAAAGACTGATTGCCAAAGCACTCCTGGAGTATCCGCCGGTAAAAGAAGCTGTAGAGGAAAGAACAGTGGTTATCATTGCAGGCACCACCAACGGATATATTGCCCGGGAATGGCTGGATAAACTGGGGCGGTCCGGGGAATTTCAGCAGAACCGGTTTTTCAGAGGACTGAGCATGCCTGCCGCTCATAAGATACCGCCGTCGGTAAAAAGTGAATTTCCCGGTGATGTGGTAATCTCCGGGGGGGTCTGGCAAAAAGGCAAAACCATCTTCGATGTGGCCGACCAGCTGATCGAAGGGGATGTTATTCTAAAAGGAGCCAACTGTATCAATCTTCGTCAGAACAAAGCGGGTATTTTCATTCAGCATCCCGGGGGGGGTACTACTCTAACCCTGCTGCAGGCGGTCATAGGCAGGCGTGTCAGACTGGTCATTCCTGCCGGTCTCGAAAAAAGGATCGACGAAGAGGTGGACAAAGTGGCGGCCCGGGTAAATGCTCCGGGAAACGAAGGATTGCGACTGATGCCCGTCAGCGGGGAGATCATCACCGAGATAGAAGCCCTGAAGATACTCACCGGGACGGAGGCCATGTTGATGGGCGCCGGCGGAGTGCTGGGGGCCGAAGGAGCTGTATGGCTGGCCCTGGAAGGAGGGAAAGATCAAATTGACAAAGCTCTTACCCTTCTGGACAGCATTTCACAGGAAAAGCCGTTTTCCCTGGATTGACGGACAGTGGAGGTGCCGGGGAGGAAAAGAGCAGAATGTTTCTTTTTTAAAAAAAGCTTGCCTGTTTTCAATGATAATACTATTTTTGTGATCCATTTTTGCCTCCTTAGCTCAGCTGGTAGAGCGGCTCACTCGTAATGAGCAGGTCGTCGGTTCAAGTCCGATGGGAGGCTCTTTGGAAGGATGAAGGATGAAGGATGAACCGGGGAGAAAAGAGAACCGGAGTCCTGAAACGAAGAACGATGAATGCTTTTGCGGGAGTAGCTCAGTGGTAGAGCATCAGCTTCCCAAGCTGAGGGTCGCGGGTTCGATCCCCGTTTCCCGCTCAAAAATTTACCGGTATGGCATATTTCATATATATATGTCCTGTATTCTCCTTCTGCGGATATTTATTACAAAGGTTCCACCAGCGACTTAGAGGATCGTCTATACCGCCACAATCATGGTCATGAGAAAGCAACCAAACACGGAGTGCCCTGGAAATTGCGTTCAACAATCTCAAGCACCCGGCATCCGGCATGCCAGCACCATGTTTCAAGTTTCAAACTTCATTCTTTCTGACTGTCTTTTTCGTCTGTCACGCCCAGTTTCTTCAGTCGTTCCAGCAGTGGCGGGTGGGAATAGTGGAAAAAGACATAGAGAGGATGCGGGGTAAGGTTGCTGAGGCTTTTTACCGAGAGTTTTATCAGTGCCGATCCCAGTTTCTGCGGGTTGCTGTATTCGGCGGCAAAAGCATCGGCCTGGAACTCATTGCGCCGTGAGAGGGCGGCAGAACCCAGTCCGAGGATGGTGGATACCGGCGAGAAAATGATGCCGAAGGCGATCAATCCCAGGTGAAAAGAGGGCTGATCCGCCCCCAGGGCTTGTGAGAGCTGAGGGTTGTCCACAAAAAGGGAAAAGAGATAAAGGGTGAAACCTGTCTGCAGGATAGACAGGACGATGCCTGTCAGGGTGTGTTTTTTTTTTATAGTGGCCGATCTCATGGGCCAGGACGGCTACAATCTCATCCGTTTCCAGGTCGTTGATCAGGGTGTCGTACAGCACGACTCTCTTTTTCTTCCCCAGTCCGCTGAAATAGGCATTGGCCTTGGTAGAACGTTTGGAGCCGTCGATCACATAGACATTGTCCAGGGTGAAGCCGGCGTGCCGGCACAGGCCGGTGATGGCTTTTTTCAGCTCTCCTTCCTCCAGGGGGGTCTGCTTGTTGAATAACGGTACAATGAGTGAGGAATAAAACATGGTCAGAAAGATCATGAAAACGGCCGACAGGCCCCACGCCCATATCCAGAACATTTTCCCGGTGAGTTGATAGAACCATATCACCAGGGCCAGCAGGCCGCCTCCGATAATAGCTGCCAGCAGCCACCCTTTCAGTTTGTCCGTGAGGAAAGTTTTTACGGTCGTTTTATTGAAGCCGAATTTTTCTTCGATGACAAAGGTATCATACAGGGAAAACGGCGTCATGAGCAGGTCGAAAACCAGTCCCAGCAAACCGAAAAAGACCAGGGCCACGATGATCTCATTTTCCCCGAAACGGCGGGCTAGATGGTCCACCCATGCAAAACCACCGGCCAACATCATCAACAGAATCAGGAGAAAAGAGAAAGAGGATGAGAAGATACCCAGTTTCAAATTAGCCATGTAATATTGCTGGGACCGTTTGTATTTTTCTTCATCGTAAATGCCTTTCAGGATTGCGGGCAGGCCGGGGCTCCAGGCTTTGGTATTGAGATACTCCAGCGTGCGTTCCAGCAGAAAATCGAATACAATGATGACCAGGATGATATAAAAAAAGGTGTTGTACATGGTTCAGAGGGTTATTGACCGGGACAAAAATAACAACTTCCTGACAAATGGGATCATTCAGAGGTCTTCAGATTCATTTTTTTATAGTCCTGAATCCTTTCACGGATGATCCAGAGATAATTTCTTGTGACAGGAGAATCGTGTAGCCGGAGAGATTTCTCAAGCCAGGACTCGGCCAGGTCCAGTTTATCGTTTATCTCACTTGCCAGCGCCATGTTAAAAGCGGCATAAGCGGCTTTTTTCCTGTTATTGGAAAGGGCCATATTTCGCCAAATAGCTGCAGCATCCATCCACTTGTTTTTCCTGGCCAGCTTTTCGGCCTCTTTCATTTTTCCGTCCATGCCGTTGACAAAATAAACCCGAGTTACTTCATCCCATATGGGAAAAATATGATAAGCATGATGCTGACCTGCCTGATAAGCCAGGTCGGAGACGGCTTCTCTGACATTGGGGAGATTGGCGACCGCCTCGCGGTATGTTATTCCCGCGCCGTTCAGGGTAAGTACGTTGGTATGCACGGTCGAATCGACGGGGTCCGGGATGTTTTCTTCATAAATAAACCAATGTGTTTTGATATACAGATCAATATTGAGTACGGTGAGCCAATCTCCTCCAAAATCTTCCTCTTCGTCATAGGTTACAAATTCCTGAGACTTGTAGATCGAATCGGAAAAGATCATTTTTGCCAGGTCAACACCTACCCCGGCCTGATTTTTTTTCAGCATTTGTTCCCTTTCTGAGAAAGGGATTATTTCAGGACCGTGGACCGGTGAGACAGAATCCACAAATACCGAATCGAAAAAAATATTTTTTACCCACGGTGAACCGCTTGCGACATCCGCAAAACCGTACAGAGCTTTCCATCCAAGATCATAATACATTTTCAGGGGGATCTTCAGGTCCATGAAATGGAGGGTGTCCTTCCGGGAGGTATCCTGCAGCATACGGTTGACCAGCATAAGGTTTTGCGGTGTATTGAAAACGATCTTCTCCGGGGGATGCAGTACCTGGATGGTCACCTTTCTGGAGCTGTAACAGCCGGTCAGCAGCATCAGGAAGAGGCCGGAAATCATTATAAAAAAAACACCCTTTTTCATTTATATAAAAGAAGGTTCTTTGTGTTTATACGTTCAAAGCGATTAATTGTTGTTTAGAAACGCAAAGACACGCCGGACAATTATGATATAATCACTTTGGTAAACGGAATCAGTTTTTTTGTTCCGTCATGTATTCATGCCGCCGCACACATGGATCACCTGTCCGCTCACATAAGAGGAAAGGTCAGAGGCCAGGAACAGGGCGGTATTGGCCACATCTTCCGGCAGTCCGGCACGGCGCAGGGGGATCTGTTGTGTCCAGGCTTTCCGTATGTCTTCCGGCAGTTTTTTAGTCATCTCCGTGTCGATAAAACCGGGGGCGATGGCATTACAGCGGATGCCTCTCGAACCCACTTCTTTGGCTACCGATTTTGTAAAACCGATGATTCCTGCCTTGGAGGCGGAATAATTGGCCTGGCCGGCATTGCCGCTGACGCCCACTACCGAGCTCATGCTGATGATAGAACCGCTGCGTTGTTTCAGCATAAAAGGTTGCACGGCTTTGGTGAAGTTAAAAACCGATTTCAGGTTCACTTTGATTACCAGATCCCATTGTTCTTCGGTCATCCTCATTAACAGGGTGTCTCGGGTGATCCCGGCATTGTTCACCAGGATATCTATTTTCCCGAAGTCCTCTGCAATGGCTTTAACCACCCGGTCTGTCTGTTCATAATCGCTGGCATCGGAAGCATAGGCTTTGGCCCTGACACCGTAAGACTCAATGGCCTTCACCGTCTCTTTGGCATTATCGTCCACAGCCAGATCGGTTATGGCCACATCGGCACCCTCTTCTGCAAACCTGATGGCTATGGCTCTTCCTATGCCCCGTGCTGCTCCGGTAACTATTGCTGTTTTTCCTTTTAACAAATCCATCGTGTAAAAAATTTTGATTAAGGTAACAAAATAAACAAGTATTTTTGAAAAAGTAAACTTAATGGGTGGATTATTTCCTGCACGATTATTATAATCATACATTTTTTTTTATAATCTTGTAAAAATATTAATATTTGCCCAACAATCAGAGGAAATTAAAAATTCGTTTTTTTATTAACAACAATTGATATGAAATCAAAAAGACTAACTTCCATCGACGCACTGCGCGGTTTTGATATGTTGTTGATAGCCGGCGGAGGTGCTTTCATTTACAGATTTTTAGATGTTGTACACCAACCATGGGCAGAAAATATCATCCTACAAATGGAACATACCCAATGGAACGGTTTTACCTTCTGGGATTTTATCATGCCATTATTCATCTTTATCTCCGGCATATCGCTGACCTTTTCGATAAACAAGGCCAAAGAACGTGGCATGACCAAAAATGACATTTATAAAAAAGTCTTCAAACGTATGTTGATTTTGATCCTGCTGGGTATCATTTATAAAAATTCGCCGGTACCTGTATGGCACCCGGGGAATATCCGGTATAGCAGTGTACTGGGACGAATCGGGATTGCTGTTTTTGCAACGACCCTTTTGTATTTAAATTTTTCATGGAAGGAGCGGCTTTACTGGATAGCCGGGATATTAATTGCTTATTATGCAGCATTGTTTCTCATACCCGTCCCGGGTTATGGTGCAGGGGACCTTTCCCAGCAAGGCAATCTGGTAGGTTGGTTTGACCGCACTTTCATGCCGGGCCGTCTTATAGACGGCAATTTTGACCAACTGGCAATTTTAACACAGTTTCCGGCCCTTTGCCTGGCCGTTTTTGGTGCCTGGGCCGGTGATATCGTGAGAAATGTTGATATAAAGGAAACAGGCAAAATCAAACGGATGGTGTCTATAGGTGTCATCCTCATTATCCTGGGATTGATTTGGGGATTACATTTCCCTGTCAATAAGCATTTGTGGAGCAGCTCTTTTATCCTGCTCACTGCAGGCATGGGCTTTTTGATCTTCAGCCTTTTTTACTGGGTCATCGAGATACTGGGTTATAAAAAATGGTCCTATTTTTTCGTCGTAATCGGCATGAACTCCCTTTTTATCTATTATGCTTACCGTTTTATTGATTTCGATCACACTTCAAAAACTCTTTTTTCCGGTATCTACAGTCTTACCTCTGAAAAATGGCATCCCGGATTTGAAGCGCTTGGTGCTTTTATCCTCGTATGGCTGCTGTTGTATTATCTTTATAAAAAGAAAATATTCTTCAAGGTCTAAGCATCACGCTGGCCTTGTTTCCTATTTCTGAAAATGTAGCGTTTGGATTTCGGTTTCGTTCAGGACTCTCCTGTGATCATACCGACAATTACCGGAAGCACTTCCCCTGCTTTTTCGCGTATATATACATCCGTGACAGAATGAGTAAAGGCAGAAGTTTCCGGATTGATCTCAATGATCTTTGCCCCGTGTTGTTTGGCCATTTGTGGGATCAGGGAGGCTGGCATTACCTCGCCGGTTGTGCCGATCAGAAGAAACACATCTGCTGTCCGGGCCTCCTCTTCGGACCGGGTTGCAGCCGCTACGGGTATTGGTTCGCCGAAAAAGACAAAATCGGGCTTCAGCACTTCTCCGTCCCTTTTGCAGCGTGGTGGAAGGCGGGTCAGATCGACCTCTGCAGCGGGATACACCTTCCCGCATGACGGGCAAATCAAACGCCGGGAATTTCCATGGTACTCGTAAACGTTTTTGCTTCCGGCTTCCTGATGCAGGTTATCAATATTTTGTGTAATAATTGCCGCCAGTTTTCCCCGTTTTTCCATTTCAGCCAGCGCGTAATGGGCGGGGTTGGGCCGTGCTTTTCCGAAATAGTCGTAAAAGATCTCCCGGATCACTTTCCAGGCCTCTGCGGGATGAGAGTGAAAATAACCGATGTCCAGAACCACCGGGTCGTATTTACTCCACAGTCCGTGCTCTCCCCTGAACGGGGGAATGCCGCTTTCTACAGAAACACCTGCTCCCGTAAATGCGGTGGTGTGCGATGATTTCCTGAGAATATTAACCGCTTCTTCTATTGCATTCACGGCTGTAAAGATAAGCCGGTTATTTCAACAGGCGTGCGATGGTCTCGCCGATATGGGCAGGTGATTCGACCACATGGATACCGCATTCTGCCATGATCTTCATTTTGGCGGCGGCGGTATCCGCTTTTCCTCCGATGATGGCTCCGGCATGCCCCATTCTTCTTCCTTTGGGGGCTGTTTGACCTGCGATGAACCCCACCACCGGTTTGGTGCCGTGTTCTTTGACCCAGTAAGCAGCATCGGCTTCCATGCTCCCGCCGATCTCTCCGATCATGATAATCCCTTCCGTCTCGGGGTCTTCCATAAACAACCTGATGGCATCGAGTGTGGAGGTACCGATTATCGGGTCTCCTCCGATACCTATCGCCGTGGTTTGTCCCAGTCCGGCTTTGGTAACCTGGTCAACCGCCTCATAGGTGAGTGTGCCGGAGCGGGATACCACCCCCACCGGGCCTTTTTTGAAGATGAATCCGGGCATGATGCCAATCTTGGTTTCTTCGGCAGTGATGATTCCCGGGCAGTTAGGGCCAATCAGGCGTGTCTCGCGGTCGTGCAGATATTCTTTTACTTTCACCATATCCTGTGTGGGAATACCTTCGGTGATGGCGACAGCCACCTTCACCCCGGCATCGGCAGCTTCCATAATGGCATCGGCGGCAAATGGCGGTGGTACGAATATGATGGACACATCGGCACCTGTTTCATCCACAGCTTCCTTCACCGTATTGAAAACAGGCCTGTCGAGGTGCTTCTGCCCTCCCTTGCCGGGGGTTACCCCGCCGACTACCTGTGTGCCATATTCAATCATTTGCCGGGCATGAAAAGTGCCTTCACTGCCTGTGAAGCCCTGTACCAGGACCCTGGAATCCTTATTAACCAGAATACTCATTATTTTTTATGAATTAAAAATGTTACAACTCTTTTTCAGGGCACCAAAAGTATATGTTTTATCTTTCTTATCAAAAAGATAAAATATGTTATAAATTACTTTTTCTTTTTGGGAGGACGGTATCCTTTTGCTTTGGCAGCTTCTTCCAAACGTTGCTGCCATTTTGATTTTTTTACCGGCGCGTTCTTGCTCTCTTTGAGTTTTTTCAGGATCTCCTCTTCCTTGACAAAAGATTTGGCAAGCATATTCTGGCCGAAAGTGATCAGGTTGGCCAGGAAGTAATAGTAGTTCAGGGCTGCCGAGAAGTTGTTCAGGAACAACATAAAGGTGACGGGCATAATATACATCATTCCTTTCATCCCGGGCATCTGGCTGGAGCTGCCGGAAGGACTGTTGATCTTCATCGTGACAATGGTGGAGACGGTCATCAGTATGGTAAAGAGGCTGACATGATCGCCATACATGGGTATGGTGAAAGGCAGATGAAGGATAGAATCGTAGGTAGAGAGGTCGTGGGCCCACAGGAAGCTTTGCTGCCGTAACTCTATGGATGTGGGAAAGAAGCGGAACATAGCATACAGGATGGGCAACTGCAGGATCATGGGAAGGCAACCGCCCATCGGACTCACGCCGGCACGCTTGTACAGGGCCATGGTCGCCTGTTGTTTTTTCATGGCATCCTCTTTCTTCGGATATTTAGCGTTGATCTCATCCACATACGGCTTCAGAACCCTCATTTTGGCCTGGGAGACATAGGATTTGTATGTGAGCGGGAACAGAGCCATTTTGATGATCAGGGTGAGCAACAAAATGATGATTCCGTAGTTGGAGATGTATCTGTTCAGCCAGTTGAAAATAGGGATAATCACAAACTGGTTGATCCACCGGATGATGTTTTTGCCCAGGAACACCAGCTCCTGAAGATCCATCCCATAGTGTTTCAGTGTCTTGAAATGATTGGGGCCGAAATACATCTGCATGTGATAGCCGATGTCTGGTTTCGGCTGATACGGAACACTCACTTCAGTCTCACATTCCCTGAAGTAGGGTGAATCGTCAGGCATTTTCAAGGATTTTATCGTTCCGCTGATGAATGGCACAGAGTCGGAGATCAGCACAGACGAAAAAAACTGGTCTTTAAAAGCCACCCAAAGAAGTCGCGTAGGAATATCCATGCTCAACTCCTCTTTTTTGCTACGCATGGGAAGGCCGTCCACCACATCCTGAAAGTATTTGAACTTGATGGTGGAATAATAATCCTCATTGGTCCTGCCCTTTTCCTGCTGGGGCATATAGATTTTCCATTTCAGGGACAGATCCGTCAAATTGCGGGCTATCAGGCTGTCCATGCCATGCATCTCAACATCAAAGCCGATCATATACTGGTTGCGGGGGATGGTATATCGATAGTCCATATACTCATTTTCCCCGATCTTCAGCCGCAGTACCGCGGTATAGCTGCTGTCTTCCACCACGATATGCCCCGTATCGGTAACGGGAGTAAAATAGAGATCTTTTGTGTCTATCAGGCGGTTGGCGGCGGTAAAAAAACGAAAGCCGAATTCGGTGGAATCACCGTGAAACAGAATAACGGGTTTTCCGTCCCATGTTTTGTATTTCTTCAGTTGTACGGAATAAACCATTCCTCCCCGTGTGGAAAGGCGTAGTTTCATCAGATCGTTCTCTATGGTAATAAATTCTTTTTTACCTTTCGGCAGGACGGCGGCCTGTCCGGATGGTTCACGTGAAAGGCCCGCTGCCTGTTTGCCGGGAGCCGCTGCCGGCACAGCCGTGAGGGTGTCTGTGACCTCCCTGTTTTTCAGGCTGTCAGGCCGCTGAGAAAGGAGTAGTGAATCTATCTGCATGGCCCGGCGCCTGGGATAGGTCTCTGTAGGCTTGTAACCCAGTGCACGCAGGTAGGATTCCCGGGCCTGCCGGTATTTCTCAACCCGGTACAGGGAGTCGGCAGTATGAAGCTCCTGTTCATATGCCTTGTTTCTTTGATTGGAATTATAATAGCTGAAAACAACAAACAAAAGTCCTATCAGCAGCAATCCGACAACGGTATTTCTGTCCATATCAAACGGTTCAGTTTAAGTTTTTCTCTGTTTCTTTGATTTTCTTTGATTTCAATGTTTTATTCTTTTCCCGGTTCAGTTTCATGGCAGCCCTGACAAAGTCCACAAACACAGGATGAGGCTGGAGAACGGTACTTCTGTATTCGGGGTGGAACTGCACCCCGACAAACCATCTGTGTTCGGGGATTTCCATGATCTCCACCAGGTTGGTGTCGGGATTGATGCCGACGGCTTTCATGCCGGCTTTTTCAAAATCCCTGAGATATTTGTTATTGAACTCATATCTGTGGCGATGTCTTTCGTTAACAAGTTCAGTTTTGTAGGCCTGATAAATACGGCTGTGTTTATCGATGCGACAAGGATAAGCACCCAGTCTCATGGTGCCACCCTTGGCGGTGATTCCTTTCTGTTCCTCCATCAGATCAATGACCGGAAAGGGGGTGCGCCGGTTCATTTCCGTAGAGTTGGCTTTATCAAAGCCCAGCACATTGCGGGCGAATTCAATGACAGCACATTGCATGCCCAGACAGATGCCCAGGTAAGGGATATTGTGTTCCCGGGCATATCTGGCGGCAATAATTTTTCCTTCGATGCCGCGGCTGCCAAAGCCGGGTGCCACCAGGATCCCGTCGAGATGACCCAGTTTCTCCTCTGCATTTTTTTCATTTACCTGTTCCGAATGAATATATTCCAGGTCAACCCTGCACTCGTTGGCAGCACCCGCATGGGTGAAGGATTCGGATATGGACTTGTAAGCATCATGCAGTTCGACGTATTTTCCTACCAATCCTATCCGTGTCGTCTGGCGGGGTGATTTCAACCTTTTCAGGAACTCTTTCCACGGCCCCAGATCGGGTTTCCGGTTGGCCGGGAGATCCAGCTTATGCAGAACCGTCTCATCCAGTTTCTCGTCCTGCATTAACAGGGGCACTTCATAGATGGTGGACGCGTCAATGGATTCAATGACACTGGATTTGTCCACATTACAAAACAGGGCCACTTTATTGCGTATTTCCTCGGACAGTTTTTTCTGGGTACGCAACACCAGGATATCGGGTTGGATACCTGCCTCCTGCAGCATCTTAACGGAATGCTGGGTGGGCTTTGTCTTCAGCTCTCCGGAGGTAGGAAGATAAGGTACCAGTGTCAGATGAATTACCAGGCAGTTGGAAGGCCCCAGGTCCCATTTGAGTTGCCTTACCGACTCAATATAAGGCAATGATTCGATATCCCCAACGGTACCTCCTATTTCGGTGATGACTATATTATAGTTGTATTTCTTACCAACCAGGCGTATTCGGTTTTTTATCTCATCGGTGATGTGAGGGATCACCTGCACGGTTTTGCCGAGATAATCGCCTCTGCGCTCCTTTTCGATGACCGACTGGTAGATCCTGCCGGTGGTCACATTGTTTTCCTGGGAAGTGGGGGTATTGAGGAAACGTTCGTAATGCCCCAGGTCCAGGTCGGTTTCGGCACCGTCGTGGGTAACATAACACTCTCCGTGTTCATAGGGATTCAGGGTGCCGGGATCGACATTGATGTATGGATCCAGTTTCTGGATGGTCACTTTGTATCCACGGGCCTGCAACAGCTTGGCCAGTGAAGCGGAAATAATGCCTTTTCCCAGGGAAGAAGTAACCCCCCCCGTCACGAAAATATACTTTGTAGTGCTCAAAATAAAGGTATTTTAGGTTGGTATTCAGTCGTTTTCCATTTCATCAATGAGTCGGATTTTGTCTTTCAGAAGCTTGATGCTGGCTTTGGCGTTTTCGATTTTTGTCGTGATATCTTTTATGAGTGATTCGGCATTTTTAGATTGAGTGAAGAAACCAATATTGTTTTCCCATACCGTAATGTCATTTTCCAGTTGTTTGATACGGTTGATGAACTTCTCCCGGTCTTTCTGGAGTTTGATGTTTGCCCTGGACGTACTGCCCAGGGCCTCGATCTTGGCCTTGTACTTCAACAGGTTTTTTTTGTGGTCATTGATATTCAGATTATTGAACAGGTTATTGATCGCTTCCCTGTAGGCATTGGCTATTTCCTCTTTTTTACTGATGGGCACATAGCCGATCTCTGTCCAGCGCCGCTGAAACTCATTCAGTTTGTTGAAATCGGCATCCGGATCATCGGTCATTTTAAAGTTTCTGATCTCTTCAATCAGCTCTTCCTTCATTTTAAGGTTTTCCTGGTAGTTTTTCTCCCGGTCTCTGAAATAGCGTGATTTGTTTTCGAAAAACACATCGCAGGCGGCCCTGAATCTTTTCCAGATCTGATCGGAATATTTTTTGGGGACCGGTCCGATCTCTTTCCATTTTTTCTGCAGGTTGATCAGGTCTTCCGTGGTTTTTTGCCATTCCGTACTGTCCTTGAGGGCTTCAGCCTGTATGCACAGGTCTGTTTTCATCTGCAGGTTGTTCATCTGCACTTCCTTGTTTTCGGCATAATATTCCCTCTTCCGGTTAAAAAAGCGGTCGCAGGCTTTCCGGAACCGTTCGTATATGGCATTGTTTTGTTTTCTGGGGGCGAAACCGATGGTTTTCCACACTTTCTGCAACTCCTGTATTTCTCTGGATTTCTCGTCCCATTGCCGGTGAGAACGGATCTCCAGGTCAGCTATTTCTTCCGCCCTTTCGGCCAGTGAGGTTTTCTGCTCAAGATTCTTTTTCTGTATCTCTTTTATCTCCTGGAAATAGGCCTGGTATTTCTTGTTGATCTTCCGGGTGGCCTCCTTAAACCGTTCCCACAGTTCCGTTTTGTTCTCTTTGGGGACAGGACCTGTTTCCCGCCACTGTTCATGATATTTCTGCAGGGTCTTGAAAGCGCTGATAATATCCGGTTCTAGCAACAGGCTCTCGGCCTGTTCACAGAGCTTTATTTTTTTCTCCAGGTTCTTTTTCAGGTCGAGATCGCGCAGCTCTTTGTTGATCTTGATATAATCATAAAACTTCTCAACATGATAGTGATAGTTCTCCCACAGATCTTTGACGTGTTGCTGCGGCACCAGTCCCACATTCCGCCATCGTTCCTGCAGTTCCCTGAACTCCTGAAAAGTCTTGTTGATGGATTCTTTTCTGTTGACCAGGTCCCCTATCTCTTCGATGATCCGGTATTTTTCTTCCAGGTTTCTTTTTTTCTCCTCCTCCAGTTCCTTGTTATATTTGGCTTTCTTATCCCTGAATTTTTTCAGGAGATATTTCAGGTGCTCTTCCCGTTCGTCGGGTCCCGGTTTAAAATCCAGCGGGTCGCCCCCTTCTTCCAGGAAACGCTTTTTCTTTTCCTCGATCTCCAGGTGGAATTTCTTGTAGAAGTTTATTTTAATGCTTTCCACATCATGCCGGATCTCCTGCACGGGTCGTTCATCTATCAGTAGTTCCAGACGGTTGAGCAGTTCACCGATTCCAAAGGTTGAATAATCCACCTCTTTCATTATGTTACCATCCTCTTCTTCAACTGATTCCTTTGCTTCGTCTGAAACAGGTTTATCAGGTTCCGCCGATTCGGTTTTTTCCGGTTCCTCTGCAGGAGTTTCGGCATCTACCGTGATTTCCGGCGCAGTTGCTTCCTCTCCGGCTGTTTCTCCGGGATCCTGCGGGGGGATTGTTTCTTCATCCGTTTGGCCCGGATTGCCGTCATCAGTCTGCATCTGTGGTGCAGTGTTATCCCCGGAAGCCTCCGGTTTCGTTACTTCTTCTTCCCGTTCTTCCTGCAATGCGCCTGTTTCCTGTATCTTTTTCTCTTCAGCCGGCTGTATATCATCTCCTTTTTCCTGTGCCTCTCCCTTGTTTTCCGTGGCTTGTTGTCCGGTATTTTCTTCCCGTATCTCTTCCTTTTCTCCGGACTCCACCGCTTTTCGCTCTAACATATCCATCATACATGGGTTTTAGGGTAACATTAACTCCACCATACAAAATTTCGACAAAGGTACGAAAATATAATTTTCCGGAAATATTCTCAAATCTAATCAACAGATAAAGATCATATATATAAAAAGAGGCTATAAAAACGATAAAAAAGCCCTGTTTATGATCATAAGACCTGAAATAAATATCATTTTTTTCAAATTGTTAATAAGTTGATAATAATTTAATTTGTTTTTTCCTGCCCGGAACCACATATTTTTTCAATTTTGGCTATAAAACAAAAAGCATATGACCGAGTACACAGCTGAATTTGTTGGCACGATGATCCTTATGATCTTTGGTTCCGGGGTAGTTGCCGGGGCTTTACTGAAGAATTCCAAGTCGGAGAATGCCGGCTGGATAACCATTTGTGTGGCCTGGGGCCTGGGGGTTTCGTTTGCGGTTTTTGCTGTCGGCGGGATCAGCGGAGCCCATATCAACCCGGCCGTTACGATAGGTTTTGCCATGGCGGGTGAGTTCCCCTGGGCAAAAGTCCCCGGCTATATCATTGCCCAGATTGCCGGAGCATTTACCGGGGCTGTCATCGTATGGGTTCAGTATTATCCGCACTGGCGAAAGACCGAAAGCAGTGCTTCCAAGCTGGCTATTTTCAGCACGATCCCGGCCGAGCGTTCTTTTCCCAACAACCTGGCCAGTGAGGTGATCGGTACCTTTATGCTTTTATTCGGCTTGTCTTTTCTCGGCATAAACAATTTTGCCGAAGGCCTCAACCCCCTGGTCATCGGGATATATATCTCCGCCATCGGTTTCTCCCTGGGGGGCACAACCGGTTTTGCCATCAATCCGGCCAGGGATTTCGGCCCCCGCCTCGCTCATTTCATCCTGCCCATCCCCGGCAAAGGAACATCTGACTGGGCTTATGCCTGGATACCTATTGCAGGCCCTCTGATCGGAGGGATTTACGGAACGCTGTTTTACCAGGCCGTTTTCAACGGTGATCTCTCATTGTGGTTCTGGGTTTTCTCATTGCTGACAGGTGGTATTTTAGTTTATTCTGTGATTTTTAAACAGAAAAAAAACAATTAGATATGAAGTATATCATTGCATTGGACCAGGGCACAACCAGCTCACGTGCCGTTCTTTTTGAAGAAAACGGCGGAGTGGTTGACATTGCCCGGAAAGAGTTTTTGCAGATCTTTCCCAAACCCGGATGGGTGGAACATGACCCGGAAGAGATATGGAACAGCCAGATGGGAGTATTGATGGAGGTAATCCATCGTAACCATGTCAGTCCCGGTGATATAGTATCCATGGGGATAACCAATCAACGGGAGACGACAGTGGTCTGGGACCGGCACACGGGTGAACCCGTCATGAATGCGATCGTCTGGCAGGATAAACGCACCGCTCCCATTTGTGAGGAGATGAAAGCAGAAGGGTTGGAGAAATATGTGCGGGAAAACACGGGGCTGGTCATAGATTCTTATTTTTCCGCCACCAAGATAGCCTGGATCCACAGAAATATCCCCGGTGCCCGGGAAAAAGCCGAAAACGGAGATCTGCTGGCGGGCACGGTGGACACGTGGCTGGTATGGAAAATGACAGGCGGCAATGTGCATGCGACGGACTATTCCAATGCCTCACGTACCATGCTCTACAATATCCGCAAGCTGGAATGGGACGGGGAGATGCTGGGCAGTCTGGATATTCCGGAAAGTATGATGCCGGCGGTACACCCCTCTTCCTGGCATTTCGGGGATTTTATCATCGACGGCACGCCGGTGCCCATAGGCGGCATCCTCGGAGACCAGCAGGCAGCCCTGTTCGGACAGGCCTGTTTCCTTCCTGGAGATGTGAAAAACACCTATGGGACAGGTTGTTTTATGCTTATGAATACGGGCGAAGAGATGCGGGAGTCCCCCTCGGGACTGTTGACAACGATCGCCTGGGGGCTAGGCAAAAAAGTATATTACGCCTTTGAAGGAAGCGTATTTATTGCCGGGGCTGCCATCCAATGGCTGCGCGATGGCCTGAGGATCCTCGATACGGCCGAAGACTCGGAATACTTTGCTGAAAAGGTGCCGGGGAATGAGGTGTATATGGTGCCGGCCTTTTCGGGTCTGGGGGCTCCCTACTGGGACATGTATGCCCGGGGAGCCATTTTCGGGCTGACCCGCGGTACGGGCAAACCCCATCTGATCAAAGCCACCCTGCAGTCCCTTGCTTATCAGTCGAAGAATCTGCTTGAGACCATGCAGAAAGACTCCGGGCTGGAAATAAAAACCCTGCGTGTGGACGGCGGGGCTGCCATGAACAACTATCTGATGCAGTTTCAGGCCGATATTCTCGGAACCAGGGTGGAAAGACCGGCGGTGACCGAATCCACCGCGCTGGGAGCTGCCTATATGGCCGGAATCCAGAGCGGTTTGTGGAGACAGGAAGAGATACCGGAAAAAAGGAAAACCGACAGAGTATTCGAACCGGCGATTTCTGCAGCAGAGAGAAAACAGTTGTATGACGGATGGAAAAAGGCGGTAAACAGGACACTGGGATGGCTCAAAGACTGATGATCATTTAGGAGATGGATAATAAATTATTTTCTTACCTGTACAGAGATTCCCTGGTCCGGGAGTTGGCATCCGGCGATTTTGACGTAGTCGTCATCGGCGGCGGGATCACCGGCGCGGGCATCGCCCTGGATGCTGCAGCCCGGGGTTTAAAGACAGCCCTGGTAGAAAAAAAAGACTTTGCCTCGGGCACCAGCAGCCGTTCCACCAAACTGATCCACGGCGGTTTGCGGTACCTGAAACAACTCCAGGTACATGTTGTGGCCGAAACAGGACGTGAAAGAGCCATTGTCCACCGTCTGGCCCCTCATCTGGTGGTGCCGGAGAAAATGATGCTGCCGGTATATAAAGGCCTCTCCACACCCGGGTGGATGATCTCCCTGGGGTTATGGTTATACGACCTGCTGGCCGGGGTGAAAGGAGACGACCGGAAAAAAATGCTGAACAAAGAACAAACGCTGGCCATCGAACCTCTCCTGCCGGAGAAAGACCTGAAAGGCAGCGGTTATTATGCCGAATATATGACCGATGATGCCCGCCTGACCGCGGAAGTGATCAAAACAGCCGTAAAACAGGGGGCGGTATGCCTGAATTATGTCGAGAGCAAAACATTCCTGTATGATGCCCGCGGCAGGATCAACGGAATCCGATGCCACGACATCATTGGAAACCGGGAGTTTGAAATAACGGGGAAGTTCGTGGTCAATGCCACCGGTATATGGGTGGATGACCTGCGGCGCGAAGACCGGTCCCTCAGCGGTAAACACCTGCTGATCACCAAAGGGGTGCATCTGGCTTTTTCAAGAGAAAAACTGCCTCTGCACAATCCGCTCTATTTCGAGATCAGCGACGGACGGATGATCTTCATGATCCCGCGTTACGGCATCTCTTATATAGGCACCACCGACACTCCCTATTCCGGCGACAAGGATTCCATCCCCGTGGATAAAGAAGACGTGGAATATCTGATGCATGCTTTTCACGATCTTTTTCCGGGGGTGGTGTTGCGCAAAGAGGATATTGTGGCCGCCTGGGCGGGATTGAGGCCTTTGATCTATCAGGAAGGGAAATCCGCCTCGGAAATATCCCGGAAAGATGAAATATTCGTTTCACCAAGCGGACTGATCTCTATGGCCGGAGGAAAACTGACCGGCTACCGTAAGATGGCGGAGAAAACAGTAGACCTGATTCGGAAAAAAGGAGGGAAAGAGTTCCGGCATATAAAGAAAAAAACGGTGAGCCCCGGGATATCTCTTACCTTCCCAGCCTTCGAATCGCTGGAGGAAGTAACAAGTTTCAGAGAGTATCTGTCCCGGGAAGTAAAGGATGCAGGTTACAGCAGGGAGGAGGTATCGCAAATGATCTTTAAGTACGGAAAAATGGCCCGGGAGATCTTTGAGGAGGCGCGCCGCAAAGATTCAGGAGACCCCGGCAAAAACCTTATTCTTGCCGAACTGGATCACTGCCTTGCACGAGAGATGGTTTACCGTCCCCTGGATTTTCTGGAAAGACGCAGCGGAAGACTCTTCTTCGAGCCGGAAACCGCCAGGAAATATTACCCGGATATCCTGGAAAAGTTCAGGCAGACTTTTGCATGGGATGACAAAGAGTATGAGAAAGAAAAAGAAACGGTGGAAAAACGTATCTCGGAAGTGACCTTGTCAGGTCTGAGGTGCTGACATACTGTCAACTAATCGGTTAACAAAATGTAAAGGCACAAAATCTTGTGCCTTTACATTTTTCCATTACCGGATCCGTTCTTTTGCCAAGACGGGCCGTTATTTCACGATCACCGGGTGAGCCATACGGTTGGCATCGTCAGCGATCACATGTTTGAAGAAATCGGCATCCGCAAAACGGGAATCCTGTTTTTCCCATCCGGAGTAGAAGCAATAGGCAGTAGGTTTGTCTTTATGAAGCTTGAGGTCCACCATGTAGGTGTTTATGATCCCTTTGCCTGTTTCCGGAGCATTGATGGTAGTGATCAGGTCATCGGTTTTCACCAGGATGGCCATACCCAGTTTTTCGCCTTCATAAGCCTGGTTGCAATGGGTGGCAAAGAAAACATACTGGTCGTTGGGTTCATCGACAATCAGGGAGTCACAGTGGCGCACGATGCCGGTGATCAGGCTTTCATGTCCGGTAAGGCCCTTTACCGTGATCTCACTTTTGTAGAAGTTGGTACCGCCCCAGATACTGATCTCGTCGACGATATCATATACGTTTCCGCCGGCTTTCCATCCATAGTATCCCAGCCGCAAAACAGCACGTAGCGGTCCGTCGGCAATTCTTTCGTAGGTTCCTTCCTTCGGCAGGTCGACACGGTACACCGAGTCGTTGACCATCAGGGCTATGGCACCGGCGCCAAGGGAGTTACCCACTTTCAGAATGTCCATGCCCCAGTCCTTCAGCACATGATAAGAATGAGGTACCAGTCCCACACTGTCCAGCACCATCCGGGAGACTCTTTTTCCGAAGATGTCCATACCGTTCCGGGCGTCGTAATAGTTCCTGAATCCCACCTTGTCATTCTCCCAGGCGGGTCCCTCCATCTGAAAAGCCTTCTGGGTGCTGGGCGAGTCGGTGGAGCGCAGACGTTTGGCATGATCCAGCTCTTTGTGTTCCGGATAGTTGGCAAAGCGAATGTTGGCCCTTTGCGTAAATGCCGGCAAATCTTCCGGTGCGACGAAAGAGACACGGAGCTGTTTGGTCTCTTTGGGTTTGAAGTTGATCAGCATAAACAGCTCATCCCACTTTCCGTCTTTGTCCAGGTCGTCGGCCTGCGAAGGGATCACTACCCCCTGCATATCTTTGACCAGGGGCACTTTCCCTTCGGGAACACCTGATACCAGTGAATCCAGATGACTTCTCCCGATGGTTACCGGCTCATCGGGACGAGCCAGATCAACGGGGTTTACGAGGGAGATAACGGCTTCTTTTTTACCCCCACACGATGTCAACAGGAACATGGCAATAAATAACACCCAAATATTTTTCATCTCTATAAGTTTTTAAAAATTATAATAAAAGACAATCACGAATGTCTTTAGCAAAATCAGTGCGAAAGATGATGTTTTCTGACAATATTACAGATCCGGTTAACATTTTTTAAGAATTTTCTCAGTCTTCACCGGCATGGCTTCCCAGGGTGGCCAGGATCCCGCCGTCCACGTAAAGAACATGGCCGTTCACAAAATCGGAGGCTTTGGATGCCAGGAAGATAGCAGCTCCTGCCAGCTCTTCCGGTTTTCCCCAGCGACGGGCGGGTGTTCTTTTGATAATAAAATCATTAAAAGGATGTCCTCCCACACGTATGGGGGCGGTTTGGTCGGTGGCAAAATATCCCGGACCGATGCCATTGGCCTGGATGTTGTAGCGGGCCCATTCATCGGCCATCTCTTTGGTGAGCATCTTCAATCCTCCCTTGGCGGCGGCATAGGCACTGACGGTGTTGCGGGAGACCTCACTCATCATCGAACACATGTTGATGATCTTCCCTCCGGATTTTCTTCGGATCATACTTTTAACCACATGTTTGGCCATAATAAAAGGACCGACCAGATCGACCTCCAGCACTTGTCTGAAGTCATCCACATCCATGTCGAGCATGGGGGTCCTTTTGATAATACCAGCATTGTTCACCAGGATGTCTACCGGGGCCACTTCTTTTTCGATCAGGGTAAGGTATTCAATGACCTGATTTTCCAGGGTTACATCAAACAGATAAGTGTGGGCATCGATACCCTTTTCGGCGTATTGTTTTTTGGCCTTGTCGAGTTTTTCGGGGGAGTGACCGTTCACCACGATTTGGGCTCCTGCTTCGGCAAGAGCCGTGGCAATGGCCATTCCCAGCCCGTGGGTACCTCCGGTAACCAGGGCGGTTTTTCCGGTAAGATCAAATAATTCCAGTCCCATAATTTTTATTTTTTTGTTATGATATAAGAAAAGATATTACAACAGGTCCACAGGTTCGGCAAAATCCATATCTCCGTAATCCAGGTTTTCGCCGGCCATCCCCCAGATAAAGACATAGTTGGAGGTACCTGCGGCGGCATGTATCGACCAGGGCGGAGAGATTACCGCCTGTTCGTTCTGCAGCCAGATATGTCTGGTCTCTTTCGGGTCACCCATAAAATGGCATATGGCCTGACCGTCCGGTACCTCGAAATAAAAGTAAGCCTCCATACGGCGGCTGTGCACGTGGGAGGGCATTGTGTTCCACACACTGCCGGTTTTCAGTTCGGTCATGCCCATTTGCAGTTGGCAGGTGTCCACCACGCCATGTACAAGCAGTTTGTTTATCCGGCGTTCATTTGAGGTTTCCGGAGATCCGAGATCAACCACTTCGGCATCGGCCGGCGTAACCCGTTTTACCGGAAAAGCTTTGTGGGCATTGGCGGAGTTAAAATAGAAATGAGCCGGTTTTGCAGGGTTTATGCTGGAGAAAATCACCTCTTTAACCCCTCTTCCGGCATACAGCGCATCCTTGTATCCCAGTTCATACTTCGTTCCGTCGGTTTTTACGATGCCGGGGCCTCCCACATTGATGATCCCCAGCTCACGGCGCTCAAGAAAATAGTCTGCTTTCAGCGGATCGATGGGTTCCAGTAACAACTCTTCGTTTACAGGCACAGCTCCTCCGACAATGTACCTGTCATAGAAGGAATAAACCATATTGACTTCTCCGGGAACCATGATATTTTCCACCAGGTACTCTTTTCTAAGTCTTTGTGTGTCATACGCAACGGCATCATCCGGATGGGTTGCGTACCTGAGTTCATAATTTGTAGTCATTCTATTAAAGTTTTATGTTAGTATAATCAGGAATGTCTTTGAGTGGATTTCCGGATCAGCAATTCGGGGCTGAGCATGATCTTGCTGGGGGGAGGTTTTTCCCCGATGCTCTCTTTCAGGAACAATTTGGTACAATACCTTCCCATCTCCCGGCTGTGCTGGTCAACCGTGGTGAGGGAAGGGTTTATGTAAGAAGTGAATTTCTCATTGCTGAAACCTGCCACACCAAACTGAGCCGGGATGTCGAAGCCTTTTTCCTGCATACAGAGCAGGGCACCCAGGGCGGCATAATCGCTGGCCGAGAACAGGGCATCCGGTACGAATCCTTCGCCGAGGAGCTTTTCCATGGATTTTTTGCCGGCTTCCAGGGTAAGATTATTGTATATGATCATCTCCTCTTCTACCGGGATATTAAAAGCTTTCATGGCGGCGAGATATCCTTCCTTCCTGTTTCGATACACATTCAGGTAGTCCGGGCCGGCGAAATGAATGATCCTGCGGTAACCGTTTTCCAGCATATGTCTGACCACACGAAAAGCCCCTTCATAGTCGTCAATAACGATCCGGCTGGTTTTCAACTCATCCGGGATCCTGTCGAAGAATATCAGAGGCACCCCGGTATTCAGCACTTTCCTGAAGTGGTCATATCGGTTTGTTTCCAGGCTCAGGGATGCCAGGATCCCGTCCACATGGGCACTCAACAGTGTTTCAACATATTGTTTTTCCTTTTCCAGCTGGTCATGGCTCTGGCAGAGGATCACGCTATACCGGTTTTCAAAAGCAACCTCTTCGATTCCGGCGATCACACCTGAAAAAAAGTCACGGTTTACCCTGGGCACGATCACTCCTATGGTGTTGCTCCTGCCTTTACGCAGTCCTGCCGCCACGGCATTCGGCCGGTAACCTGTCTTTCGGGCCAGGGCCTTTACCTTTTTCCTCATCTTCTCCCCCACCCCTTCTTTGTCGCGCAGGGCACGCGATACCGTCGATGGGGTTGTATTCAGCATCCCTGCCAGATCCTTGATCGTCACCGGCCTCGAAGGATGTAAGGTATGTTTCTTTTTTCCCGGCATAACATCACAAAATTAGGAATTTTTCAGAAGAGCCCAAACGTTTGTGTAGATATTAAGACTATCAACCCGGTATATGCCTATCTTTTAGGATAAATATTATAAAAAATACAGGTATGTAATTTTTGGCAGATAAATATCCGGGCAGGATCATTATTCATATTCAGGACATGAGGAATTTTGCATCCGGATGTCTTGTTATTCCGGTGATAATATTTATTTTTGTTTTGTGGCAGAAGAAACGGGTTTCAGAATGAAAAGAACAGAACAAACGATTGTTTAACCGCTGAAAACATATTTCCATGGCAGCACATGCACGTATTGATGTTATACTCAGAATACGGGATACCGGAGTGGTTCCTGTATTCTATCACCCGGATCCCGGCGTGGTAAAAGAGGTGGTAAAAGCCTGTTATGAAGGAGGCATCCGGGTTTTTGAATTCACCAACCGGGGGGATTTTGCCCATGAAGTTTTTGCGGAGGTGAACCGTTTTTGCCAGCGGTCACTGAAAGACCTGGCATTGGGTGTCGGGTCGGTACCTGATCCGGCCACGGCGGCATTATATATACAACTGGGGGCTGATTTTGTAGTAGCTCCGGTTCTGAATGAAGAGACGGCCCGTATCTGTAACCGCCGTAAGATCCTGTGGATCCCGGGATGTGGCACGGTGAGTGAGATTTCCCGGGCCGAAGAGCTGGGGGCCGAGATCGTGAAGATCTTTCCGGGGTCTTCGGTTGGAGGGCCTGATTTTGTAAAAAATATCAGGGGGCCCATGCCGTGGACCAGCATCATGCCCACGGGAGGCGTCAGTCCGGAGGAAGAGAACCTGCAGCAATGGTTTGCCGCCGGTGTGGTGGCCGTGGGTATGGGCTCGCGGCTTTTCACAAAAGAGATCATCGGCAAAAAAGCGTGGCATCAGTTAGAAGAGAAAGTGAAGGAGTTGATGTACACGGTAGGTAAAATACGCAACAGCCTTTAGGTTCTCATCCGGGTCATTTTTGGTGTGATAAGGCATAATTTTTGTATATTGACAGCGGAGCAGGCTGTCCTGTCGCTGTCCGCCGTGTGCGGGCGGAGGAAAGTCCGGACAACGCAGAGCACCGCACTTCCTAACGGGAAGATGTCCGTAAGGGCATAGTACCGGAACAGAAAACAACCGCCCCGGCTTTTCGGGGTAAGGGTGAAAAGGTGGGGTAAGAGCCCACCGGTGTCCGGGGTGACCCGGACAGCCGTCCGGCTTGCGGGTTGAAAGACCATGTATACCGGCACATGAGGGTTGCTCGCCCGATGCCGGGGGGTAGGTCGATAGAGGCATGTGGTGACACATGTCCCAGACAAATGACAGGAATCCCGGGAAAATCTCTGGCAGACCTTTCCGGGAAACAGAATCCGGCTTACAGGCCTGCTCCTTTTTTATTTGTCAAGGTATTCACCCATTTTTTCCAGCAGCAAGGAAGTTTTTATCGGTTTGGACAGGTAAACGTCAAAACCGGCATCCAGACATTTCTGCCTTTCATCGGCCATGGCAAAAGCCGTCTGCACGATGGCCGGCACACCGGGGATGATCTCTCTGATCTGCTTGAGGGCTGAAAAGCCGTCCACCACGGGCATGCGAATATCCAGCAGTAAAATATCCGGTTTCTGTTGCCGGCAAATGTTCACAGCTTCCTCACCGTTTTTTGCGTACAAAATACGGATACCTGTTTTCCCGAGAACGGCCTCGAGAAAATCATAATTGGATGGTTCATCTTCTGCAATCAGGACGGTTTTGCCATGCCAGTCGGGATATCCGTTTTTTTGCAGTTTTAATTTTTTCTCCTGTTTTCTTTTGGCAGTCCCTTCCACCCCCGGGATGGTAAAATAGAAGGCAGTCCCTTCGCCCAGTACCGATTGAACGCTTATCTTTCCTCCCAGGTGCTCCACCAGGTTTTTGGATATGGCCAGGCCCAGCCCGGCTCCGCCGTATTTGCGTGTCAGGGTATTGTCCAGTTGCCGGAATCTCTCAAAGATCGTCCCCAGTTCTTCTTCGGGTATTCCCTGTCCTGTATCCCGCACGAAAAACAGAACCGAATCCTTTTCCACCGAGAACCCGGTTTCCACATATCCTTTTTCCGTAAATTTAATGGCATTGCCGGCCAGGTTAGACAGGATCTGTCTGATACGCATCCTGTCACTGTTCAGGATAATATCCGGTCCGTCAGGTGTGACAAACCTCATTTCCAGATAATCTTTTCCGTACTTGCCCTGCAGCTCCCTGATATAGGGTTGGAAATCCCTGAAAAACTCCATCAGTGAAAAAGGTTCCTTATATATCTTGACCTGTCCGGATTCGATCTTTGAGAGGTCCAGGATATCATTGATCAGGTGGAGCAGGGTCTCACTGCTCTGGTTGATATATTTGATAAATTCATCCTTCTCCTGCTGTGAAAGTTCCGGATTGGCCAGCATATCGGAGAAACCGACGATGGCATTCATCGGCGTTCTGATCTCGTGTGACATATTGGTCAGAAAAGCCGTTTTCAGGCGGTCCGATTCTTCCGCTTTTTTCAATGCTTCCTTTAGTTTTCTTTCCTGTTCCAGGTTCTTTGTGATATCCCTGAACGTGGCTACGAAATAACCCTCACTTCCATCCTTACCGGGAACGTGGGTTGAGGAGACTTCGATTTTCAGGTTACGTCCGTCCCTGTGTTTCATACCGAAAACCCGGTTCCGGATAACAGGGTATTTCTTATAATAATCCGGCAGATTGACCACTTCGGCGCGATCCTCTTCCGTCATCAGGTCAAAGATATTGATATGAAGATCATCCTCTTTTGTGGTTTCATAGCCAAAGATACCCAGTCCGGCAGGGTTGCTTTCGATGATATTTCCTTCGTAGTCTATAACGGCAATACCGTTAAAAGAAAACTCAAAAGCGGTACGGTAGAGATATTCCCGGGGGTTAAGGGATCTCACCTTCCTGTCGTGTCGTTTATTCTTGTCAAACCGGAAGATTGTTTTGTTTTTCAGGATATTTTTGTTTTTGTTATTGCGGAAAAAGAGCATAAGGCCTTTAGATATATTTTTTTAGTTCATCAATAAGATCATTGATCTGCAGGGGTTTGGCCAGGTAAGCATCGCATCCTGCCTGGAGGCATTTGACCTTTTCTTCCATCGAGGCATAGGCCGTTTGAGCAATGACGGGAATGGAAGGAAACTCCTTTTTGATAAAAGCAGTGGCTTCATAGCCGTTGACTTCAGGCATCTCAATATCCATCAGGACAAGATCGATATTTTCCCCCTGTTTTTCCTTCACAAAATGAATGACTTCCCGGCCGTTCATGGCATGATAAATATTAACGCCGGCCTGCTGAAGGATCTCACGCAGGTAAAAGAAATTGTATTCATCATCTTCGGCGATCAGAATGGTTTTTCCCTCCAGGTTGAAAGTTTCATCATACAGACTATTGGTTTTTTCATTTTTCCGGTCGGTCAGGGCCCGGTGAGGTATGGTAAAATAAAATACGGAGCCTTTGTTGAATTCCGACTCCACCCATATTCTTCCTCCGAGCAGTTCGGTAAGATGTTTTGAGATGGCCAGGCCCAGACCGGTGCCCGGATAGAGGCGGGTCTTGGAATTGTCCACCTGCTGAAAACGGTTGAAGATAACTTCCATCTTATCCGGAGGAATGCCTATGCCGGTATCTTTCACATAAAAAACCAAGGCATTTTCCGGTAGGGAGATATTGTATCCGAATTCAACAAAGCCCTTATGCGTAAACTTGATAGCGTTACTGAGCAGGTTGGTCAGGATCTGCCTCAAACGCACAGGGTCTGTCATCACCATGACCGCTTGTGTTTCCGGATGTTTACTGTAACGCAGCTCCAGTTGTTGGTTTTGTTTTTCGGTAATGAGTTTGGAAAAGGTAAGATAGAGGGACTCCAACAGCTCGTTGACATCCGTAATTTCTTCCCGTATTACCACCTGGCCGGATTCCAGTTTGGCCAGGTCGAGTATGTCGTCGATCAGGCGCAACAGGCTATCCCCGCTGTTTTTTATAATATTGACATATTCGTTTTTGTTTTCCGGCGTGAGGTTTTCTGAGGAGAGCAACTGGGCAAATCCCATGATGGCATTCATGGGGGTTCTGATCTCATGGGACATATTGGTCAGGAAAGCGGTCTTCAGCCGGTCGGCTTCCTCCGCTTTTTCTTTGGCCGTCACCAGTTTGCGTTCCACCTCTTTTTTTCTGCCGATATCCCTGTATATGGCATACATGATGGTTTTACCGGGAGAGATCCGGAAAGGGGTGACCGAAAGTGACACCTCGAGGGTCTCTCCGTTTTTTTTCTTCCGCACGGTCTCCAATTCGACGGCCTCTCCATTAAAGGTCCTGCGGGTTATGCTGTAAGCCTCCGGCAACCTCTCGTCCGGGACGATCAGCTCATCCAGGGATCGGCCTATCAGCTCCTGCGGCTCAAACCCGAACAGTTTGGTGAATGCCACGTTCACATCCGTGATGATGCCGGGATATTCCTGGATAACCGTAGCTTCCGGTACATTTCTGAACAACTGTTCAAAATAAGTTTTCTCGATTCTCAGCTCTTCTTCCTTTTGTTTGCGGTCCAAGGCCAACCCGATCTGGTGGGCTACCAGCTCCAGGATATTTTTATCAGCATCCGAGTAGGTGTTTTCGTCGGTATAACTTTGCAATCCGATCATGCCGATGATCCGGTCGTTTACCCGCAGGGGAGCTCCCATCCAGACTTTCGAGTCGGTGCCGACCAGCGAGACCTCTCCCCTTTCCACCAGTTCATCGAAATCATTTTTTCTGATAAGCAAAGTCTTCCCGGTCATGACCACATACCTGGAAAGGGTTTTCCGTGCGGGGACCTTCTCAAAATGATCCTTCAGGTCATTAAAATAAGGCATTGTAAAAGTATCATCCTCAGGATGATATAAAGCAATGTAAAAGTTAGTGGCATCCATCAGTTTCCCCAATTCCTTACGAATGAACTCCATCAGCCCGCGGAGGTCTTTGGTGGCAACGGTTGCATTGGAAATATTCAGCAAAATACGCAAAACATTTTCCCGGTACATTACCTTAAGATCATTGGTATTCAATACACTTTCTGACATTTTATTCTTGTCCGCCGGTTCCGAAAAATTTTCAATAAAAGTACAACTTATTTCAAAAATATCTCAGAAAAGAAATCGCTTTTAAAAATATTATGACAAAATGACTATTTTTATCCACCAGATATCTTAAACAAAATGAGAATGGAAAAAATTGTTCTTGTTCTGGATTGCGGCGCCACAAATATCCGCACCATAGCTGTAAGTCCTTCCGGACATATCGTAGCGGTTTCCGCGGTCCCGAACAATACACAACCAGATCCTTACTATCCGGAATACAGGATATGGGACATGGAAGAGATATGGCAAAAATTCTCAAAGACCACCCACGAGGTTCTCGGGAAGATCAATGCGAAGCAGATTGTTGCCATAACGGTTACCACTTTCGGCGTGGACGGAGCGCCGTTCACCGCTGACGGAAAGATGCTCTATCCTGTTATTTCCTGGCAGTGTCCCAGGACTTCAGCGGTCATGGAAAACATTGACAAATATATTACTACAGAAGAGTTATTCCGTATTTCCGGACTACAGCCCTATAATTTCAATACGATTACCAAGCTGATATGGCTGAAGGAGAACAGGCCGGAAGTGGTGGAGCAAATGGATTATTTTCTGTTCATATCATCCATATTCCTCTATTATCTTACCGGAGAAATGGTTACAGACATGACCATGGCCGGTACTTCCATGCTGACCGATCTGAAACAACGCCGCTTTTCCGGTAAGATAATGGAAAGTATTGGTTTCTCCCCTACCGTTTTTCCTGAACTCTGTGAACCCGGGAGCATTGTCGGAAAAACCGGTAAGAAGGCAGGCCGCTCGCTGGGTTTGCCGGAGGGGATCCCGGTGGTGGCCACCGGCCATGACACACAATATGCCATCTACGGCTCGGGGGCCGAGGAGGAAGTGCCGGTGCTGAGTTCCGGCACCTGGGAGATTCTGATGGTACGCAGCCGCTCTGCCCATACCGACCTCAGATTTCTGAAACAGGGGGTTACCATTGAGCTGGATCCTGTTCCCGGACATTACGACATCGGGGTACAATGGATCGGCTCGGGGGCCCTGGAATGGATCAAAAGGATGTTTTACCGTGCCGAATCACGGGAAAAAAACATCTATGACCTGATGATCCGTGAGGCGGAAAAAGTGAATCCGGGCAGCAACGGAGTACGTATAGATCCTTCTTTTTATCCGGGTTCGGCCGACGCAGGTACCGGTATGATTGCCGGCCTGACCATGGACAGCCGCCGCGAGGAAGTGTACCGGGCTGCGCTGGAGGCCCTGGCCTGCCGCACCCGGCTGAGCCTGGGTATCCTCGAGGGGGCGGGTAATTTCAGGGCCAGACAATTGCTGGTCGTGGGAGGCGGTTCGAAAAACAAACTCTGGAACCAACTGCGCTCCGACATCATCGGCCTGCCCGTGCGGGTTGTCGACCAAAAAGAAACCACCGTCCTGGGGTCGGCTCTGTTTGCTTTTTACGGCACAGGCATGTACTCCTCGCCGGATGAGGCACGCAAGGCAGTACGATACAATACGGAAGATTATCTTCCGTCTGCAAAACGGGAACATTACGACAAATTGTTTGCCGAATATGTTCGTTTTTTTGAGAGCCGGAAAAAATAAGTTGTACAACCGAACAAAAAAAACACCGGTTTGTGGCCGGTGTTTTTTTTTGTACATGAAGAGACCAGTTTAACGGTATAAAGGCCCGTAATTTTTACAAGCCCTGAAATCGGCGCTTTCCGGGTCGTCTGTACCAAACATCGACCAGGCTGCCGGGCGGTACACCCTTTCTTCTTCCACATTGTGCATATTCACCGGGATACGCAACATTGCCGCCAGGGTAATGAGCTTATCTCCGATATGCCCGTAGCTGATGGCTCCGTGGTTGGCTCCCCAGTTGGCCATGACCGAATAGACATCCCTGAAAGGACCTCTGCCGGTAAGTTTGGGGGCGAACCAGGTGGTGGGCCATGTCGGGTTGGTGCGCCGGTCCAGCAAACGGTTCACCTCCGGATCAAGGTTTACGGTGTAACCTTCGGCTATCTGCAGCACGGGGCCCAGGCCCTTAACGATGTTGATCCGGGACATGGTCACCGGCATCTCTCCCTGGGTGAGAAACTGTGAGGAGAAGCCGCCCCCACGGAAATATTCATAGGATGCCGGCGGCCATTGTGTGGCGGCCAGGCAGTTTTCCACATCTTCTTCAGTCACCTCCCAGAAAGGCTTCATCACGGAGTTCCCCCGGGCGTCTTTCATCCGGCCGGTAGCATCCAGGGTGGTGGAACCGGAGTTGATCAAATGGATGATCCCGTTGGCTGCCCGGCCGGTCAGTTCTTTACCGGAGACTCTTTTCACGGCTTCGGGGCTCCAGTAAGTACGCACGTCCGAAAATATCTGTGCCGTGTCGGTGAGCAGATGGCCGAATAGCATGGATATTCCGTTCAGACTGTCGTTCTCGGTAGCCATGATGTAAGGTTCCCGTATGCCGTTCCAGTCGAAAGAGGAGTTTAGAATAGCTTCCATAAAATCTCCGTTGGGAAAATGGTCGGTCCACTGTCTCTGTCCCTGGAACCCGGCGGCAATGGCATTGTGGCCCAGGGCTTCTTCCTCAAAGCCCATGTCTGCCAGGCGTGGATTGCCGGTCATCAGGTCACGGGCAATCAGGGTCATCTTCACCACGATCTCCCACTCCTGCTCTTTCCGTTCTTTCGAGCGACGCATTTCCGGAGGATTTACATCTTCTCCTTCGGGGCATTTCTCTTTCACCCATGCCAAGGCTTTTTCGAACTCTTCCTTATCGTATATTCCCTCTTCCATGCGACGGACGAACTCCACCATATCCACCACTTCGGTACGCATGCCGAGATAGTCCAGCAGAAATTCCTGGTCCACCACCGAACCGACGATACCCATGGACATGCCTCCCAGGGAGAGGTATGCTTTGTTACGCATTTCCGCCACGGCCAGTCCGGCTTTGGCAAAACGCAATATTTTCTCTTTCACATCTTCCGGGATTGTGGTGTCGCCGGCATCCTGCACATCTTTACCGTAGATGCTGAAGGCCGGCAGGCCTTTCTGGTTGTAACCGGCCTGTGCAGCGGCCAGATAAACGGCTCCCGGCCGTTCGGTACCGTTGAACCCCCAGATGGCTTTGGGACGCCAGGGGTTGGTGTCCATGACCTCCGTACCGTAACACCAGCAGGGGGTCACGGTCAGACTGACCCCCACATTCTCGCGGTTGAACTTTTCTTCACACTGCACCGCCTCGGCCACACCACCTATGGTGGTGTCGGCAATAACCACCTCTACGGGCAGACCGTTGGGATGACGCAAGTGTTCCTGTAACAGGCGGGCAGCCCTTTCGGCCATACCCATGGTCTGGTCTTCCAATGATTCCCGGACACCTTTCCGCCGCCCGTCAATCACCGGACGAATGCCGATACGGGGCATACCCCCGTGAAGTCTGTTCGTTCCTTTTATTTCTTTCATAATAAATTTTGTTTTAAATTGTTAATTTTATTTACATCTTATTTATAACGAATCATTTATCTTCTCCACAAATATCATTAATGACCCCCTCCCTTTATCCCTCCCCCTCGCCGAGGGGGAGGACAGGTGGGGGTTAATTAAAATACTAAGTTTCTTAGTTCTTACCAAATAATAACGAAACCGGCACCTTCTCTTTCATATCCCCCCTTTTTACCGACAGTTTCAGCCCCTGTCCCCCGGTTTTCTGAAAATACTCCAGCCGGAAGGGGATGCTGCCCTGTTTCAGGGCAACCGTTGCTTCTTTGGTATCGTATCCGTGTAATCCGTCATAGTCTATCACCAGGTTGTTACGCAGAAACAGCCGGGAACCATCATCCGAAGTCAGGAAAAAAGTATATTTCCCTTTTTGCGGAATAAGGATCCTGCCCATATAAACGATGGCATATCCGGTTTTCCGGGGATGCACCGCCTGCAGGGAAATGCTTCTGACATAACCCTGTTTCAGGGGCCGGAGGGATGAAAAATCAGGCAGGGAATCCCAGTTTCCTTCGTAATAGGCAAACGCGGCGGCAGGCAGGTTATCACGGGAGATGTTTGTCAATGTCACCTCCGACGTAAAACTTGCTTTTATCCCTTTTTTATAAGCCTTGGCTTTAATGACCACCGATCTGTTCAGATGAAGGGGTTTCTCATACACCGGCGAGGAAGGAAGAGGCAGGCTGCCGTCTGTCGTGTAATGAATCCGCACTGCCGGGTTGTTTACGGTCATCAACACCGTAACCGTGTCGCGATACAATATTTCATTTCCGGAAACTCCTCCGGTAGTGGTGATCGCCGGGGCTGCAACCAGCGGGAAAGCTTTCCCTTTTATTTTAAAGGTCCAGGCATACCGGCAGGGCCGGTTGTTTTCATCCTGCAATTTTTCGGGCAAACG
>CAZYPI010000002.1:27300-52531 GCA_964649335.1 uncultured Rikenellaceae bacterium | reverse complement strand
CAACTCCAAATTTAGTTAAGATACACTTTACACACTTTTTGGGACAGTATCGTTTTTGTTTATTCCGTTAAGATAAGAAAATATAAAACTATAATAAAAGAGTATAGACAATTATCTTTTTCAAAACATTCTTCCTTCTTACACACAAAAGTAAATGTTTTAAATAAAAAAATCTCTTCCCTCGGCCGTTACGCAATGGGGGTAAAAAATAAGAAATGGCAGAGGGTTGAGCAGCGGATCCAATTACTCAAAAACGAATCCTGCCTGTTATATAGCGGGGAAAAAGATCAGTCTAGATAATATGGTCCACCAAAACACTTTGTTCCAGGATGGTGTTGATAAAATCAACCGCTTTGAGGTGTGCTTTATGATTTCTGAAGCTTTCCAAATCTTCCGGGGTCTCAAAGGTAGAACTGGAAATAAGATCAAAAGCTATAGGGCGGGGGCTGATATTAATACCCACGTGGATGGTTTTTATCTGGGGAATTTCCTTTTTCAGCCCTTCCAATATTTCTTTCAATTTCCTGCAGTTTTTTTCTTTCTCTTCGGCAGGCATTTCTTTCAGTTTTATCATTACATCATGTTGCACCATGTCATATATATTTTAAATTATTTTGTTTTGCTATCGGTTAAACCAGTAACATAACGCTTAAATAATATTTTTTTACGGATTTCAATTAATCAGCCCAATAATAGCGAAGTAACTGGTAATTAACGCATAAATAATTACAGCAGTAATTCCAATATTCAGCCAGATTCCTGCCTTTTCTCCATTCACAAGGCTTTTCCGGTTAATCAATATCAATATTGGGATGCTTACGGCCGGCAGGATCAGTGCCTCAAAAGCCTGAGAGAAGACCATAATGATGGGAGGAGTGGCTTCTAGGAACAGGGAACCAAAGCCGAAGAGGAGCCCAACACCACCAAAGATACGGTACATAGGAGACCGGATATTTCGAACTTTTCCGGTATAGTCGCTGATCAGCCAGGGAGCAATAAGAATAATGGGAAATATGGTGGACAGACCGGCGCCGGTGACCCCCAGGATCAGGATAAAAGCAGCAGCTTTGCCCCCCAGCGGTTCGAACAGACTGATCATCTCCACGGTATCATGCAGTTTCAGTCCCATGACATGCAGTGTTCCAGCCGAGACAGCCATAATGATCAGGCTAAGCAGGAACATGGTGGTAGCCGAAACGGCGGCATCTTTTTTCTCTTTTTTAAGATCTTTTATTCCCCATCCTTTTTCTGCCACCACGGTGCTGCGCATAATAAAAACCGGTGCCGAGCAGGTTGTGCCGGCAATAGCGGCAATCAGGGCAAAAGCACCCGGTTCGTCCGGGATACCCGGGATCATCCCTTTCAGTATGGTCGCAAAATCCGGTTTTACCATAAAAAAGACCAGGATAAAGGAAAGCCCCATAAGGATGACAAAAAAGACCAGTATTTTTTCAAAAGATTTATAGCGGCCATACCATAAAAGAAGATAAAGCCCGATGACTAACACCACGGTGATCCATGCATTGGAGATACCGTCGTTTCCGCCGATCAGGCGTGTTCCTTCGTGAAGCAGATCTACCACAATCCCCATTATCCCTATGAGGGCGAAGAGTTCACCAATAATCAGGGCTGTCATAATATAAACAGCCACTATGTTTCCCCAACCCGCCTGTTGTTTGATATTGTACAGGGCCGTATGCCCGGTCACAAGGGTTATTTTACCATAAGCCATCATCAGGATAAAAGTAAAAAGGGCCGATAGTGCCAGCGCCCACGTGAGTGTCATGCCATATTCTGCCCCCACTTTGGCCATCGTTGTAATGCTACCCGTGCCAATATTATATCCAATAAGAAAAAAACCGGGTCCGATCGCACTCAGGGCAAGTGCTATTTTCTTTATCACATTCTTCTTCTTCCCCTGCATAAAATGTTAATTAAAAGGATTTGAAACCTCTCCCCGGTTTTTTATCATGCGTTCCAATGATAATAAATTGAGCATTAGTTCACGCGGGTGGTGGTAATTTCCAATACGATTATAATGTTCCTCAAAGGTCATTTTCCGGTCTCCATAAACATTCCAAAGATGATATCCGTATTTTTTCAAACTGGCTTTTTCCTGAACAAAACGATACAATCTTTCATACCATTCTTTGGCCCATTGTGCACCGGTATGTTCATAAACATACATCGTCCCGACCAGTATCTCATCCTGAGCCCATAGAGCCTTGGTCATATCAAACTCCATGGTATCCACATCCATCAGTCCCTGGTAAGATCCTTCATAAACATAATCATAAAGTACTTCAATATGTCTATGCAGATAACCGGCTGCTTTTTCGAATAAACTTTTATCTTTTTTGCGCACGGCTTCATAAAGTATCATCCAGAGAGTTTCTATGGTATGGGCAGTCACTTCCCGGCCCTGGGGTCCGGGAATACGGGAATAATCTTTGTTTAGATATTCAGTGATCAAGCGATATTCCGGATTATAATGCTTATTCAGCACAGCATCCACATCCAGGGCAGCAAAGTCTTCCAATTCCGGATCTTCTTTGATTTCTAGCATTTGAGTCATCAGGGTCAGAAAATCCATCCAGTGTCCCACAATCCGTGGATTAGGCACCCCTTCATATCGTTTTTTCTCATTTATCTGAACTTGATAAAAATGCGCATCAATCCCGTATCCGGGCCGGTTATCATAGACATCCACACATTTTCTCCATATATCTTTTGCCTTATCCCAGTAAGACATATCTCCCGAAGCTTTAGCATACTGTGTGTACCCCTGTGCTACATGCAAGTCACTATATATTTCCGTTTCTTCCTCTCCGATGGGCTTTCCTTCTCTGGTAAACCAGGGGGTCCACAATTTTCCTTCCGGCGGAGTGGTTTTTTCAAGAAATTCCACCGTCTTACGTGCTACCTCCAAATAATGGGGATCCTTTTTAATATTATTGTATAAAAACGAATAGACCCATACACCCCGTCCCTGGTACCAGATCCTTTTGTTCGTATCCAGCAGGGTACCGTCCCGGTCGGCATCACACATAAAACCGCCGTACTCATGATCAATGATATACTTGTCCATAAAAGGCAAAAATTCCTCAAACAAATCGGAGCGGTATTTATCTCTCAATTCTATAAGAGACATGCCGGCCAGCTTATCGTGTATCCGAGTTTCTTTTGTTTCCATCGTTTTATTTTTATAGTAACTAACTTTTATTTATCTGCATTTTTATTAGTACAGTATTCTCTTCATCAGAAAATGAAGTAAAAAATTATTTACTCAGCAAAGAGGCCGAATCGCGGTCAATCATCAGCCACGCATTTTCTTTTTCCTGGAGTTTGGACGCAGGCACCCTCTCCGTAACGGGCCCTTCTACAACCTCCCTGATCGCTTTGGCTTTCAGTTTGGTAGGAACGTGGGCAATGGTAAATTCTGCCGAGAGACACGCCGCCACCGTCAGTGTATATGCGGTTTTGGGAACGTCTTCTATTTTTTCA
The DNA here is from genome assembly GCA_964649335.1 of uncultured Rikenellaceae bacterium. Taxonomy (GTDB): domain Bacteria; phylum Bacteroidota; class Bacteroidia; order Bacteroidales; family VadinHA17; genus DRPN01. Next base: position 49,027 of record CAZYPI010000002.1, on the reverse strand, counting down.
AAACATCCGTCATGGACCTGCTGCACCAGGGTTTCTTCATCAAGCGGGGATATTTTGAAAAAAGCAGGATCATCAAATTTACAAAACGGAGGATCTATAAAAGCCAAATGACCACTTTCCCCAATACCCAGGATCATAATATCTATGGGCTCTTTCGTCAAAAGCGCTTTGTAACGTTTTACTTCTTCTTCCGGGTCTGCCGCGGCACTGTTGATCGGGTAGAAATGTGCCTCCGGTTTGTACATAAATAAACGGTCTACCAGAAACTGACTGAAAGATTGCGGATGCTCCATAGGCAGTCCGACATAATTATCCATATGAAAAGCATATACTTTCGACCAGTCAATATCCTGTCGGTCTTTAAGATAGCTCAGAAAATCATTCTGGGAAGGAGCGGAAGCAAAGACCATCCTCACTCTGCCTTTTTCCTTTATTACTTTATTCATGATTCCTGCCACGGCTTGTGCCGAGTCTTTTCCCAAAAGATCCCTGTTTTCATATTCCCTGACATGTAGTTTGTTACTGTTAAATTCACGTACCAGCCCTTCGCCGGTAAAAATAGGGTTCAGTTCCATAATTATAATCCTCCTTAAATTAAATCATGATACATTTAATATATTATATATCCCGGTGAAAAAAATTACACTCATAACGAAACAACGGGAAATAGATTTCCCATAAACTCCTCCGGATTTTAACGCACTGTAAATAATTGATATTTGAGGCGATATCCCGGTACATTTTTCCAAAAAACAAATTAGCCCCCTCACTGGCTGATCAAAATTATTATTTTGGCAATTAACTTTTTCAGCAAAGCCTGGGTAAAAATCTTTCAACCGGGATAATACTACCGTAACCTTATCATTGTTCTAATGATTAAAATGATTAATATTTTTTTATCAGTAGTTATTATGTCACTGCCAAACGTGACATTTTATGCAGTTGATGCCGGCGGGTATGAGAAAAATCCGGAAGGGAACCTGCAAAATTTTTTATATTAAAGGAACGATACGATGAATAAAAAACTGTTTATTCTTTTTTTCCTACTTGTTGCCGGTATTTCTTCTTTCTCCCAAACCCGGCAACGCATCGTACTTGATACTGCCTGGACATTTTACCGGGGTCATGAGGAGAGAGCTTTTCAAAAAGATTGGGATGATTCAGGTTGGCAGAAGGTAACAATCCCTCACGACTGGGCAATAGAAGGGCCTTTTTTAATAGAGGGGGACGGGAATACCGGTAAGCGGCCGTGGAAAGGGGAAGGCTGGTACCGCAGAAAACTGGATGTTAATAAAGAAGATGCGGGAAAAAGGATTTTTCTGCTTTTCGACGGGGTTATGGCCTTCCCGGAGGTTTATGTCAACGGCATACTGGCCGGCCGGTGGGATTACGGGTACAACTCTTTCTTTATAGATATTACAAATTTCCTGAATTTTGACGGAGCAGATGTTGTGGCAGTTCATGTGGATACCAGAAAGCATGAAAGCCGCTGGTATCCCGGTGCAGGTATCTATAGAAAGGTTACACTCATCAAGACGGATCCGGTGCATGTGGATATCTGGGGGACATACATCACCACACCTGTTATCAAACCCCATTATGCCAAGGTAAATATTGCCACTACCATCACCAATGACCTTCCGCAAAAGGTACAAATAACACTCGTCCATTCACTCTATACGCAACATAACCGTTTGCTGAAAGAGGTAGAGGATACTTTATCTGTTGCTGCCCTCAAAAAGGCCAGAAAAGAAATGAATATCCTGATACCGGATCCTGAACTATGGGACACTAAGAATCCTTCCCTTTATCATATACAAACAAGGATTATCCGAAACCACAAAGAGACGGACAGCTATTCCACAACGTTCGGAATACGCTCCATCCGTTTTACGGCCGACCACGGATTTTATTTAAATAACAGACGCGTTCAGCTCAAAGGGGTCAACCTTCATCACGATCAGGGGCCTCTGGGAGCGGCTTTTCATACACGGGCAATGGAAAGAGAGCTGGAGATCATGAAAGAAATGGGATGCAACGCCATACGTACCAGTCATAATCCTCCGGCTCCGGAGCTGTTGGAACTGTGTGACCGTATGGGGTTACTGGTGCTGGATGAGGCCTTTGACAAGTATGATGCCAAAGCGGATATTACCGACACCACAAACTTCGGGGATTTTGCTTTTCGTAATATCCGAAACTTTATCATGAGAGATCGTAATCACCCTTCGGTGTTTTTATGGAGTGTAGGAAATGAGATCGTAGATGTACAATGGAACCGGAATAACGGGTTTCACAAACTCCGTTTGATGGTCAACGATGTCAGGCGATATGACCCCACACGGCCGGTCACTCTTGTTTGTGACAGGACGGAAAGTGCCGCCCTGAGACATTTTGATTATTATGATGTACATGCCTGGAACTACGGCCGGCGCTATCGTCTTGCCCGTCGACTGGAACCCAACAAGGCAGTGATCATCAGCGAGTCGTCTTCCACCTTGAGTACCAGGGGCTTTTATGAGCTTCCCCTGCCCACGGAAAAAACCGATTTTACCACCTCATTGCAGGTCAGCTCGTATGATCTCAATGCTCCTGAATGGGCAGAGATAGCTGATGATGATCTTATGTGGGAACAGGAAGAACCATATATTGCCGGCGAATTTGTCTGGAGCGGCTTTGATTATCTCGGAGAATCCACCCCTTTCGATAAAGACTGGCTGAAAGCTCATGGAATGGATGAGTCCCTAACGCCCAGGAGTTCCTATTTCGGGATTGTGGATCTTTGTGGTATCCCCAAAGACATATACTTCCTGTACAAAAGCTACTGGAAACATGACGAAACAACCATCCACATTCTGCCACACTGGAACTGGGCACATATGCAGGGGAAAAATATTCCCGTATTTGTTTATACCAATGGCGATTGTGCCGAATTATTTCTCAACGGGAAATCGCTGGGGAAAAAGTGTAAAAAACCGGAATCTTCCCGCTCGATCGAAAGATTCCGACTGGTCTGGGACAGTGTGCTTTATGAACCCGGAGAATTAAAAGCAGTGGCATACAAGAATGGGATCAGGATCGGCGAAACCGTCAGAAAAACAGCAGACAAACCCTTTGCATTAAAACTAACTGCAGACAAAGACACCTTACTGGCCAATGGACAGGATCTTTCCTATCTCCTTATTGAGGCGGTGGATAAAAACGGCTATCTTTGCCCGCTGGCCGACAATAAAATAAAAATATCAATAGAAGGTGCCGGGAAGATTGCCGGGGTGGGTAACGGAAATCCATTATCAATGAGTCCTTTCCAAACAGATACCGTCAATCTTTTTTATGGAAAGGCCCTGGTGATTGTCGGATCGGGTTTTAAAACAGGTACGACACGGATTACGGTATCTTCCGGTCACCTGCAAAAAGATTCGAAAACACTGAAAATACAGGGTTTACCTCCAGGTCATTCTCAGACATCCGGGATTATTCATTGATCATCCGTACACTTATCTTTTTCTTTGTCGTACAAGGGGGAAAGAGGGGAATATTTCCAGTAATCATAAAAATCAGCTATGGGTTTATCCGGAAAAACCTTTAGCTCCTGAATAGCCAGCACTTTAATAAAGCTTTCATCTATTTGACCCGACTTATCCAGGATTCTGCTCAGGTCCAGTCCCAGGTGTTTAGCCATGAACGGATACATGGCTTTTCGCTTGGAGAAACCATAGTCATGGCCCTCCTTCGGGAAATATGCACTTTCCACATTTTTTTCTGCATGATAAAGTTCATATACCTTCCGGATATAAGGGAAGGATATCTCAGGGACATTCTTCGTCCAGTCGTGTCCGTCAGATATTATCAGCATGGGTTTCGGAGCAAAAAGAGCTGCCAGATCTGCCAAATTCGTCTCATGGATGTCGCTTTTATAGACAGGCATACCGCTTTCGCAGGTACATCCTCCGAAAAACCAGGAAGAAACCATTACGACAGGAACGGATACTTTTACACGAGGATCCACCACCGATAAAAAAACAGTTTGGGTTCCTCCGCCGGAAGCTCCCGTAACACCTATGCGTAACGTGTCAACATAAGGCAATGAACAGAGATAATCCAACACACGCATGCTGTTGAATGTTTGTATCTGCGTTGCTTTTGGATTATCATGCCGGTATTTAGTACATTCTCCGTAACCGATCATATCATAAGCAAAGACCACCGCCCCCATACGTGCCAGAGCAGCACAACGTCGTTGCACATCCGGCTTGAAACGTCCGTAATTATCCGGCATCAATGCATGACCATGCGGGCTGAGAATGGCCGGTATTTTCCCTTTTATTTTTTCAGGTTTATAAATATTACCCGTTATAAAATGTCCTGGCATGCCATCAATTGCAATAGCTTCAATTACATATCCGTTCATTACATGTTTGTGACGAATGACAGGGTTGAAGGGTCTCTGGCGGTAAGTTAGCGGAATACTATCCAGTTGAGCTCCCCGGATAAATCCTTCCCGCACCCTGTCAGCCCGGTCTTCCCATGTTTTTACATCATGAAAAGAGGAAGCAAACCGTTCCAGTTGTGCCTTTCCCTCCTCGGGTGTTTGACAATCCGCCACACACAATGCCGGCTTCTCCTTTGTTTTTTCCCCGGTTGTACCGGTATTGGAACATGCTTGCCATGTTAAAATAATTAGAAACCCTAAAATACCGGAAAAATATTTATTTATTTTCATCGTCATGTTTTGTGTATTATATTTTCTACTTGATAAATTATTTCTCAAACTTAGGGATTTCCCATCTGTCCGTCCGGAATGAGGAAACAGGCAACCCGTTGGTGCCAAATAATTTACCCACACACCATTTTTTGAAACAATACCGGACGGCCACGGGCTTCTTCACTTTATCACTCCACACTTCCACAAAATCTTTCCATTCACGGATACGGGCTTCGGCAGGATAGAAAACACTATCTTTGCCTGCTATCTCAAAGGAACCCTTCAGTTCATCCGTAGTCCTTTCAGCTATTCCGTTATTCAAATGACTGAAAAAGATCAAAGCCAGGGTATCCTTAAAAGACACTGATTTATATACCGGAGCTGTATATCCCACCTGTTCAAAACCATAATCTTTAGCCAGGGCCCAGTAAGCCAGTCGTTGTCCCACCTCCTTTTTCCGTGCCGGATGGATGCGCAGGGAGTCTCCCACATCGAGGGTGACAACCATGCCTGTATGCGGTGTATTTAACATGGTTTGCAGCTGAGCTTCCCGAAGCAGGGCCGATTGTCTCGGAAGATCTCCTCCCCAGATACAAGGTGCTATCTGTACAAAATAAAAAGGGAAATCATATCCCCACTGCTTACGCCAGTCGTCGATAAGTGCAGGGAAAAGACGGCTGTATAATTCCGGGTTATGAATATTGGATTCTCCCTGATACCAAATCACTCCTTTGATGCGAAAAGGAATAAGCGGATGGATCATGGCATTGAATAGTGCCGAAGGTTTTAGCGGTCCGTAGGCAGAAGAAACGACCACTCCTTTTAAGGGATCTATGTCGGGAAAAGAACGTATCTTTTCCATGCTTGTCCAAACCTCTGCGGGGGTACCTCCCCAGGTAGACTGTATCAGACCAACCGGAACGTGTAGTACCCGGTAGAGAAACGCTCCAAAAAACCAGCCTACAGCGCTGAAATCTGCCACACTGGCTGATGAAGCGTTTCTCCATCGACCGGAACAATTCTCAGCAGGCCTATCGCTGACAGCTCTTTGTACCTGAAATAAACGAATCTCCGGATAGTTGGTTGCCAGGGCAATTGCTTCATTTCCCCCTATGACATCCTGCCCTTCGAACCCTTTCACGGGCATCTCCATATTAGATTGTCCCGAACATATCCATACCTCTCCCAGGAGAATATCTTCCAGCAGGATGGTTGTGTCAGACGTTGACAGAGTGATATTGTAAGGGCCGCCGGCTTTCCCGGTTTTTATAAAAATCTTCCACCGGCCCTGATCATCCGTCATCGTCACATACGTCCGGGTACTCCACGACGGTATAACCGTGACTTTCTTTCCTGCCCCTGCCTTTCCCCAAAGAGGAACAGTTGTTTCGCGCTGCAGGACCATATGATTGCCCAACAATGGAGCGAGTAGAAAACGGGAAGGCTTTCCCGAAAGGATCACCGGCCCTGCAAAAAACAAAACAAGAAAGAGAAATATTTTTTTTCTTTCAGTTTTCCCGGTCTTTTTTATTAACATTATCGGCAATATTTAAAAATTCCTGAGCGCTGAAATAATCAGGCATCAGCTTCAGGCTTTTATTAAAGTAATCTTTGGCAATTGAAGTTTCTCCACTGACCAAATAAAAAAGTCCCTTGCTGAAATATCCCCGAGCAAGTGTTTCTTTACGTTTCAATTTCCGGCCCACCGATCGCCAGTCCCACGCTGTATTCCAGGTATAGTTGAGATAGTCATTGCTTTTATCCAGCAAGTCAAGGTGTCTTTCTTCGGCCATTTTCGGAAGGCCCATTTTATCTGCTACCAACACTTTATAATAGAGTATTTCGGGAAAATCAGTAGCTCCCCACGTATTGGCCGCATCAATACGGGGAATTTCCAGCAGGTTCCGGTAGGCGGCCTGTGCTTTTGCCGTATCTCCCATTTTTTCATAAACCAGTCCCAAATAATAATAGGCCTCATACTCTTTTCCGTCACGCATCATTTCCAGATTACGGGGAAAAAGAAGCGCTTGTTTGAAATCTTCGATGGCTTTTTTATACTCTCCTTTTTCCATAAACTGTCTTCCCCGCATAATATAAGCGGCCGCCCAATACTGGTGATGTGTACGTGCAATGTTCTCGGCCACCCGGAAATGGCGTTTTTTCATTTCGTCAATCACCAAATCATAATTTCCTTTCATCAGGTTTAAAGCCAGATAAGGTGTAAAGGAACGGTCGGATTTACGGGCCCCTTCCAGGTGCCCGGAGATGAGCTGTAAACGGACATCTACAGGAGCACTTATCAACCTGTAATATTCATCAGCATCTCCCAAATAAACAGGATCATCCGGTTTCAGCTCAATGGCTTTCCGTATATTCTTGATGGCCTCATCCGGTGTGTTCATCACATTTCCCTGCACCCAGGCCAGATTGCGGTAAGCAAGAGACATCTCAGGATCATATTTGATCGCCTCTTCCCATTGGCGGGCGGCTTCCTCCGGCTGGAAATCACACAACAATTCCCCCAGATACAGGTGAGCATGAGCATCCTCGGGATATGTTTTTACAGCCCACTCCAGTACTTTTTTTGACTCTTCGCCATAAGGAAAACAATAATCCGTTTTCAGTGAAGAAGCCTTTACCCACTCTTTTTTCGATTTTTTCTTCTCTCCGGCCCGGTGATAGTAATAAGCCAGGTAATAATGGATCATCGGATAATTTTTCAGGGTATCCCAGGGTGATACGGCAGCCTTTCCCAGGATATCCGTTGCGGCGGGATAATCTCCGATCCGTGCATAGCGCATGGCCACCTGAAGATAATTGTCCGGCTCATCTCTCATTATCTTTGTAAAAAAATCCACCCATTGTCCCGCTGTTTTGCCCGTGGACACCTGATCTGCTATCTGTGTCATCTCATAAAAAGCCTGCAGGTTGAGCGGATCAAGAGACAATGATTTCTTTAAAGCGCGATAAGACTCATCATAATTCCCTGTTTTACGAAGGATCCAGGCTTTTTGCACCCAAACATCCGGATTGTTCGCATTGGCAACCAGTGAGCGGTTAATATGGTCCAGGGCTTTGTCAGGTTCACCTTTAAGGCAATCCATCAGTGTCAGGAGATAATAGGCCGGAGCGGACCATCCCTGACGCCAGGCAGCCAGGCTCAACCGGTCGTATGCTTCTTTGTATTTCCCTTCCAGGTAGAAGACATATCCCAAATAATACAAAGGGTCACTCTGGCGCGGTTTTGTAAATTTGGCCGTTACTTCGGTCACGGCCCGACGCAGGTATTTTTCCGCCCGGGGATAATCATAATTCTCCAGGGCCCGGACCCCCATACGCGTATTAACCGGAGCATACATGGAATCTCTTTTGAGAGCCTCATAATAATAAGCTTCCGGGCGTAAGTAGGGATTCCCGAACTGCTCCAGGCGCAGACCGGCCAGATACAATTTTTCAATCGTCTTGAAATCTTCCGGATTTCCCGGATCACGGTAAGGTTCGGGGATCCGGGGATCAACATGCCTCACAGGCACATACGATATTAATTCTTTCCCCTCGTCATTCGTTATGCTCATCTTCAAATCATAAAAACTTGTGCCGTCAGGATATTCTATCTCCCTGGAGTACGGCTGTAAGGGACTTATGGATATTTTTTCTTTATAAACGGATTTCCCTTTTGATACAACGTTAACAAACACCTCTCTTCTTACTGAGGTTGCATTGGCCTGTAATAAAAGTTTACCCTCTTTTCGCTGCATATTGACGGCAAAATCCGGGGTGGCATTCTTCACATAATCCATCTCTTTCATAGGATAGAAATACATGGTGGACCTTCTGCCCTGACCGGGGCCATTCCAGATATAGTCGGGCTGATTGTCCGAATAACAACCCATCATCAGTTCGATATACGGACCGTCACTATCCGTGAGCAGGGTATCCCAAAGTCTCCCGATGGGATTGTTTCCCCAGTTCCACACTTTTTTCCCGGGGTTCAGGTAGTGATCAGCCACCTGTACAGTACCCATTCTTTTACTGTGATCCACCCCTGCAATAAAATCAAAATCGGAATGAAAAACAAAATAGGAAGTCGGAGCCATGGTATTCTTCCACCAGCTGATGTCATATCCTTTGGAAAAATCATTGCCGTCGTAATAATCGTAAGAGATGGGCCAGGTCGTGAATTTATCCTTGGTATGATAAGTGACCAGGTTGACATCTTCGGGGAAAACAGCCTGATAGTCCTTGTTGACATGCACGGAGGTGTTGACCCAAAACAGGGAAGAGTGTTCCACCGATGTAACATTGTAAGTACGCAGATCGACTTGCAGATATGCTTTACCCGGATACAGGGTCATTCCCACCGTCCATTTCATCTGGTGCCGTTTTTCATACTCTCCCACCCAGATGGTCTTTGAACCGTCGGGGTTTGTCACCAGTCTATAGTTTACCGGCAGAAAAGAGCCGGGCTGGTGGTGATGTGGAAAGTTCCATTCGATCCCTCCCGACAGCCAGGCACCGTTCATCCCGATCAATGCCGGTTTGATCACATGGTTGTGATAATAAAAATCATACCCGTCGGTTTTATCCTGTGCAATATACACCCTCCCCCCGTATTCCGGCAGCACAACGATCTTCGTAAACTCATTTTCCAGAATCAGGGCTTTGTGTGCTTTCTTCACCCGGTTATCCGTCAGTTTATCAATATACGGATAAGGATAAATATGCAACTGGGCGTTCTGATACTCGATCGGCACATAAAACAAGGGATTCACCTCAGGTTTGTCCACCAGGTAAGTAGGAATAAGGACGGTATCTTCCCGGAGTTTTACCGGTTCCGCATCTCTTTGTGCAAAAAGCAGGCTCCCCGTAAATAAAAAAACAAATAATAAAACAAACTTTTTTAATTTTTTCATTTTGCTTTGATTTACAATGTTTTTCCGTAACAATAAAACGATCATTCTCTTTTTTTCAGAAATATTTATCTCTATATTATATCCCATTCGGATTTGATTCCCCTATACGTCCATAAGTAATTATGATATTATTCCTTTTCCGGTAGTCACAGGTCACAGTTTAAGGATCCTGATAATATTCCCTCCCAGTATTTTATCCAATTGCTCCTTATTCAGCCTGTTTTTCCTTGTTGGGGTAGGCATTCCGACTGTTCTGACCTTGGCAATTTCTACCAAAGGGCTTAAATAAAAGCCATCGGAAGCAAAACAGATATTTTCGATTCCTGCCAAATGGAACCATTCGGGAAACTCCCAATAATTAGCAAAACCTGCAGTATCCAGATAAACATTTTCTTTTTCCCTGGCCAGTTCACAAAAATCTTTTACATGCGTACTTTCAGGGTCATTATAAGCACCCATGTGAGGAAAAATAAAGGTGATTTCTTTGAATATCTTCACGATCTCCTGGACGATAGACCATTTTTGAAGATGTATTTTAACTACAGGGATCCCGTATTCAGCCACTTTTGTCAGGATCATTAAGGTGTTTTCCCTGAGTTTTCCCCCGACCTTTAGTTCTCCCTCATGCAGTTTCAATCCTTTCCAGGGAGGTTTTGAGATCCGTTTCAATTCATTCTCCCAGTCCTTATCTACGGGCCTGACATGTCCGAAAGGGATAAAACGGTCAGGATATTTATTATAGACCCTCAGAGTACGGTCATTGGATTCACGTGAAGGGGTCCATGTCGTAAGTATTACCCCTTTGTCAATACCGGCAGCATCATAATATTGTAAAATCTCTTCTTCCATCCCGGGCCAATATTCCCCATAATTATCATTCTTATAAACCTCGAGATGCATCATACTATCAATGACAAGCTCTCTTTTTGTTTTTTCCGTCTTTTTTTCACTTTTATTCCCCGAAGAGACACAACCCGGCATAGCAAATAAGCCCATTCCTGCCCCAGCCGTGAGTCCGGCACTTTTCCTGAGAAAAACACGTCTGGATGATTTTTTTGTTTTCATGATATTTGGTTTTTTAATCTTTTTAATTTTGACTCTGTTATTAATGATAATAGGTTAATTATCTCTACCGCCATACTAGATTTATAAAATTTTTCATCAGTGACCGGAGAAAAATATAATGGATCTTAAAATAAATTTTTTATTCGTTTTTTATATGATGTTGTTCTTCCATATACTTTTGACCTTCCTGTGAAAGAAAAAAGTCCATCCAGATATAGGAGAGTTTATTCCCTTCTTCGACTGTTACAGAATGCTTCGATCCAAGAGGGATATGTAACAACATGTTTTGTGTCAGTAAAGCTTTTGCCCCGTCAGCATGTACCAGACACCGGCAATCTTCCAGGCCGAGAAACACCTGATCCAGCATATCATGTTCATGTTCTCCCACTTCATCCGGACCTTCTGTTTCTACCAAACCCATACAAAACCGGGGAACCAAACCCTCAGGAAGTAACATCCGGTTAATTGTTTTTTCACTTTTTATATCTTCGGTATATACCGGACACTCTGAAAACGATTTAATATACATCGCATCATGATATTCTGGTTTCTCTTTTATTATACATTTGTCCTTTTTGTCAAGATATTTCCTGACGAGCAGAAACCGGAACTTCCGTTTCTCCCCGACAAGCATGGTATAGCCCTTTCCGTAAGGAATCCTGACAATATGTTCGGGTCCTACCGAATATTCATTTCCATTGATCTTAAGTATGGCATCCCCCGTTTTCAGGGAAAGCAATACATCATAATAATTCCATCCCCTTTCCCCTGCAAACCGGACTTCTCCTTTCATTGAGATGAACCGAAACTCCACGCCTTTTATCTCTTTTTCCAACAGAAGATCCTCTATCAGAGTATTTTCCGGCACTTTCTGTAAATCATGGACAGGCAATGGGGTATTGTGAATCATACTTTCTATGTTTTTAAAATATCATTGGAAACTTTCTTGTATTTTTCTTTTCATTCAAAAAACATAATCATCTTACGGATGAACCCTTTTTTTAAGTTAAACAACTCATTATCTTAAAAACTCCATTAACCCAGATATAACGATATTAAATTTATCTAATCCCAGATTTCGTATGGATTTCAAGAACACCTCCGGCAGCTCTACCCCCATACATTGACGTTTTCCCATTACTGATCAGATGCATTATTTTCACATCATTAGGATCGATAGTAGTAAGCTTCACATCTTTTATTCCGTCAACGATAATTAATACGGGGAAATTTCCATTCAAATTATTCATCCCTCTGACAAAAAGTTCACCGTTATCCCTATCTATTTGTATCTGAGGATATTTTTCCCGGATCAGTTCATATATAGAAACATAATATTTTTCAGAGGGATTTTTTAACTGATCAATAAAACCTTTCATCCTTTCTCTTTGCAAGCCACTTACGGCATGAATGATTCTATATTTCCTCATTGTTTATTCAATGTGTTCTATCTGAAAACGAGTTAAATGATAAGCGAGAATTGGGAAATGGGAAAAGAGGGTCCCCTCTTTTCCCATTAAAAAAAAATGTGCTTATAAAAGGTCAATTATCACCAACCGGGGTTTTGTTTTAAGGAAGGATTCAATGTTAGTTCGTTGATAGGTATGGGATTCAAATAATCCCGGTTTATATCAAAACCCCATCCATTGGGAAATTTATCCTTGAAAACCATCACAAAATCATTCTCATCCAGGTCAACATTATCTCCAGGCACCAAAGGGAAACGATCATCATAAAAAGGATCAAGAACCGGGTCACTCACTTCCCAATAGTGTTGAACAAAGAAAACTCCTTTAGGATTTTTCCCTACAATCAGCTCATCGGCAGCAGCCCATCTTGCAATATCGTCCCAACGATAACCCTCTACAGCCAGTTCAATACGACGTTCCCTTCTTATTTCATTAATCACAGGGCTCAATGAGGGATAATGCCATGCAGGATCCGTTGGGATATTTGAAATATCAAGATCCGGCATTCCGACGCGCTTTCTAAGAAGATTGATACTAATATCCACATCTCCCTGCGTCAGTGTGCCCAGTTCAGCTTTAGCTTCTGCATAATTTAGCAATACTTCAGCATAACGAAAAAACGGGGTGGCTGTGGTATTGGGGTGTCTGTATTGCATATAATGTGAATCAGACCCTTTCCTTATTTGATAACCGGTTTTGCAATGTACTTTACTGGGCAGATTTAATCCGGATTTGTAAAAGATCTTGGATGTGTCTCCGTCTTTAATCAACCATGGATCTCCTCTTGTGTAAATGGTTTGGGTAAAGCGGGGATCCCGGTTTTCTCTCTCAACCATTAATGAATCGTATCCCTTAAATTGTGGGCTTAATGAAATAGGAAGACCATCTTTACACAAATAATCATCGGCAAGGCTTTTGGTAATACCCGCACCAAAGAAATATCTATGGGTTTCCGTATTATGAAAATGCCTCATATCAAGGTTAAGATCATATTTTTTCCAGAAGAGAACCTCTTTGTTATCAGAGTAATCTGTTTGTACAAATAGATTAAAATAATCATGTTCCGGATCCCCTGTGGAATAAAGGCCATAATACCCGGAATTCATAACTTCCCGGGCAGCTTCAACCGCCTGATTCAGATACTTCTCAGGATCCGGATTAGTTACCCCAAAAGGATCTCCGTTATGATATTTCTCCCACGTTCCTTCATACAGGGCAACCCGCGATTTCATTAATAAAGCACATTCTTTATTGATACGGGTGCCTCCTTCATTGGGCTCCGATACCATATACATAGCTGCAGTATCCAAATCAGCCAAAACTTTGTCAATAACGAAGTTCCTTGGGTCTCGTGGTTTATAAAGTTCAGGTGAATCGGCATCCAGAACTTTATCATACCAGGGGACATCACCGAAACCTTTCACCAGACGATAATATTCCCATGCCCTGAAAAAATGTGCTTCTCCGACATATTGTTTATAATCATCAAAACTATCTTCACATTTTCTATAGTTTTCAAAGAAAATATTCAAATCCCTGACAATTGTGAAATACCAGGTTACCTGTCCTTCTTCTCTCAACCAGGCTACATCTCCGGCACTGGCAGGAACGGAACGGGTTCCTGCTATACGTTCACTAAAAGGCTCTTTTCCATCACTGCCTACCATATTATCACTTTCAACATCCCACCAGTAAATTCCGCCTGTCCAGGAATGATCTGTTGCATCATCGTTGGTAAATCCCCCGTATTGCCAGTTTTTGGAATAAAATTGATTTACATACAACTTTAAATCACTGGTATGTTTCCAGTATTGCACGGAAGATATCTGATCAAGAGGATACTTTTCCAGAAAATCACTTTTTGTACATGCTCCTGATAACAGGAGAAGAGGCACAAATACATATATTATTTTTTGAACTTTCATAGCATTAGATTTTAAAAGGTTAAATTAACACCAAATGAGTACGTTTTAGCAATAGGATACAACATCCCCGCAAACCAACTGCCGCCAGTAAAACTGCCTACCAATTCCGGATCGAATGTCTTTATTAATTTGGTGATTGTTAACAGGTTTTCAGCAGAAAAGTATATTCTGATTTTTTGAGAATTAACTTTTTTGGTCAATTTTCCGGGCAATGTATAACCAATTTGAATATTTTTAAGACGCATGTAGGCTGCGTGCTGAATATATCTTGTCTGAAGTTCCAGGTTTTTTCTGGTTTCCTCACTCAGATAGGGTTTTGGGAAATAACCATCCGTATTGGGTCCTAAAATATTTGTTTCATCTGCAGGCCTCCAGTAATCAAGCTGTGGTTCGTAAACAGCAGTCCAGCTTGCACCGATCACTCCCCAAAACAACTGGCTTCCCTTATTAAAGAGGACATCATGTTTTGCCACTCCCTGAATGAAAAGATGAAAATCAAAACCTTTCCAGCTAAGATCTCCTGTAAACCCATAATTAAAATGTGGGGATGTGTTGGCAATGATAGAATAATCCCCGGGATTATCCAACGTCCAGTCACCATAAGTAATTTTTCCATCCCCGTTAAGATCTTTGTATCCGATATCTCCTGCTCCCCAGTTACCACCGTATATTTGTGACTGGTCAGGGCCTGCGGCAGCCTCATCATCAGATTGATATATCTTGTTGGTAGTCAGGCCCCAGACATCTCCGATAATTTGTCCGACATAATAATCACTGAGGACATTTTCTGGATTATTAACATATTTTGTAATCTTTGACCTGGAATCAGATAAGACAAAACTCAAATTATATCTTAAATTATTATTTGTCACATCCGACCATTTCAACTCCAGTTCCCATCCTTTTGTTGAGAGATCACTATTGTTTTCTGTCGGAGGATGCGTCCCGAAAGTATAAGGTAATGCATTCCCATATCCAAACATACCGAGGGTTTTTCTATTATACCAGTCAAACACGACACCCAACCGGTTTCTCAGGAAACTCACATCAGCACCAAAATCCAGAGTCTTGATAGTTTCCCACGTAAGATTGGTACTTACCAGATTGGGAGCAAGCGTATAAACCGGTCGTTCATCTCCAATAATAAAATCGAGTCTGGTTCTGATGGGGACAATGGGAATATAAAGATAGTTGCTTACATCCTGATTGCCCAGAGATCCCCAGGAAGCTCTTAATTTCAGGTTGGAAATAACTCCTTTGACAGGATCCCAGAAAGCTTCTTTTGAGATATTGTATCCGACCGATGCTGAAGGAAAGAATCCCCATTGATTAGCCCCGGTAAATCGGGAAGAACCATTGTAGCGTGCATTAATTTCCAAAAGATATTTACTCTCATAATTGTAATTAATCCTTCCAAAATAAGCCATGGTAGACCAATGGCTCAGATTATCATCAATGAACATTTCTCCTGTGGCTGTACTTATGGAAGGAACTTCATCCGTGACGAGATCCTTTTTATAACCGCCTAATCCGTATATTTTCATTAACTCTTGTTCATACCCAAGCATAAAGTTAAAATAATGCTTTTTAATATTTTTCTCATAGGAAGAGGTGGCATACAGATACGAATAGATATCATTTCCCGTTCCCTCATTAAAAGATGTAATGGGATTCAATAAAACATTAAACGTACTATCCGGTTGTCTTGAATAGACGGTTTTATAATGCTTCGTGTACCTTGAAAAATTATATTTTGCATTGTAATTGATAGCTGTTTTCCATCCTTTAATGGGTTCAATCTCGGCTCCTAACGTATAGATTATTTCATTTCCTTTACGTGTAGTCCTTCCTCCATATTCCAATCGTTGAGGTGTACGATCGGCATATTCTCCTGGGAACTGATCCTTTGGAAGATACAATCCGTTAATAGGATAATGTGCCATAATCTCTATTTGGTAATGGTCTTCAGGTCTTACCGCATCATTAAGAGGTCCATTATAAAAAGATTGGGTAAACTTCGTACTAAAATTGAAGCGGAGCCATTTTGTTATACTGGTATTAAAATTAGCCAGAATATTGTATCTGTCAAAATAATCATTTCCCCAAGCCAGATCACCGTCCTGATGAAAATATCCGGCCGCCACATAATATGAGGATGATTCACTGCCACCTGAAAAACTTAAAGAATGTTTCTGTCTGAAATTGCCTTTTTTATATGCCAATGAAGGCCAGTCCCTATTTGAGTTTCCAACCCAGTCATTTCCAACGGAATATACTTCATCATTTATTTTACCATCGGCATAATCTTTTATCCTTTGTAACTGTTCTCCTCCATATTTGGGAGGGGATCCGGCATTCACTGCAGCTTCATTTATGGCAGCAACCCATCTTAAAGAGCCCGGTGATTTCGGTAATATTATAGGAGAACCCCAGCCAAAGTTATCATTATAGGTAAAACTCATTTTTTCATTTTTGTGGCCTTTTTTTGTAGTTATCAATACAACACCATAAGGCGCACGTGATCCGTAGATAGCGGCTGAGGCGGCATCTTTCAAGACGGAAACACTTGCAATATTATCCGGGTCCAGTTCGTCGGGATTCATCTCTACTCCATCTACCAATATCAACGGAGATCTGTAATTATCGCCGTTTAGATTTGCAAACCCTCTTATATTCCAATGTTTACTGGCTCCAGGTTGCCCCCCGCTAATGGGAGTTGTAATATTCAGATTGGGGACAAGCCCTTGTAAACCTTCAGAGACATTGGTTACAGGTCTGTCAGCCAGTTTTTTCCCTGAGACAGAACTTACGGCGCCGGTAAGATTGACTTTTTTCTGCGTGCCGTAACCTACTACAACTACTTCATCCAGACCTAAAACATCTTCCAACAATTCAACATCCAATGTGGTTTTTCCGGAAGGAGAAATTTCCCGGGAACGATACCCCACAAAAGAAAATACCAATGTAGCATTAGGATCATCCAACACAATGCTGTATTCACCATTCATGTCGGTTGTAGTTCCCTGATGCTTCCCTTTTATTAATATAGACACACCCGGTAACGAATTTCCTTTGCTATCTGTAACTTTGCCGGTAACTGTAATTTTTCCTTGTGGTTGAGCATTTTTTCCATGTATGGAAGGATAAAAAGAACTAATCAGATTTTTAGGGGATAAAAGGATCTGATTGTTCACAACAACAAATTTCACATCCGTTCCGGCAAACAGTTCAAAAAGAACATCTTTTATTGGCTCGTCTTTTACATTTATGTCAATCTTTTTTTTGACATCAATGAGTTTCTCATTGTACAGAAAATAGTAGTTACTCTGGCTTTCGATCTCACTCAGCACATTCTCAATTCTTACATTATCAAGATTCAGGGAAACAGGAGTATTCTGAGAATAGATTCCTTTTCCCATAACTTGAATTATACTGAGAAAAATGAGTAAAACAGTGGCTTTCATTATTAAAAATTTTTGAGAGCAGCAAATTAATATCGCTGATCCGATAAACTTTCGTACATTTTTCATAATTTTGCGCGATTTAGTGGTTTAACGATTTGTGAACAAATTGGTTTTAAGAACTGCTAATTCAACAGGGAAGTGCGGCAACACTTTCCTGTTTTTTTTACTTTTTTACTTTTTCATAGGCATACTTTTTTAAGTTTAACAAAAGGGTTATTTGTAATAGAATTTACTAAAATTTATTCACGGTTATATCCAGGTTTCAGAAATAATACAATCTTTCTTTTTTTAAATGTGCCATCGGGTAATTTCTCTCTTTTGTTTTCTGTATAATCTATGGGAGAAGTCATTTTAAGTAAGCGTAATACTTCATCCAAAGACTCATCCTTAAAAGTTCCACGGTATCGGTATGTTCGTATTTCGTCCCCCTTCAGTGAAATAGAAACATTATACCATCTGGAGATTTTCTTGACTACCTCGTCCATGGGATCACTCCTGAAAATAAGCAATCCGTTTTTCCAGGAAGAATATTCTACGGGATTAACTTTAAACTTTTTTACTGTTTTGTTTTCTTTGTTTATGAGGATTTGTTCTCCCGGATCTAATGTAGAAATTCTTTTTGTTTTGGAAGAATTCCCACAACAGTTGATCACTAATTTACCCGACTCAAGAGTAATAATCTGGGTTTGATCCTCCACATAACTCTGTACATTGAATTTTGTACCCAAGGCCATTATTTTAAGATTATCCGTATGAACAACGAACGGTTTTTTGGGATTCTTTTTCACATTAAAATATCCTTCTCCCTGTAAAAATACAGATCTTTCCCGCCCCTTAAAGTGAACGGGAAATCTCAATGTACTGCCGGAATTTAACCAACCACACGAACCATCCGGCAATGAAAAAAATGTTCTGGCCGACAAAGGTGAAGTAATTTCAGCATAAGAGGGATTTTTTTCATGAGTAATCGATCCTTCTTTTATTAATAGCCACACTGAAATAACAAGAATGGGAAAGATAAGTATAGCTGCAATTTTTGAAAATGTATGATACGCTCTTCTGTAAAACGGGATATGTTTCATATCCTGCCACTCTTTGACATGTAAATTGTGATGAATTTTTTCCAAGATTCTTTCAGAATCTACTTCATCCTTTGAAATCGGTTTAAAATCAATCCCGTCCCATTGTTCCCATAAAATATATTTGGTAATTTCTCTTGTTGTGGAGTCTAATAAATATGTTTTCAACCGTGTCTGGTCGATATTTGTACCTCCTTTATTTTTGAATACTTTTTTGAGAAACGATTTTATCTCCTCTTTTTTCTTTTTTTCCCACTGTTCCATATTTGTTCCCTTTCTTATAACATCAGAGAAGTGCGAAATTTTCACACTTCTCTGATATTACCCTAATTTATTAACCTAAAACCGTATATATATATCCCTATAATTCCATGACTACTTATAAAAAAATTAAAATATCGGGTATTCATACCCAGATACAGCACTATAGGCAGCTTAACGTAAAAGTAAAAAGACGAGTAATACTAACAGATTCTCCCTTATAATCTGTTTTTTAATAAACTTCAATGCCTGATAAATCTGGCTTTCCACTGTTCGTATAGACAGACTCAGCTTTTCGGAAATTTCTTTATTACTTAATCCCTTTTCCCTGCTTAGTCTAAAAATCATTTGTCTTTTTGCAGGCAGTGTGCTGATTATTTTCTCTATTTGTTCACGAAGATATTTGCTTTCAATATTTTCCATCAAAGTATTACTGAACATATCCGTATCTAAAAGATAGCGTTGGGTGTGTTTCAATCGTCTCCCCTTGTGCCGGTAATATTTTAGAATAGCATTATATGTAATAGTAAAAATATAGGCATTGAAAGATAAATTTTCTTTTAACCGTATACGGGTCTCCCAGATTGTCATAAACACTTCCTGAATCAGCTCTTCAATATCTTCTTTTACTCCAACATAACCTCTGATAAAATAAAATAATTTCAAATTGTATTTTTCATATAATTGATTAAATGCATCAATATCACCCTTTCTAAGGCATCTGACAAGTTCTTTTTCTTTATAATTACCAGATTCCATTGTTTACTCTTCCCCTAATAATAATTAAGCCTAAATTTAATAGAATTTCTTTTAAAAAAAAACGTCAATAAAAATACAATTAATTAGGACTGAGGGGGTAAATAAAACTGATCCATCATAATAAAAATATTTCCCCCCTTCCTTCTAAAATTATCTTTCCCTTTCAGAGACATAAATAAAACCCAACTTCTTTTACTGTTCTTCAGGCGGCCAGTATTCCACTGCCCCTCCGATAATTGTATCCCGTTTCCCCGCATATTCATAGATCATCATCAAGCGTAGTTCCGGTTTTATCTCACCCCAGGGAGAGACAATCACATCTTTTTTCCGGAAGATTTTCAGGCGAGTCTTCAGTAAAGAGCCTGCTTTCAACGTATCACGATAATAGTCCATAATATAAGAAGCTTCCGATCCTTGCGATAACTGCACTGAAAAAGGAATATCCTCCAGTGCCATAGAGGATAGTTCCAGATCGTACAGAGCAGGATGATAACGCAGGGGTATGGCCGATAGACTCCCTGCAAGCGCAGCATTCAAACCCGTTACGGTATTCAATATTTCCTGTGATACGATTTTTTCATCAAACACTTTTTCACGACCACTTTTGATGATCCTAAACCGGTCCAACACATGACCGTCCATATCGAGGGTTGTCATTTTCAGGGTATCTTTATTAATTTTAACATCAACAAAATGATTCACGGATCGGGACATCGCCACGACTGCGATGTTCTTTACCGATTCATACAGTTCGGCTCCCGCCCCCCCGGTGGTCACATAAGTGACGGCTGACCCGTCGGCATCTCCTTCGGGCCTGACCGGATAAAAACGCTCATACAAGTGAGAATGTCCGGAAAAGACAATATCCACTCCATACTTATAAAAAAGATCCGGCCATATTCCTTTTCCCCATTCAGAGCGGTGACCTCCAAGATTATATACCGGCCGGTGCATATAAACAAAATTCCATTTTTTCTTCGCCGCAGTAATATCATGCACAAACCACCGGATCATCTCCGTATCTTGCGGATGACGATAATCAAGTGAAATAAAATGAGCATTACCATAGTCAAAAGAAAACCACAGTTTCTCCACTGACTCATCCCCACACATAAAATAGCGGAATAACTCCCCGTTGTCTCCTTCTGTTTCATGATCTCCCAGCGTGCTTACCAGCGGGATTGTGGATACTATCTTTTGTACTACCGGGAAATAATATTTATGCCACTCATCATATCTTTCTCCTCTCGCCACGAGATCTCCCATGCTGATAATAAAATCGGGGTGCACGTTTCCCGTCTCAAAAATAATCTTTGAAAAAATTTTCGGATTGCTTCTGCTATCGCCCATAGCCACAAAAGAGAATGTGTCCTGATCTTTTGCCCATGTATGGAAAGTATGCCATCTCCCCCGGACAGGACGTAGAAGCCGGTAATAATACGTCTGTCCTGTCTTCAGCCCCAGGAGTTTTGCCTGATACAGAAAGGCCCTCTCTTTGGTTCCCCGCAACTCAAGGGTTTTCCTGCGGACGCGAAGGGTATCACGGCCATATTCGATCACGGGATCCGCATACTTTGCGTCCAGTTCCCAGCGTATGATCATCTGCGTGCTGCCCGGCTTCACAAGCCAGGGCCCTGCCATTACTTGCCGGGGATAGGCGGTATATACAGCCCCGCTAAAAAAACACAGAACAAATGCTGTCTGAATGAAGATGCGGCAGGTTCTTTTCATGGTCAGGATTATTTTATGGTTTCTTTTGATAAGGAAACTTTTCCCCTGCAGGAATATCCTTCAGGCGTCCGTGTGTCTTTCCCATAGCGCAGATCATTAGCGGATAAGCCTGATCAGTGATGTCGACGATACCCGGGTTATAATTTTCTCCATACTCATGCCCTCTTGCCGGGTCGTCCCGCCATTTGTACCATATTTAATCCTCCTTTGTTTTTTAATATTTACAACTATTTTCTATTGTATATCCCGGTAAAGAGATTTTCTCTTATCATGCCTGCTTTTTTCTAAAAAACTTTATCCACGATTATTTCCCAAAACAAAATATGGATATTTTAGATTTTTTATGGGTAGTGATT
>CAZYPI010000002.1:0-27290 GCA_964649335.1 uncultured Rikenellaceae bacterium | reverse complement strand
TAAAATGTATTTCAAAATCCATTTTCAAAAAAATATTTTAATGAAAATATACACTACAATGAAAACATCTTTCAACCTTTATTATTAAATATTTGAACACACATAACCATGAGATTTACAACAAAATTTATTTTTCTTCCGGTTTTTTCTTTATTCATTTTAAGCAATTGTATCCGGCACCCGGAAAAGCATAACATGCCGGAAAAGAATCCTCCCATCACCCCAAAATGGCTCATCAGCCACATTATCTGGGAAGACAGCATCAACACCCAGGCTGCCGCGCTGGATCTTTACCGCCAATACCGTGCCCACGATATTCCCGTCAGCGGTATCATTATTGACAGTCCGTGGGAACTCAGTTACAATGATTTCAACTGGGATACCGCCAGGTATCCCGATCCCCGTGCCATGATTGATACTTTCAAGCAGGCAAACGTCAGGGTCATTCTCTGGCTCACCGGCTGTATTAACCGTACGGCGGAGGACGTGCCTGTTCCGAAGAATCCCTATTTTGATTATGTACGGGAAAAGGGATATGTAGTAAACAATGGCAAAACATCCGTATGGTGGAAAGGGGAAGGGGTTCATCTCGACTTTACCAATCCCGAAGCTATGGCCTGGTGGGACAAACAACTGGACAAAGTTTTCGTCGACGGTATATACGGATGGAAGGTGGATCAGGGAGAAGCCACTTTTGCCGATTCCCTGAGCCTCACTGAAGAATACAGGCATAAGGGTGAAGACGGCCTTTACTACGGCGATTCCATTATCACCTCCAAAGGCCGGATCTCTTTGCTGGATTTCAAACACGCTTACTACGATCACATGTTTGACTATACCCTTTCCCGTAATCCTGCAGGTATGATCATGGCACGCCCTTATTCTCACCAGGGGGGACTGTCGGCAAGTATTCCCAAACTCACACTGGGGTGGTGCGGTGACTTCTCCGGCGATTACGAAGGCTTGAAACTGCAGATCGACAATATCTACACCTCAGCGCTGGTCGGTTTTGGTGCACTGGCTTGTGAAATAGGCGGATTTTACAATGCCAGGTCAGACAAGAACCAACTTATCCGTTATACCCAGTTTGCCGCCATGACAACGACCATGGACAACGGAGGCTCCAACGGAGCTTTTACAAACCATCTGCCATGGTACCACGATGAAGAAACAACAAAGATATACAGATATTACGTTAACCTTCATTATCAATTGAGTCAATATATGTTCAGCACACTCGTGGATGCCCATTTACACGGAGGCTCCATGATGAGAAACATCTCGAAAGAACAAAGAAGCCACACCGTCGGAAACGATATCTTTTTCAAGGCCATCACTTCCGATACCAATACGGTGCGTTTTACGCTGCCTGCAGAAGGCATGTGGATAGATTTCTGGACAGATAAGGAATACCCGGGCGGATCGGACATAACCGGAGAATATCCCCTGGCACGGGCTCCTATTTTCATCAGGAAAGGAGCCATCATCCCCATGGAAATTAACAACGGGGTAACCGGCATCGGAGACCGTTCCTGTTCAGGAAAAATAACCCTGCTTATTTATCCCGGTAAAAAAAGAAGCTTTCTTTTCCACAGAGCTACAGGAGAAGGAACAGATTATGAAGATATTCATATCACCTGTAAAAGAGGAAAGATCAGCATAAATTCAAAGAAAGACCATGATTATGTATTCCTCGTAAAAACTACCGAAACACCGGAGAAAGTCTCCGGCAGTGATCACTGGAAATTCCATCCTGAGAAAAGATACCTGCAAATTGAAAAAACGGGCAGGACTTTCAACATCAATATTCAATAACCAAATGCTTTGTAAGCTCATGTTCCGAACTCCTGGCCTGATCATTCATCATCACCATTTTAGGAATATTTCTATGTAAATTAACTTGTCGTAAACCTGTCGCTCTATGAAATATCACAGACTTATATCGTCGTATGTCTGTGTCAAAATATAAAAATGGTTTTTTCTGTTGTTACGATGCTAATGAAAAAATAAGAGGAAATTTTTTATACGGTTTCAAGAGTTCTGACATTATAGAATAAAAAAGGGAAGGCTTTAGGCCTTCCCTTTCCGCCAATCGACAGGATTATGATTACCTTTTAACAATAAACTTCAAAGCCCTGTATTCCTGTTTCCCGGATCGTATCATCAGAAAATACAATCCCTCATGCAAATTACTAATATCCAGTTGAACCTGTTCTCCTTTATAACCAAATATATTCTTTACCATAACTTTTTCTCCTGATGGGTTTATAACGGTAAAGACATAATTTCCTTCTTTTTCAGGCAACAGGATATTTAAATTCTCTGAAGCAGGATTCGGGAAGATATTGACAACAGGCATTTTTTCATCGACCAAGGATGTAGTTACCATTGCAGATTTCTGCCCCGTATATTCATAAGCTCCCACATCAGGAATTCCATCACGTTCTACCCGTAGAAAATCCACATTGGGAACATAAGGAGCTGTCGTTCCCTGATCAATCAAATCTGTAGAAGCAGATGTCAGCCGGTAATCCCGACCCTGTTCATCCACAAAGTTGATATGTGTAGCATTAACTACGTCTGAGGAAAGGTCAATACTCTCGATGGAATAATCTTCCTGGACCAGGATTTCGTCTTTGTCCGTAACATTATTATAAATGAACACCCCGTTTACAGACCATACCTCTCCGGTATTGATCCCTCTTTTTGCAAAAATAATCACCGGTTTTTTATGCAGGGGGCCATTGTCAATAAAAGCATTATTGGCAATGGTAATGTTCTGTGGCGGGAAATAAACATCCTCACCTTGTCCCGGCGTATCTTCCGGCGGCATGTTGTAATAAATACCTATATGAGTATAAGCCGGCCTCGACGTATTGGTACAGGTTCCAAAGGTATTGTTGATGATCATATGTGTCCAGTCATCAGGATCCAGCCAGGAGCTATCCCGGTCGCTGATGCGAGTATTGTTTTCCGGATGATAATAATCAAATTCCTCGTCCAGCGGATAGTGCCCCCGGATGGCAATGGAGTAATAAGTATTATTATACATAATACTGTTCATCACCGTTTGATGCCACCCCATCATATACCACAGATAGGACGCCCGGCTATTGTAATATATGCACCTGTCCACGGTCCAGTCATGGGAGTGCAAACCGGTGTAAAGCCCCATCTTCAGATCATGGAATTTCATATCGCTGAGGTAAAAATGATGCGTTCCTATATCTTTGGCATCTCCAACCGCAAAAATAAATTCTCCTCCGTCATCCCCATACACCTCAAAACCGATAATATTGATATGATGTATGTCTTTATAGTTTCCAAGATAAAAAGCATCGCCACTGCCACAATATATTTTTGCTCCCCATTTGTTTTTGGAGATAATGTTCACCCCATGCAGAAGCGGGAAACTAATGTTGATGGAATATTCCCCATCCAGTGCGATGATGGTTGTCCCCTCCTGAGCATTGTTGATTGCATTCTCAAAGGTTGTAGGAGAATTTTCAGAAGACCCGTCACCACCTCCTCCGGGAGATACCCAGATAATCTTACTTTCATCTATTACGATATCGGGGACATAGGGAACATAAACACCGGGGGCAGGGACAGAAGGAGTGGTCGTAATTCCTTCATAACCGGTGCCGATGAAAGGATAATCGAGGAAAGGTTCTCCGGTAGAAGTTCCCACATGAATGGTCTGTTGCATTTCATCGTTCCCACATCCGTTGGTGGCAGTCAACGTAACCGTATAACTCCCGTCACTGTCATAGGTATGTACCGGATTGGCTTCCGTCGAACTATTCCCGTCTCCAAAATCCCAGGAATAACTGTCGCCTACAGACGTGTTTGTAAACGTCACCGTACGATTATCTTTCGTGTAGGTAAATGAAGCCTCCGGCAGCGGATTGATAACCGCCTGCACTGCCACACGGTCACTGCTACACGTCGCAGAAGAACTCCCGTCTTCTTCAACCTCCCAATCGTAAAAGAAATAATAATACCCGGTCCTGTCCGATGGCTCAACGCCGTCATACCTCACGCCCGCCTTTATCGTGGCCAGTGATCCCAACGTGTACGGATAACTCGCCCCGCCGGTGTCTCGCCATAATCCAACATGTCGATCGGATAACAACCGGTAGTCTGTCCCGGCAGGAATATGCATATTCAACGTTAATCGCTGCTCCCCGCTGACAACATTTACCGTAGCACTCGTTACCTCATTCCCCGAGGCATCCACCACCGTAAAGGTACGTTCTCCCGTATAACTCCCCGCGCTCGATGTCCCATTATACACTTTCACCGATTTCAATACAATATCCGTCAATGCATCAAAACGCAATCCCCAGCTCGCATCGGCATCATCCCAGGGATAATAATCCCCCGTATTCCCTTTCTCTGTTTTCCCTCCATGTTCCGTCGCCGCGTATCCTACTGCGTTCTCCACATAATATGTCGTCGTGGCAGTCAATTCAGGGGTTGTATAGTCAGTCCCTGTATGTAACAACGTCCCCCCAGTAGCTGCATCATACCACCGCAGGGTGCCGCTCCCGCTCGCCGTTAAGGTTACCGATCCGCTGCCACATCGCGATACATCCGTAGCTGACGGTTCTTCGGCAAAACTCACCGTCACATCCTCACTGTGACTGTCGCTGCTGCTCCCGTTACCCGCCTGCAATACCACCGTATATGTTCCCGGCTGGGCATACGTATGTGCAGGATTCTGCTCCGTCGAACTGCCCCCGTCTCCAAAATCCCAGCTCCAGCTCGTGGGAGAGCCTTCCGACATATCCGTAAATGAAACCTCACTACTACATTCATTTTCCCTGTAATAAGAAAACGATGCCGTAACCGGGGAGGCATTCCCAACTACAACCACCTGGGAGGAATCATTATCCCCACAACTATTAGTTGCTGTCAGCGTAACCGTATAACTCCCGTCACTGTCATAGGTATGTACCGGATTGGCTTCCGTCGAACTATTCCCGTCTCCAAAATCCCAGGAATAACTGTCGCCTACAGACGTGTTTGTAAACGTCACCGTACGATTATCTTTCGTGTAGGTAAATGAAGCCTCCGGCAGCGGATTGATAACCGCCTGCACTGCCACACGGTCACTGCTACACGTCGCAGAAGAACTCCCGTCTTCTTCAACCTCCCAATCGTAAAAGAAATAATAATACCCGGTCCTGTCCGATGGCTCAACGCCGTCATACCTCACGCCCGCCTTTATCGTGGCCAGTGATCCCAACGTGTACGGATAACTCGCCCCGCCGGTGTCTCGCCATAATCCAACATGTCGATCGGATAACAACCGGTAGTCTGTCCCGGCAGGAATATGCATATTCAACGTTAATCGCTGCTCCCCGCTGACAACATTTACCGTAGCACTCGTTACCTCATTCCCCGAGGCATCCACCACCGTAAAGGTACGTTCTCCCGTATAACTCCCCGCGCTCGATGTCCCATTATACACTTTCACCGATTTCAATACAATATCCGTCAATGCATCAAAACGCAATCCCCAGCTCGCATCGGCATCATCCCAGGGATAATAATCCCCCGTATTCCCTTTCTCTGTTTTCCCTCCATGTTCCGTCGCCGCGTATCCTACTGCGTTCTCCACATAATATGTCGTCGTGGCAGTCAATTCAGGGGTTGTATAGTCAGTCCCTGTATGTAACAACGTCCCCCCAGTAGCTGCATCATACCACCGCAGGGTGCCGCTCCCGCTCGCCGTTAAGGTTACCGATCCGCTGCCACATCGCGATACATCCGTAGCTGACGGTTCTTCGGCAAAACTCACCGTCACATCCTCACTGTGACTGTCGCTGCTGCTCCCGTTACCCGCCTGCAATACCACCGTATATGTTCCCGGCTGGGCATACGTATGTGCAGGATTCTGCTCCGTCGAACTGCCCCCGTCTCCAAAATCCCAGCTCCAGCTCGTGGGAGAGCCCGTGGATTGATCCGAAAAAGAAACCTCGTTGCCACATTCCGGTGCAGACCAGTTAAAATCACTTGTAACCGGGGTAGTGTTATTTCCCGGAGCAACATCATCATAAGAACTGTTGGCTCCACCCACTTTAAACTCATCCAGATAAACAATTCTTTCCGTTACATTGGTAGGTCCATCCAACCACGGCCATTTATACACTCCTGTCTGAGGACCCCGGATTCCCAGCTCATCATTATAACAGTTCGGACCGTTATACTGCACTATGGAAGTTCCGTTTTTAAATATCTCAAGATAACCATCACTGTTATAAGACCATTTAGCATGAATCACCCAGTCAACCCACTCTCCTTTTTCATACTGGTCTCTCCATAATTCTTTTTCTCCTTCAGTAGAGTTGACGGCATTGCGGTCCGATTGCCACCGGTTATACCAGTACCATTCATTGCCATCAATATATAATGCTAACGACGGGGATCTGTCCCCGTTACCATTACCATGCAGTTGAAAAATTAACTCCTCGGCATTATCCACAGCCCAATCTGACGGAAGGAAACAACTAAATCCTATCCAATATTCTTCACCCGGCTGAAAAAAACTCACGTGAGACCCATTATCATTCCTTTTCCCCTGCAGTTCAGTCCGGTCATAATCATTAACACCATTCCATTGGTATTCAATCCTCATCTTTACCGCATAATTTCCCGAGCGTACCGGGGAAGTGACTATCTCAGGCTGTATCCCTTCGGAAAGTTGGTGATCGGTCCACCAGGTAACGTCCCATTTATTATTATCCAAAACACCGGATTCAAAATCATCGTCAAAAATGATCTGCGCCTGGACACCAGATAAAATCATGAAAGAATAAATAAAAGAAATAATGAATATTCCATAGTTCTTTTTTAAATGTAAAAATGTTCGTAAAATACTTTCTCTTTTCATTTGATTGTAGTTCATTAGGTAATAAACGTATCTATTAAATTAATATATAATCCGTAGGATAATGAATACCCCACTGCCGGCAAAAGTTGGATTTTCTATAAAAAGATCAGGCAATTACTGCCATAATCATGTTTCGCAAAGGAACCCTTTTTTCGGGATCAACGGAAACAACTTCAGATTAAAAGATAACAGGTTTTTTCATAACAGGTTGCTTTTAGGGTTAATTATGAGGGAAATAACTTATCATTAAGTACTATAAAATTTATTTCTCATCAGTAAAGCAACATTTTCTGCTATTATACTATATCCCAGTCGAACAATTCACTCCTATTTATGATTCTCAAAATACAAGGTAACACTCATTTTATTGTTTTCTTTTCCTTATATACCGTAATACATAAAACAGCCATGTGAAGTTAATAAGTATATGTAAAGTTTTCTTCTCAATGTACAATTTAGTTTGATTATAACCAATTCTGAATCTCAAGCATCATAATATAACGTAAACAAACATGGGATTTTATTTGTTTTTCATAAGGATATGAAATTTATAGAAACCGTAGTTTACATAAAGGCTGTAATTACCGGGGTAAGAAACCTGATGAGAAACCCGGCACAGGGGAAGAGATAAGTGCATTAAGGTAAAAGGGAAGATCAGAACATTGGGTTTATGCTTTTTTTAGTTCCTTCCGGGATATTCCCATGTAAAAGGGGGTTGTTCTCCTTCATGAACTTTATAAATTTCTTCATGTGTCTGTATAACAGCATTTATAAGATCCCTGTACATGAGTCCCATAACATCAACCATACCTATATTATAGTTTTCACCGATATCCCTGCCTGTTACCGGATCGTCGCGCCAGCGGTACCAAAAAGTGGCCACAATTCCCGGATGGGCAAAAGCATTTTCCACATAATTACGGTAAGCACTACCTCTGGCTTGCTGGTCGGGCACTTTGATCAGTCCGGGATAAAGACCTCTGCCGGGTACACCAAAATGAAACTCGCCAACAAGGATTGGCATATCCAGTAAATTATAAACATGATCCAACTTTTCACGGGGAAGGGTATAAGTGTAACGGTTAAAACTGAATACATCATAAAGCTTCGCCATTTCAATCACATCATCGGATATATTCAGGTTTCCGTAGCGCATCCCCAAAATCAGATGGTTGGGATCATACCTTCGTATGGCCTGAACGGTAACCTCCAAAAAATGCCGGTAAGCTTCATGAACAAAACGTATCCTTCGTTCCGGAGTATCACCTTCAGCGAGGAATTTTTTTAATTTCTCTTTGGTTTTTGTATCCGGGCCGTTAAGAAAAGCGTCTACTACCAGAGACTCTTTTCCCGGAAATACAGGTTCATTTCCCAAAAAATACCCTAGTACCAAAGGATTATCTTTTAACGGAGCACATTGTTGTGAAGCCACCTTATCGGCCTTTTTTTCAAATGCTTCGGAATAGACATCCGGGAAGCCCATAATCCCTTCCTCAATTCCCCAGCCATATAAAAATTTAGCAAACACTACCTTATCGTTCAGGTAAGGGACAGACCAGTTAATCGCATTGAACCCCCAGATACGCATCCTTTTTACTGTTTCCTCCTTCCATTTTTCTTTCCATACCTGACCATAATGCCGGTATTGATTCCACAATCCCAGGGATATATGAGTAACCCCCCCCTTCTGATCTTTCTTTATGAATTGATCGGGCGGCATTTCGGCAAACATATATGCCCTGTTTTTTGTCTTTGTATAATCCCCCGGACTTACTCCATTGATTCCGGTTACCAGACACAGATGTCCCAGCGGATCCACCAACCACCATTTCCCATTGATCTTTTCCGTCCGGAAAAAACCCGTCGCACGGAGTTGTACCCCCGGATAACCGCCATATCGGTCCCTGTTTAATATTCCGGACTGCACTGCCAGCAATGAATCATCCTCAGCCCATCGTTGTTTTAATTGATCCGTATTTTTGATTTTCCCGGACCAGTCACCGGGAATCCATTGCCCGAATTTATCTACCAATACCTGTGGTTCAATGGCTTTCCCCGGATATCTCTCTTTTGTTAAAGTAATTCCGAATATCTTTACTTCCGGATCCCCCAATGGCATTTCCAGACGTAAAACAATAGAATCAACCTTATCCAGCGGGCCTGTTTTAACCCCCCAAATATCTAGAAATCCCGTCTCCATGGAATGGTTAAAAAGATCTGCCATTTCACTTCCTTTCATAAAAGGGTCACGATAAAAATGCAAAGGAACAGGCATTGTGATCCTGGTATTCTGGAAAGGATATATACTGATCTCCGTATATCCGCGCTGAGTATACAACCCCAACTGATAACACTGGGGGGAAGAAACTTTTATGTCCAGGTTCAGATATTCATAACCACTCCAGTCAACCGGTAAATGAAACTCTTTCGTATTCCAGGAATAACGGGTATGTTCCCGGCTAAAAACAGCAACCTCCGTATGATTTCCTATACATCCGGAAAGAAAAATTAACAAAAAGGAAATAATCAAACTTCCCTTTATTATTCTTGGGGAAAAAGGCAAATATTCCATTTTTCAAATTATTTTATATATTATTATTATCCCACCTACATATTTTTCACTTATTCCAACCTGAAAATATTAATTTTCACAGCATATCCCGGACTTTCACCATGAAGAAAATACGGGAATACCCCCTGATTTAATTTGTAACCACTTCTTCATGCTTGAGAAAAGACAAGTTGATATTATATTTCTGGATCATCTACTCAAAGAAAAAGGGGAATATTATAAAGTATTTAAAGGACTAAAAACCTGAGCGTTTTAATATCATCCTCATTGGTAACTTTTATGAAATAAATTCCTTTATTCAGATTGTCAGGCTTAATAAAAAATCTGTTCCCCGTCTTGTTTTCCAATTTACCATGCCATACCATTTTTCCCTGGATATCAATTATGTCAACAACAGGGGAAATCTCGGGATCAGTATCATATACCAACCAGAAATTACCATCATTGGGGTTGGGGAAAACCTTAATTTGGCCGGTCCGATTACTAAAAACACCGGTAACTTCATCATTTACGAGTTCGACTGTGATGCTCCCTTTTGAATTAGTTGTATATTCAGACCCCGAATCTATTGTAACAGAATATTTTTTAAAATTATTAACAGTTAACGAAGTATTCGAGATATGGTAGCCCGTATTTGGGGTAAGTGAGAAAATATGGCATGTCAGCGTATCTTTTGAAATTACCTCGAAATGCAAAGGAAGACACCGGTCAATATTATCACTAAAAACCATAAATATTGCCGCTTCGCTTTTGTTACCTTTATCAACCACGGCTCCCATCACATGATCTCCTTTGATCTCTCTGATCTCCGGAACCTTTGAATCCGGTGTTTCCTGAGCGGTTAAAACAGTTAAAATATGTTGATTTTTTTCTTCGGAGAAAAGTCCCGGTATAGAAGCTTTAACCTGGCCATAATCAAACCATTGACCATGCAGGGTAGTCTGGCTTATATCCATGTGAGAATCAGAAAAAAGACGTGCCGTCAAGGCCCCTTTATCCGAACCCGACAACTGAGAGATAATTATAGAAGAGTCATTTATTGAAGCTTTATTACTCTTATTATCAAAATCCATCTGCCAGGTAGTAACCTTATTATCAGAATTTTCAGACACCATCAGTTCATCGCCGATAACAAAAATATCCGGAGGGAGAAAGGCAACATGGCGATACCACCGCACAAGATTTATATTCTTCGGATACACAGAGGTTGCATCCCCCACCATATAGCTATAACTGTCCTGCATATCAACGATTCGCATATTTGCATAATACTTGGGAGTTCTATATTGAGCAGCTCCTTCAATGGTAAGTGTATTATGTCGTTCGCTTCCACTCTCCTGATATCCCTCTCCGGGAGGGGTT
This sequence comes from uncultured Rikenellaceae bacterium, assembly GCA_964649335.1. Taxonomy (GTDB): domain Bacteria; phylum Bacteroidota; class Bacteroidia; order Bacteroidales; family VadinHA17; genus DRPN01. The sequence continues at coordinate 16,458 of CAZYPI010000002.1, read as the reverse complement.
GCAAGATAATTTTCGTTAACAAACAGGTTAAAGCTGTTATTTAACGCATGAATGTGGTAAATTTCCGATTTGTCAGTAAATCTTTTATTACCATTTTTCACCGCTTCATAAAATGCATGTCCGGCAAAGGGGGCACAGGTAAAGGTAAAAGTGATGTCTTTTTCAGACCATCCGCTTTTTAAGATCATCAACCCCTGATTATTAAAAAAATGATATAAAGGAAGGTCATCCGGGGGGGTAGATTTTACCGTGGGATCATACCATAAAAAACTCCATCCCACGCTATGGAGCGCCGGAGGTTCATATCCCCGTTTGACAATCCAGTCTTCAGGAAGAGATATTTCCTTAAAATCATATTGTTCTTCGCGATCTGCCATCCATTGAGCATGCCCGTCTTTGAACTCTCCGGCCAGTTTTCTCATCAGGTGACAGGAAGCCGATCCCAGAATATTGTATCTGCCGTTTCTGAACGAATCATGATGATTGATATAAGTCCCATCCGGGAGATAATTGTAGATCCGGTACACAACAGCATTTTCTACAAAAGGTTGTTCGAACAAGTTTTCCCCGAACAATCTTTTGTAGATATCAAAAAAAGGATAGGTAAGTGCCATGGCATATACCCAGTCGGCAGCTCCTTCTGTCCAGGCCCCGTCTTCACCGATCAGGCTTATGGATCTTTCGAGACGGCTTTTGAAATAATCCATCCACGCTTTACTTTCCACAGCTTCCCCGTAAAGGGCAGCGGCACCGATGCCCAGTCCTCCCAAAGGAACCCAGTGATCATGATGAATATCCAGTTGTGACCACCATCCGTTTTCCGCTTCTTCACGGCCCACCTTCATCACTGCCGTTAACCGCTCGCGGATTTTATCCCTTTCCGCCTCGCTCAAATCGTTGTACAGAAAATCATACCCGATGCCGATTCCGGCAGCATATGTTCCTACATGATATCCACCGTCATGCCCTATTTTATTCATTGGATAATCACAAAAAGTGGAGATCCATTCCATTGCTTTGTTTTTATATTTAACATCTTCCGTTAACAAATAAAGAAGGGACATGTTAATTATTATTTGCATGCTATTTTCAAAATAGACCTGCCGTATATCATGACTGTCAGAAAGAGATGACGGATCTAGGGGACTAAGATTAATAAACCGGTCACACACGGCTTTCAAACGTTCATAATAATGTTTGTGTGTTGTTTTAGTTATAGCTCTGAGATGAGGAATGTCTCCATAAGAAAAAAATAAGAAAGGATGTTCTACAACCGTATCATTGAACCGGCTTCTTCCTTTCGGAGCCTTACCCAGGGAAGTTAATGCAGCATTTGCATTCCACATGCTTAAAACCAACAATAAAACAAAAACTATCTTTTTCATAGGACTAAAATTTTTTAGACAACAACTCTCAAAAAAAATTTATTTTCAAAAAGATAAAAAGGTATATAATCCAAAAGATTCAATTCTTCTAAAAAAGATCATAATTTTTCACCCCTATTCCTATCGTGAAACAATAAATTTCCCGGAAAAAACACTTCTCCCTTTCTGCATGCATAATGCTCTGCTAACATATAAGCCTCCGGCGAGATCATGGATATCCAACCGTATGCCCTTTAACTCATTATGCCATCTCATAACCCTTTTTACCTCACGTCCTTTTATGTCATAAATGACAATCATGTATTTCCCTCTCTTCCCCGGAATCATTATCTGCACAACATCCGCCGCCGGATTCGGGAAAAAGGTCAGGGTCTTTTTTTCAATCATCTTTTTCTGATTTATTGCGGCAGGAACATCATAGTATTCCCATGCACCAACATCCGGATGTATATCACGTAAACAACGTCCATGATCATTATTTGGGAAATAGGGTTCTGTTGTACCCTTATCCACCAGATCGGTTGATTCTGCCGTAAGCCGGTAGTCATGGTTCTCTTTATCCACAAAATTTAGATTTCCTGCATTGATGTTGTTTGTACTTTGGTCGATACTTTCAATGGTATAATCTTCCTGGATGATCAACTTGGACTGGGGCGTAACATTATTTAGTACATAAACTCCGTTGACCGACCATATTTCTCCCGTATTGATACCTCTTTCCGCAAATATGTTAATTGGTTTTTTATGAATGGAGCCATTATCGAAAAAAACATTGTTGGCAATTAAAATGTTTTGCGGAGGGAAATACACATCTTCTCCTTGTCCGTCAGGATCTTCTGGCGGTTTATTGTAAAATATCACCAGGTGAGTACTACCCCCCTCTGTGGCATTCAAACACGAACCAAAAGTGTTATTAACGATCAAGTGGGTCCAGTCATTCTTATCTAAAAAAGGATTTTGTCGCTCCGTGATGGGAATATTGTTTTCGGGATGATAATAATCGAATTTTTCATTCAAAGGATAATGGCCACGTACCGAAAGGGAATAATAAGAATTATTATACATAATGCTGTTCATAACCGTCTGGTGCCACCCCATCATATACCACAGGTATTCCCGCCGGCTGTCATGAAAGATGCAACGGTCCACGGTCCAGTCATGAGAATGCAAACCGGAATAAATACAGGTACCTATATCATGAAAGTTCATATCGCTGATATAGATATGATGCACGCCGATATCTTTGGCATCTCCGGCCGCAAAGATGAAAAAACTCCAGTCCTCATCGGCGTATGCTTCGAATCCGATAATACTGATATGGTGAATATCTTTCGTATTTCCAAAATCAAGCGCATTATCCTTATCCCAATGGATTTTTGCCCCCCATTTATTTTTAGATATGATATTAAGATGGTTGATCTCCGGCATCGCTACCTTCCAGGAATATTCCCCATCCAGTGCGATAATGGTTGTTCCTTCCGTAGCCAGATTCAGTGCCGACTCAAAGGTGGTAGGGCTATTTTCAGCAGAGCCGTCACCTCCCCCCACAGGGGAAACCCAAATGATCTTATTCTCATCAATGCTAATATCCGGAACATAAGGTTTATATACCCCTACATCCGGTTCGGAAGGGGTCGTCGCGATTCCTTCATAACCCGCACCTATAAATGAATAATTAAGAAAAGGACGGGCATTTTCCGGGGGGATATTGTTATTATTGATAAGGGTGATCTTATCACCCGAATTGGTTACATCCCAGTAAGCAAACATGCTTTTCCCGGGAGTAGGCGAAAGGCTATTGTCCTGTACGACAATATCCGACAGAGTCCACTCTCCCGCTTCCTGAAAAACCACCGGGACCCCTGTCCCATGGTTCCATTCATTGAGCCATTGATCCCACCAGGGAGCATCATCCAGCTCATAAATACTATTATCATGAAAAACAATATCTCCGGCATTAACAATCTTAACTCCATATAGACAACGAGTGATTACATTTCCCAATATTTCTGCATGCTGAGTGTTTGTGGAAATGTCCATTCCCATATAACAGTTATCAATAGAATTATTCTGAATAATAAAATGTGAAGAAGGATTTTCCCTGTTGGTCAGAGCAATGCCATGTTTGCCAACATTCAGAATCTTATTTCCCCGGATAGTGGCTCTCCCATCGTATTGCCAAAAGTTTATTGCCGTCGGACTTTTTTTGTATTCCGGCATATTTTTAGATTCCTCTATGGTCTCTATTTTAGTAATCCCAATGTTTTTGATAACGTTATTGGCAATGAGAACATTCTGTGATCCGTAAATGGCTCCTATACCATGAGCGAAATTGTGATTGCCATCCAATACGACATTCTCTACCGTCACATTGCTGACACCCTGAATTCTAATGATAGTATGATCATCCTCAGCCGCGAAAGCATCTTTTTCAGCCAAAAAAACGGTTTTTGGATTTCCGGCAGAATCCACCGTCCCTTTCAATTTCACATTGTCTTTTAACCATAAAGCTGTATTCAGTAAAATCGTTCCTTCCGGTACGATCACCGTTCCTCCTCCATGGGCCGCTGCCTCATTAATTTCCGCCTGCACATTTTCAGCAGTCAAATCCGTAACGGTATATTCCGTGGATGCCGAAAAGTCCTGAAATCCCCATTCGGGATGAAATATTTCCTGACTAAAAGAAAACCTTGAGGATATTACTAATAAAAACAGTGCAAAAAAGGTTTTTTGTAACAAAACCCGGCGTTTCTTTGATCGATGTCCAAAATAGTGCTTTTTCCTCATAACATTATATTTTTTAATTTCTTAATGACTTTCCTGGAATATTTTAACGAACAACGAATTTTACCGGATAGATTTTTCTTTCAGAATTCTCCGAAACAATTTTCAGGATATAAATACCCGGACCCAGTCTGCCGATATCCAGGCGGAATGATCGCAGATGTTCTGTTTCTTTGGTAATAACCTGTGTTCCGGTAATATCATAAACATATACTATTCCTTTTTGGGATCCTTCCGTTGACACAATATATATATAATCATCCGCGGGATTAGGAAAAACCTTTATGATATCATCATTCCTTTTTAGCAGAGGAGAGGCTACTACAGATTGTTTAGTTATCAAAATTTCTTTGACAATACTATCACTGCCACATGAATTTTCTGCCACCAGTTTCACCGGATAGGTATCATATCCGGCATACTCATGCACCGGATTCTTTTCCGATGATGTTGTTCCGTCCCCGAAGTCCCATACATAACTGTTCTCGCCGGAAGTGGTATTTGTAACATAGAGGGATGTGTCGTAAACATCATATCTGAAATCCGGCTGTGGGACCCGTTTAATGACGGCAACCACTTCTTTTCTGCAACTGGCACTGTCACCGGAAGTTTCCACTTCCCAATCGTAAAAAAAGTAATATGCTCCCGTACCCAGATCGGAGGAGGTGATAGTCACGGCATCCCCGATATGATAAGGATATTCCATTCCGGAAGAATTCCGGTACAATCCTTTATGGGGGTCGGCCGCCTTCAGAAAGTAAGCATTTCCCGGTGTGATATTAAAATCCAGATCAATCCGGCTTTCTCCTTCGGGGATGAATATCTGTTTGGAGGCAATTTCCTGGCCGTTTTTATCATCCAAGGCTATGGTACGTGTAGCGGCCTGCCCGGCTTCATTATAAACCTTTACCGATTTTAATGTAATGGGTTTGTGCACGTCAAAGAGAAGTCCCCGGATGGCGGCATCATCATCCCACGGATAATACCCGCCACTGCCACTGGTATCCTGTTTTCCACCGTACAGGGTGACCGGTGGTCCCGGGATGACACTTTCCACATAATAACTTTTGGATCCGGATAGTACCGGAGTAATAAACGTATCTCCTACGGCCACCAGGTTTCCGTTTTCCGGCTCCTCATACCACCTATAAATGCTCCCGCCTCCTCCTTTAGCCGTGAGGGTAACCGTCCCGCTTCCGCATCGTTCTCCCCCTTTCACTTCAGGCATCCCGATCACGGGGTCAAGGGTTATGGTAGTAAGACAGGTATCCTGAACACCCTCTGCAGTAGTTATTAATGACACGACATAGCTGCCGGCCGAATCATATTTATGAACAGGGTTTTGCACGGAAGAGTGTTCCCCGTCGCCAAAGTCCCACAACCAGCCGGTAATATTATCATTTACAGGATGAGCAAAAAAAAAGACCGTGTTATCACATCTTTTAATACGGGTATTTACCCAGGCAAGAACAGGAGTATATGAGGACGCATCCAGATACAATGTCCCCTGTTTGGTGGATTTTACATTGCCTGAATCGGAAGAGACAACACAGAACCCGCTGTCAAGCTGTTCCACCCGATAAGCAGCTGCCGTATCCAGGCCGGTTAATAAAACATGTGCATACTGCAAGTTGCCGGAAATCAATACCGTATCATTAAGCACTCCGTTATTTTTACAGAACAGTACCAGCGTATTTTCTTTTCCGTCACGATCACTGACAATCACGCCGTCCATATTTTCGGATGATACGTATTGTGTTCGTACAGGGCCATAGCCGGACCCTCCATCTGTAACGGAGAGCACATGGAGAAACTCATTTTCTGTTTTCTTTACTACCGGGCTGATCTCAACGCGCCATTCTCCTCCTTCCCTCAATTCCCGGGCCTGTCTTTCCGAGGGGTTGTTGTATGCAGCCTCTTCATTGTAATTGTGCGGGTTCCCGTGGCCATCATCCGCCACATAAAATTCCTGATTGTTTTCACGCCCTCCTATTTTATGAATGGTCGCATCCAGGGGCAATATTGTTTCCTGGTAAAGTACGCCCCGGTTATTGGGATCCATCCCGTCATCATTGACAATCTTCACCATCCTGCCATCTACCTCCGGCTCTCTGATAGAATGTAACAAATAGGTTTTTTTGTAGGCCGGGCTGGTGGCAATCACCTGATCATACACAACAATGGCAGGATGACCAAAGGAATGATTTCGAAGATATACAATGGAACGGGTGTACTTTGAAAGTTTGGAAGAACGATATGCCCTGGTAGCATCGCCCTCCGTGTAAACATAATTATTGTTTTCTTCGTACCGTAAAATCCCGGTCAAATGATTTTTACCTCCTTCGATCACGTCATGGTAATCCGGATCATCTATACTGAAAAAATATTGTCCTCCGTCGTTTGAATAGCCATTAAATTTTTCCGTAGAATCATAGACGAGCATACTATTGTGTGCGACGGTACGGGTATAATAATTCCAGAAGTGTGAACTTCCCCAGCCTCCGGTAGCTTCATAAGTTCCCGCATCAATGGCCAGCGGGCCTTTATAATAGATCGTAAATGCATTCTGGTCTTTATGATGATGACCGGCAGCATAAAAAGAAGATGATTTGAAAACCATTAAGGTATTTTTTTCAAAATCCCATGAATCACGCATTATGACAAAACCGGTATGGGGAAAGAACCTTGAAAGGAGCAAATCTTCCGGCGGGTCGCCGCTTGCTGGTGAAAAATTATTATAGAGGATATCCCAGGGGTTATCTTTGAACATCCAGCCGTTAATATTTCTCTTTTTCAAATGGTTATACAACCACTGGGCATGGGTATCTCCATAATACCCGGCAGAAAACAAAACCTGCAACCCCTGCAGATTGGGAGCATACTCCGAGGACCATACATCCTCCCAAAAAGGAAAGTTATCATACGCCCCTGCTGCTCTTTCGGATTCGTTATAGTCGTTTCGTAAACCGTACAGATTAAAATAAGCTTTGTCCCGCTGCCAATCCGTAAGCCAGGACTCTTCATCCGTTGCAAACTCCCACACCATATACGGATAAAAGGTAGAATAAGAAGCTCCATACGCCCAGCCCATGCTGTGGGACCCTCCTCGGTTAATCCAATTCTGTAACGGATTAAAAATATGAGTCCAATTGCTCACCACATACCCGAGATCTTTGAAATACCGGCCGGCATTGTCTGCTTCTATATCATGGAATATCGGTAACAAACCCACAAGTGCTGAAATATTTCCAAACCGCGAATGTCCTCCGGCATTGGCCCGTGAGATATAATGCCATTGGCGGTCCAGATAATCCACTATATCCAGGATCTCGTTTCGCATATCCTTTTTTAAGGAGTCATCCAGCTCGTCATACATCCAGTCATACAACACCCCCAAAGCAAACAGTTTTCCCCGGATAGGCATATCATCATTGCCGGATATGGGACGGGACAACAAAGAAAGGATATATTGTTTGGCATAAGCCTTAGAAAGCTCATTATCATTCATATATGCATCCACTCCGTAACACATACAATCATTAATAAAATAATCTATATGACCTTTTTGGGTCTTTTGATCCACCTCAGCCCTTATTGAGCTAATATCCCCGGGATCATCGGTATTTTTTTCCCGGCTGCTTTTCACATAGTTGTGGAAACTTTCCAGGGCATCTTCCTTTTTTTTGATCTCCCGGACCATTTCGGGGGTAACAAACAAAACAGGATGCCCCCTTTTCACTTTCAATTTTCTTATATCCTGGCTATTTCCGGTTGTTGGCAGTAACAGGCAAAAAATAAATAATCCCAGGAGCAGCAATACCTTACGAAAACAATCCATTGATTTCATTATTTGTTTTTCACACACCGCAGTGAATATCCCATGGTTTTGGGGTCTGTCCATTGACGCGTAATAGGGTGAATAGCCGTGAGACATTGATAGATGGCGGTAGCGGGATCTTCCGGATTTTCAGTACAACTCCAGAAACCGGCATTTTTAAGCAGGCGGTCGAAAGAACCGTTCGCATTTCTCTGTCCCGCAGCCAGGCCTGTAAATCCGGAACTGTTGGTGGCTCCGTCATTGGGACTGGCCCAGTGATCATATCCGGTTTCTTTCATCTTACCTCCGGCGATATTCTCCCCCCCGAGATACGTCACCATTTCATTGAATTCCTCCCGGCTCGGCACATGCCACCCAACCGGACAGGCCCCCTGCACACCGGAAGGATTATTTCCGGAAGATTTTTCACCATGCATCACGGCATGCCAGGAATACAACAGACCATACGTGTCCATATAAGAAGAATCATTATTATAAACATATACCTCTTCAATGGGAGTTCCGTCCGAATAAATGGTTCTGCGCAGATTTTCCTTCATCCATGTCTGGTTTCCGATCACCACCCGGGCAAACTGCATATATACCTCCACACTGTCCAGCACCGGATTGCCGTTTTTGTCTGTAGCCGTCACTGTAAAATCATAAGATCCTTCTTCCAGATTATAAGTATTCCATTGATACACATAAGGAGTATCCGTCAGGACAACACTCTTATTATTAAACTCCAGGGTTACCTCCTGCAGGGGTTCGGAAGAAGTAACACTCATCCCGGCCGGATGCCCGATCAGCAGGGTATCCCCTTCAGGATAAACTTTTATATTCAAGGTAACCGGATGCCCGGGGTTTTCCGTTTTTTTGCATCCTACAGGTATTAAAGCAAAAACCCAAATAAAAATTCCTGTTTGTAAAATATTTCTTATCATTTTCTCTAAATTTTACAGATTGAAACTATTCCAAAAAATCTTCCCGCATAGGAGAGAAAGTATCCATCATCACCCCTTCCCGAAGGCATTTTACCGCATGCATGGCATTGCCGGGCACAACATAAGCATCTCCTTTTTTCAGCACTCTTTTCTCCCCTTCTATCTCTATCTCAAATTCTCCTTCCAGCACAAAGGTGATCTGGTCATGAGGGTGATTATGGGGCGGGAAAACAGTATCCTTGCCAAACTCAACATAAATCACCATCAGATTCCGGGTCCATCCCATGATCTTGCGCATCACCCCGGGGGCAATCTCTTCACGCGGAATATCTTCCGAAAACATAAACCTATTACTCTCTTTTTTCATGATTTCTTGTTTTTATTTTAAATGTTTATTACGATAATCCACCGACCGGGAATAATAATCATCCCAATCTTTTATATCAAACTCTTTGAGCATCTCTTTCACATTCACCTTATCACTATTGCTGGTCACGAGAAAAGCCCCGACATAACCCGGATCATAAATGGAAACCTCCCGGCCGTATTTTTTCTTCAATGCCTGTAGTTTTTCCCCGTTCAGATCCAGATGTACCAGATCATAATCCAGGTTGATGGTTGCCACAACATAGTCCAGGTAATCGGTAGTTGTTGCCACCAGGTTGCCCAACGGATTATATATCTGTGACGGCATACCAGGCCGGTCTTCCACACAACCGACAAACCACGAGCGGGTGGTATAGGCCCACATACTCTCCATGATGCCCCCGTGATACCGGGCCGAAAAGACCATCATATCAGGTTTCAGGCGGGCATAAGCATCACGAAGATCTTCAAACAACAGGTCGAAACAAATCAAAAAGCCCACCCGGCCAAAATCGGTCTCAAGAACCACCGGCCCTTTCCCGGCTTTCACGCCTCTTTTCATTTCCCCGATGGTCGGATAGTTTTTATCATACTCCCCGAGAATTGCTCCGTTTCTGTCAATCATCACACTGGTATTCCGGAAACTGCCATCCTCCACCTCATGTTTATAAGAATAAACAATATAACAGTGGTTCTCTCGTGCCACTCCTCTGAAATAATCAAGAATTCTATCTTTTCTGGCCTGATAATATCTTTTTTCCAGGCCCCAGTCAACATAAAAATTTTGCGGACGATCACAGGCTTCTGGCAGGACAATCAGGTCGGGACGGTCCGGCAGGACTTTTTCTATTTCTCCTTGCCAGAACCGGATCATTTTCTGAACCACCGTATCCGGGGGCGTGTTCAGGTCGATGACCGGAGGCATCACGGCAAAAGTGGCTACCACCACATCCTTTTTGGCAAAAACAGCCTGGAAGGAAAATAAAAGGATCAAAATAAACGGATATATTCTTCTCATGGCATTTATCAATAGACAGATTTATTTTTCCATATTTCCGGGTTGATAACGAAAACGGTCAGAGCGGGTCAGATAGCTTTTGCAAGATTCTATCCCGAACTCTTTCATCATCCGGTCCACAGTCAGGGTATCGCTGTAACTTGACAACAGAACAATGTCCAACAGGGCAGGATCTTTTATGCTAACGGCATCCTCATATTTTTTCTTCAGTGCCATCATTTTCTCCATATTATTATCCCGGTGTACCAGTTTGCTGTCCAGATTGATCTCGGCATAAGCAAAGTTCAAATAATGAGGATTAGACCAGGCCAGCCGTTCTCCCAGGCGGTCATAAATTTCGGAGGGAAGGAAAGGCTTGCCTTCACAGGCGCTGACAAAAAAAGACTGACAGGAGAGCGCCCAGTACTTTTGCATGATCCCTCCCTGATAACGGGAGGAAAAAATCAGAATATCCGGATGTTTCCGGGCATATTCTTTTTTTAACTCCTCAAAGTTCAGATCAAAACAGATAAGCATCCCCACCGTTCCGAAATCACACTGAAAAACCGGTGTCTCCTTTCCGGGGACAATCCCTCTGTCAATCTCCCCGATGGTTGGATAGTTTTTATAATAGGTCCCCGCTACTTTCCCCTCCCGGTCAATCAAGACACTGGCATTACGGAAAATTCCGTCCTCTGTTTCAAATTTATATGAATAAACAATATAGGTGTGGTGGTCCCTGGCAATCCGTTCCAGATGTTTCAAAATCCGGTTCCCCCGTACCCGGTAATATGCTTTTTCCTGCTCCCAGTTTTCGTTCATGGCTGCCGGACGGTCGCAGGCTTCGGGTAAAACGATGAGGTCGGGCCGATAGGGCAAGACCTCCCCGATCTTACTGTCCCAGAATTTTATCATGGTATCTACGATCTCCTGAGGGGACAATGACAGGTCAACAATGGGGGTGACCGGCCCCAGGGAGACCACCCGTACCAGTCGTTTGGCAAGAACCGGATACCCCCCTGTCCACAATAACAACAAAATAACAAGATATTTCCATTTCATAAGCTTTACCATTTTATATGCTTATCAATAAATGTTATCAGAGAATCGGCCATACGTTTTTGTTCTTCCACCTGGGGATGCAGATATCCGCCTTTGTAAAAAAAGAAATACGTATATATCTCCGGATCGTTCATTGCTTCTACTGCTTTCCGGACATAGCCCCGCCACGGCCGGTCGGCCCTGACGGCATTCATACAACCCAGAGTACAAATGATCCGTGCATGGGGATACACCCCCCGTATTTTTTTCAGAAAATCCATATAAGCTGCTACAACTGTTTTTTCATCCGGGACTTTTCCATCGAAACGGGCCAGCATTTGCGGGTGATCAGGGCGTTCAAACAGGGCCGCATCATTCTGGAAGAGATTAATCACCACAATATCCGGCGTATATCCGGAAAAATCCCATTTGCTTGCCGGATCATCGGGGTTGAGCCGGTCCCACATCTCCGGCATGATAAGCGGATACCAACTGACCATCAGACCTATTCCTCCCCGGGCAATACAGGAATAACCCGCATGGTAGTGCCGGGCGGTTACAGCCCCGTAAGCAACATAGTTATCCGTATAGGTGCTGTCATAATAATCATGACCGGAATAATCATGCACCGAAGCTCCAACCGTTATTGAATTACCATAAAACTCCATATTTCTGCGGGGTGGCGGCGGGAGAGGCAGATATTTTCCCGAAGCATTCAGCCTGATCCCATAGAAAAAGGTAGGCCCCCGGTCAACTCGTCTGAACAATTCAAGCGTATGAACAGTATCTTTCAACCCTTCAGCCAGAAGACACCATTTTTTCAGGGTATCGGGATGAAAAACACGTACCACTTTCCCGTCAATAATTACATTATAATAATTCTTTCCCGAAACATCTTTCAACAAAGCATACGCACCGGAGCCTTTAAACCTTGCTTTTATGGAACTCCCGGGCCAGTATAAAGCCGCGGCACTATCTGCAAAAAACTCAACCCGGCCGGAATACCGTATTCTCTTATCCGCAGGAGTAATTGTGGGAACACGGGAACAGGCCAGGAGCGTAATTGCCATTCCCAGAAAAGCTATCCCTATTATTTTTTTCATAAAAAGCAGAATCATTAATCATTATTTTCTCTTCATCTCCCATGAAAACGGAGTAACATTCCCTTTATGCACCTGCAATACTCGCCCGTGTGTTTGCATGACTGCCTGAATGAGATCCCTGTACATCAGGCCCATTACATCCACCATACCGATATTATAGTTTTCCCCGTCTTCCCGTCCTGTCACGGGCTGGTCACGCCACCGATACCAGAAGGTGGCTACCACCCCGGGATGCGCAAATGCATGCTCCACATAATTACGATAGGCCAATCCCCTGGCACGCTGGTCCGGCACTTTGGCCAGGCCGGGGCAAAGTCCTCTGCCCGGCTCGCCAAAATGGAACTCTCCGACAAGGATAGGCATATCCAGTAACTCATAAACATGATCCAGTTTTTTTCGGGGCAATGTGTAAGTGTACCGGTTAAAACTGAACACATCAAAAACCTTGGCCATTTCAATCACATCATTGGAAAGATCAAGATTGCCGAAGCGAATACCCAAAATAAGATGATTGGGATCGTATCTTCGTATCGCATCTGCCGCTATTTTTAAAAATCTCCGGTAGGCATTATGAACAAACGCGATGCGTCTTTCGGGAGTATCCCCCTCTTTGAGATATCGTATCAGTTTTTCCTTTGTTTTTGTATCCGGTCCGTTAAGAAATGCTTCCGTTACCAACAGTTCTTCGCCGGGGAAAACCGGTTCATTCCCCAAAAAATATCCCAACATCCACGGATCATCCTTCAACGGAGCACACTGGGCAACAGCTACCTCATCCGCTTTTTTTACAAACTCTTCGGAATATACATCAGGGAATCCCATGATCCCTTCTTCAATGCCCCATCCATACAGAAACTTGGCATAAACCACTGTGTCATTAAGATAAGGCACCGACCAGTTGATGGCATTGAACCCCCATGTTTTCATTCTCTTGACCGTCTCTTTTTTCCAGCGTTTTTTCCAGTTCTTCCCATAGTGTCTGTATTGATTCCACAATCCAAGGGATATCTGAGGATTTTCTCCCTCTTTATCCCTGATAAATTCAGCGGGAGGCATTTCGGCAAACATATACTCCCTGTTTTTTATCCGGGTATAATCTCCGGGGCTCACTCCGTTGACTCCCGTAGCCAGAAAAAGGTGCCCCAACGGATCTACCAACCACCATTTTCCGTCTATTTTCTCTGTCCGGAAAAAACCGGTCGCCTTCACCGTTGTGTCAATATATCCCCCGTACTGATCACGTTGAAGCACTCCCTCCTGAGTATGGAGTATGGAATCATCCTCCGCCCATCTTTTTTTCAGGTGTTCCATGCTTTCTATATAACCGGACTGCCGGTCCGGTATCCACTGCCCGAATTTGTCTACCAGCAGTTTAGGTTCCGTGGCTTTGCCGGGGATCCTTTCTTTGGAAAGGGTTATTCCGAATATTTTCACCTCAGGATTTTTCAATGGGTTCTCCAAACACAAAACGATGGAATCTACCTGATCCAAAGGACCGGTATGGACTCCCCAGATATTTAACCAGCCCGTTTCCATGGAATGACTATACAGGTCAGCCATTTCACTTCCTTCCGTAAAAGATTTACGATAAAAGTGCAACGGTATGGGCATTGTGATCCGGGTGTTTTGAAAAGGATAGATACTAATTTCCGTATAGCCCCGGCCGGTGGACAACCCCAACTGATACTGCTGGGGTGAAGAAACACGGATATCCAGATTCAGATATTTATATCCCGACCAATCGGTGGGTAGATCAAATTCTTTGGTGCTCCAGGCATATCTTGTATGAAGGCGATTAAAATCCGCAACCTCCGGAGTATTCACATTACATCCGGCCAGTAAAAATACCATCAACACAAACACTATCCCTTGTAAGCCGATTCTGCCTGTCTTTGTTTTTGTTTTGCTGCTCATTTTTTTCTGAATTTCTGTCAATATCTTTTAATTGATTTCTTATTATTTATCCCGCTCACACAAATTGCACTCAAAATTCATATCTCATATTGGATAAAACGATTTGTCATATCAGTCAAATTCAGGAATAACAACATTCCAAAATTTTCCGGACAACAAATTTTTACAACCCATATCCCTCTAATCCTCTATTCCTCCTTGAAAACCAAAAGCTTCTCAACATACTTTTAGGTGTAAAATTATCCGCAGGGTTATATGTATGCGTTATCCAACGGATCCCTTTACCCACAAAGCAACCATACATCCGGCCATGGATTGTGAAAGAAAAGGGAATTGGTATAAGATGGGAACACTATCCATACATTGAAACAATCAGAATTCCCTTGCTTTCATTATTTCATTAAGATCACTTTTCTCACACTAAGGACACGGTCGGCACGGGTTATTTTACATAGATATACACCGGGTGCCAGATCACTTACATCTATCACCACTTTAGGTACGCCATAAGTATCCACCATTTTCAGCAATTGATAGCAACTGTTAAACAAACTTATAACACAATGATCCGCAGACGCCGGGATATTGTTGATTGTCAAATAATCTTTCACAGGATTCGGATAGACGGATATCTTATCAATTACTTTTTTTTTAACAGTCGTCGCGTTTCTTCCCGGGGCAACATCTTCATAAGTACTATTTTCACCGCCTACGGCAAATTCATCCAAATAAACGATCCTTTCGGTAACATTCGTAGGCCCTTGCAACCAGGGCCATTTATATACACCTGTCTGTGGTCCGCGTATTCCCAATGCATCGTTATAACAATTAGGCCCGTTGTATTCCGCAATGGAAGAATCATTTTTAAATATTTCGAGAAAGCCATCCTCGTTATAGGAAAATTTGGCATGAATCACCCAGTCAACCCATTTTCCTTTTTCATATTGACCTCTCCACAACTCCTTTTCTCCGGCGGTAGAATTTACCGCATCCCGGTCAGGCTGCCACCGGTCATACCAGTACCACTCATCCCCGTCGATATACAAAGCAAGGGAAGGAGACCTGTCCCCATCGCCATTACCATGGAGTTGAAAAATTAACTCTTCGGCATTATCCACAGCCCAGTCTGAAGGGAGAAAACAACTAAACCCGATCCAGTACTCTTTTCCGGGACTGAAAAAACTAGTGTGGGAACCGTTATCTTTCCTTTTGCCCTGGAGCTCTGTCCTGTCATAATTTTCAACCCCGTTCCATTGATATTCGATACGCATCTTAACAGCATAATCCCCGGCCCTTACGGGAGAAGTTACAATCTCCGGTTGTATACCGTCAGAAAGCTGATGATCCGTCCACCACGTAACATCCCAGATATTCCGGTCCAGGGTCCCCGACTCAAATCCGTCTTTTAGAATTATTTGCGCTTCTACCGGAGTCAGATAAGCCAAAATGACCAACAAACCCGGGAAAACTTTTTTTGTTAAAAATCCGCATGTGAAAAAATTTTTGCATAATGACTTCATTGTTTTCATTTTTTAATTTGTTAATATTTCATGTTTTTTATTTTACCAGAAGCATTTTTCTCATTTTTCTAAAGCTGTCCTCCTGAAGAACATAAAAATAGACACCTGCAGGCAACCCGGCAGCATTAAAAGTCACCTCATAATTACCTGCCGGCATGTTTTCATACACCAAGCTGCTTACTTCAACCCCGTTCATATTAAATACTTTCAATGAAACAAATCCTGATTTAGGCAGGGAATATTTTATAGTGGTTGTTGCATTAAACGGGTTTGGGTAGTTTTGTTCCAAAACCACCTGTAGCTCCGGTGTTCTATCTTTTTTGTCAGATAAAAGAATATCACCAAAAACCTTAAACTCGTTTATGCTGCACCAATTTCCGTCATAGTTGCCGGCACCTGTAACAGTAAGCCGGATATAACGAACTTCAACCGGGGGAAAGGTGTCAACATATTGTAACCGGGGAAACCGGTTATTGCTGCGGTCGGCCAAAATAAAATATTCGCCGGCAGCATTTTTTTTGGCTTCCACAATGTAATGATAAGCTCTTTCTTTATAGGGGATTACGACAGTTTTATTCACTTTTTTC
>CAZYPI010000001.1:0-56120 GCA_964649335.1 uncultured Rikenellaceae bacterium | reverse complement strand
GGGTTTTTAACCGATTTTTTTGCTTTTGGCCTGTTTTTGCTGCAATGTGGGTTAAATCCCAGTTGTGAGCTTACAATACCACATAACCCGTCAAAACTCTTTCGCATATCGGTGGGCCTGCGATACAAATAAGATCTCCCGGTTTGAACGGAAAACACCTCTCCTTACAGATTTATTAAATCTCTGACTACCCTGACCGGGGTCTGGGCAGGCAGTTCAATATCCATCCCGTTGGGGTAATACAAACGGATGGTCTGGCCTGCTGACAGGTTTAACGGGATGAAGGATCCTGAAGACATCTCGTTCCGGGTCTTGTGTATCCAGTAGCGCAGCTTGGAGAGTTTTATTTCGTGACTCCAGGCAAAGTCTTTTTGTGTCATGCCGCTTTCCTGCCACTGTTCCACCAGCTCTAACATCATGTTGGTTTTTTCTTCCCGACTCATAATATTTTTCTTGCAAAGATCGCCAGTCTGCTCCTGCCTCACAAGATGCTCATGGCCGAAGGGATACACTTTTTAAGTTATACTACGATTCCAATGTCCCTCCAGAAGAAAAAAAGTGAAGAAAAGTATAAGAAATTTATTAAAGAAATGTCCATGAAAAATAAAAAAAGATATAGATATTTGAAATCTTTATAATAAACTTAAATGATTAATTCTATGAAAAAAATGGTATTGTTTTTTCTTTTGGTTGCTCTGCCGGTGTGCCTGCCGGCCCAGGAGGGTGTCAGCGGCAAGTATGAAAAATTTATTCTTACTCCCCCGGCACCCCGGTCGCCACGCATCAACGGTCCTGCCGTATATGGCCTCCGGCCGGGGTCGCCGTTGATATACAGGATTCCCTGCACGGGCAAACACCCGGTTACTTTCGGTGCAGACAACCTGCCGCAGGGTATCACCCTGGACCGGGAACGAGGCATCTTACGGGGTGCCGTTGCAAAGCGGGGGAAGTATGAAATCACCCTTGTGGCGGAAAACAAATACGGCAAGTTTTCCAGAAGATTCACGCTGGTGGTAGGTGACACGCTGGCGCTGACACCGCCAATGGGGTGGAACAGCTGGTATATCCATTACGACCGCGTCAGCGACCGGATCATGCGGGAGGCGGCGGATCAGATGATCGCCTCGGGCATGGCGGATTATGGTTATCAGTATGTGAACATTGATGACTGCTGGACGCGGAAGGTACACTCTGATGATCCGGTGTTGGGAGGGCCGCTCCGGGATAACAACGGCGTACTGCTCCCCAACGGCAGGTTCCCGGATATGCGGGGACTGGCGGCATACATCCATTCCCGTGGCCTGAAGGCGGGGTTGTACATCTCTCCCGGCCCGGCCACCTGTGCCGGCTATGCCGGCAGTTGGAGTCATGAAGCCACAGATGCGGCCACCTTCGCCCGCTGGGGGTTTGATTTCCTCAAATACGACTGGTGCAGCTACGGGAAAGTGGCCGGGAACAAGAAAGATCCGGATTATTATATCCGTCCCTACAGATTGATGTGGAATGAACTGCAGAAACAGGACCGCGACATTGTGCTGAACTTATGCCAGTACGGCATGGGAAAGGTGTGGGAATG
Source organism: uncultured Rikenellaceae bacterium (assembly GCA_964649335.1). Taxonomy (GTDB): domain Bacteria; phylum Bacteroidota; class Bacteroidia; order Bacteroidales; family VadinHA17; genus DRPN01. The sequence goes on along the minus strand of CAZYPI010000001.1, from coordinate 54,544 downwards.
GGGCGCACAGGTAGGTAACTGCTGGCGTACCACCGGCGATCTGGGACAGGAAAAACGTCGTAACCTGCCCGGTTTTTATACCATCGGTTTCAGCAACGCCCGCCATGCAGCGTATGCCGGTCCGGGTGGGTGGAATGATCCGGATTATATCCTCATCGGCTGGGTGGGTGATGCCCACGGTATGAGTGAAGGCAAACCCACGGACCTTACTCCTTGGGAGCAATACAGTTATATGTCTTTTTGGTCGCTGATGGCTGCCCCGCTGATCTTCAGCGGAGATATGGCTAAACTGGACCGTTTTACCCTTAATGTGCTTTGTAACCGTGAGGTGATTGCCGTGGACCAGGACCCCCTGGGCAAACAGGGAGTGATCATCGAAAAAAAGAGGGATCATTTTATCATGAAAAAACCACTGGCTGATGGCTCGCTTGCGGTGGGCATCTTTAATCTGAAAAATAAACCGGAAAAACTTGCCGTGTCATGGAATAGGCTGGGAATAGAGGGAGAAAAAGAAGTGAGAGACCTGTGGCGCCAGAAAGATCTGGGTTCGTTCTCTACAAAGTTTACCACGCCGGTCCGGCCCCACGGGGTGAGGCTGGTGCGGATTTATTGATCTTTTTAGGAAGTAAGATCCGGAGCTATCACACATAACAATGTAGGGTACATTATCTTTTAACCCCTGAAATATTTTCACTGATTAATATTAATTTCAAAACAGTTCCTGATCCTGACGGTTGCAGGATAATGACAGAGGGAGTTACCTGAAAGCATAGAAAACAGATTATCAAAATGATATTGAAAATATAAACAGATGAAAAACATATATGTATTTATTTTGACAGGTTTGATTTTATCATCTTGTAATCCTAAGACGCCGGAGCCGGCTTACACTGTTCCCCGGTCTCCATGGCCGGAAGCATATGGAAACCACCGGGCTGTGCTGAAAATCTCAAAAGTGTCCGATATCGTTGCCATTGATCTTATATGGCGACGGCATGACCGTCATCCTGAGAATAAAAGATTCCTCATTGTAAATGCTGAGACGGGAGATACTGTTCTCAATATTTTTCGTTACAGGGTAAACAACGAGCAATGCAAAATTGCGTTTGGTCCCGTCCGGAAGAAGGGAACCTACTATTTTTACTATTTGCCCTATGAGGTACAGGAGGGCTGGGGATTCTACCATAAAGATTACCTTAAACCTGAAAAAGCTCCTTCATCCTCCTGGGTCATTATAAACCATGCGAATGATACCCTTCGGTTTAGCGGGTTTGTTAAAGCAAAACCGGTAGCATTCCAGGCAAGAACAGCCTTTGACAGCTTTTATCCCATGGAAATAATCCCTCTGGCATCAGAAAAGAAGGCCCTTTTGGAAAAATATGATGATGAAGATTACCTGGTTTTCCCGGAAAACAGGAGATACCCCATTCGTATGAAAGATGAAATCCCATTGAAATGGATACGAAAAGGTCCTTCAGATAAGTTTAGCGGTGAGGCTTGTAAGAATGAATATTATGCCTTTCAGTTGGGTGTATATGCCTCGAAAAAGGAATTACAAAATGTAAAAATAGAATTTTCGGCATTTAATGGAAATGGTTTTGAGTTGTCTCCTTCTCATTTTACCTGTTTTAACACCGGAGGAACAGATCCCTTCGGACACACTTTTACAAAGCGGATTGACGTTAAAAAAGGGGATGTTCAGCCCTTCTGGATCGGGATTGATATACCTGAAGATATACCTTCCGGTACCTATCGGGGGACAGTCACCGTACATCCTGAAAACTCAAATACACAAACTGTAGGGGTATTTCTTAAAATTACGAATAAGATTCTTGCTGACCGGGGCGATAGTGAACCGTGGAGGCACTCGCGTCTTCGCTGGCTGAATTCAACATTAGGAATTGACGATAAACCGACAAAACCTTATAAGGCCATTGTACTGATGAATGACAGCTCCTACCTTCTTTCTGACAAAAAAGTAACCCTGGGCAAAGACAGGATGCCCGGACGGATCAATATACGTGGAACAGAAATATTAGCGCATCCGCTTTCGTTTATTATTGAAACGCCCCATGGGGTGGAGCGGTTTTCTCCACCGGATGGCTTGACTGTTCTGAAAAATAAACCCGGCATCTATAGTGTATCATGGAAAAGTCACTCGTCCGACATTGAATTATCAGGTACGGCATCTATTGAATCGGATGGTTACATGAATTATAAATACAAAGTAAAAGCTCTGAAAAATATAAATCTTCATGATATCAGACTCGAAATTCCTTTTAAGAGTGACATAGCTGAGTATATGATAGGGATGGGGCTGCCGGGGACAAAAGTTCCGCAGAAGCATCAATCCAAATGGAGAGGGCCTTACGACAGTTTTTGGATAGGTGATCCTTATGGAGGGTTGTGGTGTGAACTACGGGGAAGCACCTATAGCGGCCCGTTGCTGAATCTTTATCATCCCGCCCCTCCGCCCTCATGGTATAACAATGATAACGGAGGTTTTAAGCTTGTTAAAAATTCCGGAGTAACAAAGGCTATTGTTTATAGTGGCAAACGGACATTGAAAAGTGGAGAGAGTATTGATTTTGAGTGGTCATTACTTATTACTCCCGTGAAAAAAATCAATTACTACAGTCAGTTTGTCGACCGGTATTATCACAACGGCAGTAAACCGATGCCCTCAGACAGCGATTTGGCTTGCGGTATAAAAATAGTGAATCTCCACCATGCCAATAACTACAATCCCCACATTAATTATCCTTTTATTGCGGTGGATTCAATGAAATGGTTTGTAAATAAATTGCACAGCAAAGGCGTGAAAGTGAAAATCTATTATACAATCCGTGAACTCACGAATTATACTACAGAGATTTGGGCTCTTAGAAGTCTTGGCCATGAAATACTTGGCAAAGGGAATGGAGGAGGTTATCCCTGGTTGCGTGAACACTTTATTGATGATTACAGGCCGCAGTGGTACCAGCATTTTCCCGATAAAAGTCCGGATGCTTCCGTAGTGAATGCCCCGGGTCCTTCGAGGTGGTATAACTACTATATCGAAGGTCTGAACTGGCTGGTCCGGAATGTGGATATTGACGGGCTTTATCTTGATGATGTGGCCTATGATCGCCGTATTGTTAAACGGATCAGGAAAGTACTGGATCACGATAAACCCGGTTGTTTGTTGGATCTTCATTCCAATACAGGGTTCTCAAAAGGACCGGCAAATCAATATGCTGAATTTTTTCCTTATCTCGATAAATTGTGGTTTGGTGAAAGCTTTCAGTATAATAAAATGTCACCGGCAAATTGGCTTGTGGAAGTGTCGGGTATCCCGTTTGGATTGATGGGCGATATGCTGCAGGGCGGTGGTAATCGCTGGAGGGGGATGGTTTACGGAATGACTGTACGTTATCCCTGGACAACCGAAAAAGTTAAATGTGATCCCAGACCTGTATGGAAAATATGGGATGAATTCGGTATCGAATCTTCATCCATGAAAGGATACTGGGAAAAGGTTTGCCCCGTAAGAACAAATAATCCGAAAATTCTTGCTACCGTCTACCGGAAAAAAGGAGAATCATTAATTTCCGTTGCCAGTTGGGCGGATAAACCATCCTTGTTTACGTTTCGGTTTGATTGGGCCGCCTTAGGTCTCGATCCGGAAAGGTCAGTTCTTGTAGCACCGGAGATAAAGGATTTTCAGAAACATGCTGTATTTAAACCCGGTGATCGGATTCCCATTGAGCCGGAAAAAGGATGGTTGATGTACCTAAGGGAAATAAATAAACCCCGATTACACAAAAAGATAATCATGATTTGGTAAATCATTAAACCGCCACGCCCAAAAGGACATGAATTTCAAAGCAACATTAATACAAAAAAAGTATGAGGAAAATTAAAAGAATAAGCATGTTAGGTACGGTTGCCTTTGTGCTTTCGATATTGTTTTCGTACACTTTTATTCCCATGGATAAAACAGACTATTCAACGACAATATGGTTTGACCGTCCGGCAAAAAACTTTACGCAATCCTTTCCGCTGGGTAATGGCAGATTGGGATTTATGGTTTTCGGCGGTGTGAACAAAGACCGGATCATACTCAATGAAGAATCCATGTGGTCGGGCTCGCCTTTTGACAACAACCGGAAAGATGCTTATAAGAAACTGCCGGAGATAAGAAAGCTGTTGCTGGCCGGCAGGAACGCCGAAGCCGAGCAGCTGGTGAACAAGACCTTTATCTGTCGCGGAGAAGGGTCCGGCCACGGGCGTGCCGCCAATGCTCCTTACGGCTGTTACCAGACGCTGGGTACCCTGCACCTCAACTTCAAAGGATCGAAAGACAGTGTTTCGGATTACCGCAGGTCACTGGATCTGAGCAGAGCGGTGGCCGAAGTGAGTTATCGCAGAGGGAATGTGTCGTATCAAAGAACCTATTTCATCAGCTCCCCTGATGAGGCAGGCGTGATCCGGCTTACGTCGGACAAGAAAGGATCTTTACATTTTAAGGTACGGATGGATCGTCCCGAACGCTCAAAGACGGTAGTAATGGATGATAATGAACTGCTCATGACAGGACAGCTTCCCGACGGACAAGGTGGAAACCGGGGCGTGAAATATGCTGCAAGAGTCAGGGTAGTCCCCCGTAATGGTAAGGTTCATGCCAATGGAAATACTTTGGAGATATCGGGTGCTGATGAGGTATTGATACTGTTTGATGCGGAAACGGATTATCACGGTAACGTTCCGCGTATCAGGAAAGTGGTTGATCCCGTTGCCAAAACGCAGGAGGTGATCGCCACCGCCTCGGCAAAGAAATATAATAAATTACTTGCCGACCATGTTGCGGACTACGGGAGGTATTTTAATCGCGTCTCCCTTTTTCTGGGGGACGGAAGCAAAATGAGCAGAGAGAATGAGAAATTACCTACTGACCGCCGGCTGATGCAGTTTGAGCAGGAGGATCACGACCCCGGACTGGCTTCACTCTACTTTAATTTTGGCAGATATTTGCTGATCAGTTCTTCACGCCCCGGCACCCTGCCGGCGAATCTTCAGGGGATCTGGGCCGAAGAGATACAGACACCCTGGAACGCAGACTGGCACCTGGATATCAATGTTCAGATGAACTACTGGCCGGCAGAGGTTTGCAACCTGAGCGATTGCCATAAGCCGCTATTAAAATTAATAGAATCATTACAAGTGCCCGGAAGGAAAACAGCAAAAGCATATTACAACAATGACGGATGGGTAGCTCATGTAATTACGAATGCCTGGGGTTTCACCGCTCCGGGTGAGTCGGCAAGCTGGGGTTCTACGGTCATCGGTTCGGCATGGCTGTGCGAACATTTATGGGAACATTATGCTTTCACCCAGGATAAAGAATACCTGAAATGGGCTTATCCCATTATGAAAGCATCTGCGCAGTTTTACCTGGGGATGTTAATCGAAGAGCCTGAACACGGCTGGCTGGTAACCGCTCCTTCCAACTCTCCCGAGAATGCATTTGTTGACGAGCATAGAGATGTCGTGCATACCTGTATGGGCCCTGCCATAGATATGCAGGTCCTTCGCGAATTGTTTGCCAACACTATTTCTGCTGCGGAGATCCTCGGAACAGACCGCTCTTTCAGAGAAGATCTTAAAAAAAACCGGGAACGTCTGGCTCCCAATCAGATTGGTCCGGACGGACGGCTTCAGGAATGGCTGAAACCTTACCGGGAAGTGGATATTCACCACAGACATGTCTCCCTGCTTTATGGCCTCTATCCGTATGATGAGATAAATCCTTATGAGACACCGAAACTTGCTGCTGCATGCCGGAAAACGTTAGAGGTACGCGGAGATAAAGGCACCGGATGGTCCCTGGCATGGAAGATAAATCTGTGGGCACGGTTACTGGACGGAAACCATGCTTATAAACTATTCAGAAATCTGATGAAACCGGTAGATGAAATGACCATTGATATGGCAAACAGGGGCGGTACTTATTTCAATCTGTTTGATGCTCATCCGCCTTTTCAGATTGATGGGAACTTTGGGGGTACTGCCGGGATTGCCGGGATGTTACTGCAGAGCCGGGCGGGTATGATAAACCTGTTGCCGGCCTTGCCGGAAGCCTGGCCCGACGGAAAAGTGACAGGCTTGTGCGCCAGAGGTGGTTTTGTTGTAAACATCGAATGGCAAAACGGCAAACTGAAAAAGGCTGTGGTCTTTTCCAAAAACGGGAACTATTGTAAAATCAGATACAAAAACAAAAAAGTTGAGTTTGATACGCGCCAGGGAAAGGATTATGTCGTTACTGATATGTTAATGGTTTCTGATCATGTTAAATGAATTCTTTACGAATTTTGGACAATAACACGTGAATAATAAAATTTGTCATTTCAAATGTTGCGTTAAAATAGTTGCTTTAGGAATAGATAATGTATATTATTGAGTAGTAATTGTTTGTAATAATTCAAACGAAAAATTATTTTTATAATAATGAAAAAAACATTTTTTATTATTTCGTTTTTTTTGGTGGCTTTTATTACTTCTCTATCGGCACAATATATTTGTGTCCCTGTAAAAGTGTCAAAAATAAGCCAACCAGTTTTTCCCCTCAACGGTACCTGGAAATTCTATCCGTCATTTCATAAAAGTTTTGTGGATACAAAAATAAAAACAAATAGATGGAAAGATATCCGGGTTCCCGGCGAATGGGCCATGCAGGGTTTTCAGATAAAGCCGGGGACAGAGGTCACTTATGCCAGAGAATTTACATTGCCGGCATCCTGGAAAAGCAAGAACATTATGTTACGGTGTGATGCCATCTATAGTAAAGCGGATATCTGGGTGAACGGTCATAAAGCCGGTTCCCACCTGGGCGGCATGACCGCTTTTGAACTGGATATCACCCCTTTTGTCCATCCGGGAAATAAGAATAACATTGTCATCGGGGTAACTGCCGAGACCCTGGCAGATACGCTCATGTCCGGAAGCCAGTATGCGGCCCACTCTCTGGGGGGGATCTTACGCAAGATCTATCTGTATGCTTTGCCGGAAGCATATTTGGGGGATCTGGATATCAGAACAAACCTGAGTATGGACTTCCGGGATGCTCAACTTGTTGTTAATGGAACCTATCACCGGTCATCCGGGAAAATAAAAAGAGCTAATGTTGTGTTCCGGTTATTTGATCCGGAAGGAAGACCCGTTTTGTTGCCCGGAAATGAAAAGAAAGTGACTTTTCAGGGAAAAGAAAAAACGATAAAGGAAAAATTTACATTTCCTGTTTCTCGCATACAAACATGGGATCCGGAACATCCGCGTCGCTACCGGCTTTTGATTGATATAGCTACGGACAAAGGCAGAGAAACAATCGTCAGGAAGATCGGCTTCAGAAGGATTGAAGTAGTAGGCAACCGGTTGTACATTAACGGTCACCCTGTAAAAATGCGCGGGGTGAACAGGCATGAGTCTCATCCCCTATTGGGCCGCAGTCTGAATGATACCCTGTGGCACATGGATGCGGAAATCTTTAAGGAAGGAAATGTAAACTACATCCGCACTTCCCATTATCCGCCGGCAGAAGAGTTTATCGAATGGTGTGACAGTCTGGGTTTTATCGTAGAGCTTGAAAATCCTTTCTGCTGGGTGGGTCACGGAGCGAATGCTGCCTGGCAGAAAAAAAATCCCCAGGCCTCTTCCCTGTATGAGTACCTGCAACAGGTGGCCGGCGAGGTCATTGCTTTCTACCGCAACCATCCCTCAGTGACCATCTGGTCCATGGCCAACGAGTCGGCCTGGGGCCCCAATTGGGAACGTCTGTTGAAATTTTATCAAGAAACGGATCCGGCGAGGCCGGTGAGCTTTCACGACCAGGCATACGGCGGATACAACAATTATGGGAGCAAAGAAGTGCCCATAGCGGTGTATCATTATCCCGGGCCGGAGGGTGACCGGGTGGCAGACACTTTTTCCAGGCCATTGTTATTCGGGGAATATTGTCACATCAATTGTTATAACCGGCGGGAGATTGCTGCCGACCCGGGCGTACGTGACGACTGGGGAAGAGGCTTTAAAAATATGTGGGACAAAGTATATATAAGTTCGGGTGGACTGGGAGGTGCCATCTGGGCCGGCATTGACGATGTGTTTTATATGCCGGACGGCAAGGCCGTGGGCTATGGAGAATGGGGCGTGATAGACGGCTGGCGCAGAAAGAAACCTGAGTATTATCACATGAAAAAAACCTATGCCCCCGTGCGCATTATCAACAAACAGGTGGAAGTGCCGGTGCCGGCACCGGGAGAACCGTTGAAGCTGGAAGTGGAAAACCGGTTTGATTTTACCAATCTCAAAGAATGCAGGATCATATGGGAATTAGGGGGAAAGAAAGGAAATGTAAAAATAGATCTTCCACCCAAAAGTGCCGGAATCCTGCGTATTAAACCGGGGGAGGAAAATCTGAATGGAAAAATATTATATGTGAGCACATTCTCCCCGCAAGGCTTTCTCGTGGATAAAACCGCCATAACCATCGGGCAGCGGACCGGCATTCCGGAACCATTCAAAAGAGTAGAGGCCGGCAGTATCAGTCTGGACAGTACAGCAAACGATTATACCATAAAAGGAGATCATTTTTCATGGCAGATAGAACGGCAGACCGGCCGGATTTCTGCCATCGTTAACGGGGAGAAAGTGATGACGGGAGGGCCTGATCTGATGATGCTTCCCCTGACAACGGGACCTTGCGTAACGGACTTTAAGCTGGATATTCCCCCGCTGAACAATCTGTGTAAAGAGAGAAAGCTTTTGAAAATATCAGCAGGCATCCGGAAGGATACTGTTCGCATAAAAATGACCCTTTCCTGGCATGAGGCGCATGGAACGCTTGCCATTGTTTTTCCTGTTGACGGCAGCATGCATGTTCATTACACTTTGACATCGGATATAAAAATAAACCCGCGGCAATGGGGTTTGGTATTTTCTGTGGATCGCCGGGAAGAAAACCTGGAATGGTACCGGAAAGGTCTCTGGACCCTTTATCCGCCAGATCATACCGGCAGGATCCATGGGAAGGCAGTGCCTTTTCTTACCGGAAGTTATCGTAAACCGGCATTCGGACAATCTCCCGGCCATCCCTGGCGTTTTGATGCCAATGAATTGGGCTCGAATGATTTCAGATCATCCAAAAACAATGTTTACTGGCTTGGTCTGACAGATGACAAAGGGGTAGGATTATTAGTAGAAGGGGAAGGTAAAAACACCGTAAGATCCTGGGTGGACGGAGATAAAATATCCTTTTTGGTAGCGGGATTCTCTACCGGTGGCGGCGATCTGTTTTTTAGTGCACATTATAAGAAGGAAAGAAGACCTTTGTCGAAAGGGGATACATTCTCAGGCAAAGCAAATATCTTATTAGTGACAGGGAAGAAAAAACGATGAATCTTAAGGGGGTAATTCAGATTTCAACAGTTATGATTTTAAATCATTTTATTCCTTATATTTACATCCCTGAAACATAAAAAAAAGAATTATGAATTCATTTAATAAGAAGACTTTTTGGGCAGTGATGTTTGCCGTGTTTACACTGGCACCTGCCGGTGCTCAGAATGATGTTCAAAAGTACATTGGCCGCTGGGCTCTTCATTTCGAAGAAGGAATGGGCTGGCTTAAGGTTTATGAAAATAACGGAATTCTTGATGCCGAATTGCTGTGGCGTTGGGGGAGTGTTTTGCCTGTTGCCAATGTTTATGTTGTAAACGGCAAGTTGGTGGTGACACGTATCAGGGAAGAGAAGTTCAAAGATGCCAAAGGCAATGAAAAGGTGCATACCGCTACCCGGGTACTTACGCTTGAAGGAAATAATAAGCAACTGGTCGGAACCATGGTGATGCCACATCATGACGGCAAAGGCGCTGACATTTATTATGTCAATGCCGATAAAATCCCGCCGGTGCCTCCTGCACCCGATTTGTCAAAAGTTAAATACGGAAAACCGGTGAAGCTGATAGGTAAAGATTTGTCAGGATGGCGATTGATTGAACCGGATGCGGTAAACGGATGGTCTGTTGAAAAAGGCGTGTTAATGAATGATCCCGTACAACATCCCGGACAACCTCATATCCATTATGGGAATTTAAGGACCGACGCCGAGTATAAGGATTTTAACCTGAAACTTAAGGTGAATGTACCCAAAGGCAGTAACAGCGGAATTTACCTGCGGGGTATTTATGAGATTCAGGTACTTGACAGTTACGGGAAACCTTTGGACAGTCATAATATGGGAGCCCTTTATTCACGCATCACCCCCTCGGTGGCTGCCGAAAAGAAAGCCGGGGAGTGGCAGACACTGGATATCACCCTTTGTAAAAGACATCTTACGGTTATTCTGAACGGGGTTAAGATCATTGATAACCGGCCCATAGAAGGTGTAACCGGCGGAGCCATGACCTCCGACGAGTTAAAACCCGGCCCGGTTTATCTTCAGGGAGATCACGGAAAGGTGTTTTACAAGGATTTGGTGCTTACACCGATTGTAGAAGAATAATCCCTGCATTTGTTCCTCGAGGCTTGCCAGGCAAATCGCTATTTATGAGAACGAAAGGGTTGCTTATTGCCCGGCAATCCGTAGGCCATGAGGCAGGAAAAATGGACCCCGGCGGGTTGCTGTAAATGCAAATGTAAGGGATATTCAAATTAAGCCTGGCCTCGTCCCGGAAAAAACCGATCCGGTTTTTTTATTCTTTTTTCCTTATAAAAAAATATGTAGGTTTGGCAGAAATTTGCCGTATGATGAAGCAAACGATGAAATATTTTCTTTCGCGGCAAATGGTGCGGCGTAAAAAAAGCCGGGCACACACTGTTGAGGAGCTGGAGCGGCGGCATATAAAGCCCTCCCTGCCGGGCTTTAATGACAGCATCTATTTTGCCGGATGGCAACCCGGCGGCCTCTCTTTTGTCACCCGCCAGGCCTTTCGCTCCGGCAAGCCCCATGAAAACTGGCTGAAGATACATGTTCCGGAAGAAGGGGTATGGGGTTTTGAAAATATCAGCTTCCCGGCAGGGGAAGGGTTCAGGCAGGGCCCCCTGGAGTATGTATGTAAAGAACCGGGCAAACGCTGGCATCTGAAATATAACGGACCCGTAAGACAGGACGGGAAGGAAGAACATGCTGTCCTGGATATTATCTGGGAAGGGAAAGGGAAGATCATTGACTTTGACCATACCGGCGCATTGCCGGAGGCCACCGCCCTGGAGATCGCCCGCCAGCCCTGGAACCGGGATTTCTTCCGGAAACTCAAAGAACTGCACAAGGTTCATTATGAACAGGCCGGAGAGGTTCGGGGCACCCTCACCTTCAAAGGGAAAAAACATGCCCTTGCCGGCGGGGGAGTGAGGGATCACAGTTTCGGCATACGCCACTGGGAAGGCTGGCACCGTCACATCTGGTTCCTCGGCATTCTGGAAGACGGCCGGTATTTCAACGCAAGTGTGATAGATTATGATTTTATTAAAAACCTCAAAGCAGGTTATCTGGGAAAAGGGGATGCCGTCCGCACCCTGGCCGGGGTTCCTTCTTTCGAACAACTGGCATGGGAACCCTCTCTCCCGAAAATCCTGGACCTTTATGTACAGGAAAAAAACGGAGGAGAAAAGAAACATCTCGCCGCAAAAATGAAGATATTTTTTCCTTTCACAATGGACGGAGTATATCATATACGGCAGTCGCTGGCTGATTTTACATATGACGGCACTCCCGGTACGGGTATCGCCGAAATGGGTATAAATATGAAAAAATATGAACCACATATTACCGGTTGAAGAAGCAAACGGGGAACAGTACGGAGGAAAAGCCAGGGGGCTGGCATTGCTGAAGCAATTCGGTAAACGTATTCCTGCCACCTGGGTGGTCCCCTCTGCCGATCCGGCTGTCCTGAAGCCTTTTATCGCAGGTTTGCCTGCCGGCAAAACGTGGGCCGTCCGTTCTTCCGCCGCTTCCGAAGACGGTGCCCAGACATCGTATGCAGGACAATACGATACTTTTTTACACGTAAAAGGAGAAGAGCAGATATATAAGTCCGTTCTTCAGTGTTTCGGTTCGGAGCAATCCCGGCGTGTCTCTGCGTACAGGAAAAAGGTAAAAGGCCGTGAAGCCGGAATGAGTGTGATCATTCAGGAGATGGTCATTCCTTCGGTATCGGGTGTTCTTTTTACCGTGGATCCCATCAGCAACAGGCATGATAAAATCAGCATGAGTGCCGTGTCCGGCTCGGCCGAACAGTTGATGTCCGGCACCCGCGAAGGAAAGACCCTGCTCTTTTACAAACAGCGCTGGCAGGAGCAGGAGTGCCGGCTCATCCCTCCGGAGCGTTTCAGGCAACTGATCCGGGAGGCGCTGGAGATAGAAGCGGCTTACGGCCGGCCCGCCGACCTGGAATGGGCCATTGACAGGCAGGGAACATTGTTCTGGCTGCAACTGCGGCCGGTCACCGGCCTGAGCCCGGTACATATGAATGAACTGGACCACAAACCCTGCTATCCGGAACCCCTGTATACCCGCGGCAATGTGGGCGAGATGATGCCCGGGCCTGTAACCCCTCTCACCCTGTCCACCTTTGCCAGAGCCATTGATATAGGTCTGCAGGTCTTTTATAAAAAATCCGGGGTGCTTTCCCGCCTTTCCGAAGAAAATATCTTTATACATTCTTTTTACAACCATCTCTTTTTCGATGTTCATGCCCTGTATGAGATGGCTAAAAAAGTATGGTTGACCTCCAGGGAAAATGTTGATTTTTCCGTGGTGGGAGAGCTGGTGCCCGGGGTGGAGGTCAGCCCGGATATCCCGCTGTGGAAACGCATGATCAATTTTGCCCGGGTCTCCCTGTACATGCTGCACGGCCCACGGGCTGTCAGGTCGCTGAAGAAGCTTGAGGAGCAGTTCCTGCTCGATTGTCCCGAGGACCCGCGTGTTTGTTACCGGCTGATCTCGGCAAAAATGCAGGTTTTGTTTGATGCCTGGGATCTGCATTATGTCTCTTCCTCCCAGTCGGGCGGATATTTCAGCTCTATCATGAACATTTATTCCGGCGGACCTCCGCCCCGGGCAGAGCACTATGAAAAAGTGGCCCGTCTTTTTACCAACATCCCCGGCATCGAAAGTGCCCAGGTGCTGGAAGCCATGGACGAACTGGCCACGATGCTGGCAAAAACTCCCTGGATCCGGGAGTCCTTTCTGGAAGTACCGGTAGACAGGGCCAGACATTATCTTGAAAACGAAGCTCCCGAAACCATCCGGCAAAGGTGGAAAGTTTTTCTCCGGCGGCACGGTCACCGTTGCGTACGCGAGGGGGAGCTGCGTGAAAAAGAATGGGCACTGAATCCAGCACCGGTCATTGAGGGTCTCCGGGGAAAAACATTTTCTATCCTGTCAGGCAACAGCTCTTCACCTAAGGCGGAAGATGACTCTTACGACTTCAACAACGATCCGGAGCTGACCCGTTTCAAAAGGTTGCTCATTCGCTGGCTGTTGCCCAAAGCCCGGGCTGCCGTAGCACGGCGCGAACAAACCAAGGCCCTGGCCATACTGGTACAGCACCGGTTTAAGCTGGCTTATCGCCACCTCTCCCGCCTGCTGGTGGATAAAGGTCTCCTGGGAGACCCCGACCTCATTTTTTTTCTTACCCACGATGAAATCGGTAAACTGATCCATGACCACGACATATCCCGATGGCACCGGATTGCCGGTGAGCGGCGGTCTCTGTTCAAAGAGATGTCACAACTCTCCTTTCCGGATCTGACCTTCGGGATCCCGGTACCGGAAGAGAATAACGAAAATACTCCGGGCAACGGCGATCTTACCGGCATACCCGTGAGCCGGGGAGTCACCGAAGGCAGGGTGCGGCTGGTACACTCCATGAAAGAAGCCCGGTTGCTGAAAGAAGGAGAGATCATGGTATCCAAATATACCGATATCGGCTGGACACCCTTTTACAGCATCATCAAAGGGATGATCACCGAGATCGGCAGTCCCCTGTCGCATGGTGCCGTCGTAGCCCGCGAATACAACCTGCCCGCCCTGGTGAGCGTGAAAGGGGCCATGAACCAACTGAAAGACGGACAGTACATACGGCTGGACGCCGTCAAAGGTAAAATTGAAATACTCAACTGAATATAAAAGTATAAACAAATGAAAAAAATTATTTTTCTCTTTTTATTCACAGCAGCTATGGCTCCCGGTCTTTCCGGACAGCAACCACCCGTTCCGGACAAGTACGGATTTATTGTACGTGTGGGACAGCAAGCCCCTGATTTCACCATACAGTATGCTGACGGACGAAAACCGGTAAAACTCAGTGACCTGCACGGCAAAGTGGTGCTTTTGCAGTTTACGGCCAGCTGGTGCAGTGTCTGCCGTAAAGAGATGCCGCACCTCGAAAAGCTGTGGCAGGACAACAAAGACAAAAACTTCATAATGACCGGCATCGACCTGAAAGAATCAAAGGAAAAAACACAGGCTTTTGCCCAAGAGATGAAGATATCCTATCCGCTGGCTCTCGACCCAAACGGAAAGATCTTCTACACCTATGCCGCCCGGGGCGCCGGCGTCACCCGCAATGTGCTGATTGACGAAACGGGAAAGATCGTTTACCTCACGCGGCTGTATAATGAAGATATATTCAGCAGCCTGGTAAAAAAGATCAACGAAATGCTACCGTTGAGGGAGTCCTCACGGTGAAAGGACATGCAGCTCATTGAGGATGGGTTTATCCAGCCCCTGCAGCACCGGTTTTTCCGGTCCGTTCACATCCAGGATGATCACTTCGTTTTTTCCTTTTTTCAGCCAGGGCCCCGGCAGGTACATCGTCTGTGTGGGACCGATATTCCAGAACCGTCCCAGGCCGTGGCCGTTGACCCACACCACCCCTTTGTTCCACCGGCGCATATTCAGAAAAACATCGCCGGTCTTGTTCAACGTAAAAGAGGCCCGGTAAAAAGCGGGGCCGCCGGTTTTTTTCACTTCCCCGTATGCCAGCCCCTCCGGAGCCCGGTCGCTACTCAGCGGTAACGGAAAGACCGTCCAGTTTTTTATCTCTTCCGTTTGTCCGTCATCCCCGATAAATTCCACTTTTCCGGTGATCCCTTTCCTGTCGTGGATATATCCGCCGTAATTGACCCGTCCCATGGCTTCAATAAAGATATCGAGTTGTGCCGGTTCGTTGTGGGCCGGGATTTTTACAATGTTGTTGGTTTTTCTACGGTCTATCGTCCCGCTGCGTTTTCCATCCAGCAGGATCACCGCATAATCATGTACCTCATCAATATGCAGATTGCGGTCCACCTCCGAAGGTGCGAGGGTGGTCCGGTAAACAATGCAACCATATCCCTCATTATACTGCTCCATATTTTGGGGGGTTTCATCCGTAATCCCCGCCGGCAGGTTGTCAAAAACGGGAGCCATTTCCGTCACGGCAAACTCCGGAATGGTAATCACCGGATTCTTCGGGGGAATCTCCGGCAAGGTCTCTCCTTCCTGCAGATATCCGGCAAACAGTTTCCTTATGGCATCGAATTTTTCCGTTTCCCATCCGGCCTCACTGATGGGAGCATCATAATCATAGCTGGAGGTCTGCGGCGAGAAAGGAGGGGCATTGGCCCCGGACCACAAACCGAAGGAAGTGCCTCCGTGGGCCATATAAATGCTGAAAGAGGCATTGTGGTCGAGCATCCACTTCAGATTGTCAATGATGGGAGCTGTCTGTCCGGTATGATGCGGTTTGCCCCACGAATCGAACCAGCCGGGATAGTACTCCCCGCACATCAGCGGACCTGAAGGCTGCAACTTGCGCAGGGCCCGGAAAGCCCCTTCGGGATTGCCTCCGAAATTGACCACGCTGAAAAGATCGCTTCTTTTATCGTTGACCATCTGCGAAGGGCCGTCACAGGCAAACAGCGGCACCTCAAAACCGGCCTCTTTCAGGATGTCCCGGATCATGCCGATGTACACGGTGTCATGACCGTAACTGCCATACTCGTTTTCCACCTGCACCATGATGATGGGGCCTCCCCGGGTGATCTGCAACGGCGCCAGTTGTTTTCCCACCTCCAGCAAATATTTTTTTGCGCGCTCCATGTAATAAGGATCTCTCGTCCTCAGTTTCAGATCTTCCTTTTTCAGCAGCCACCAGGGAAAGCCGCCAAACTCCCACTCTGCACAGGAATAAGGCCCGGGACGCAGGATAACATACAATCCTTCTTTCTGTGCCAGGCGGCAGAATTTTGCCACATCCCGGCGGCCGGAAAAGTTGAACTCATCCGGTTTTTCTTCATGGGCATTCCAGAACATATAAGCACAAACGGTATTCAGCCCCATGGCTTTGGCCATTTTCAACCGGTGCTCCCAGTAAGCTTCCGGGATACGCATGAAATGCATCTCGCCCGAACGGACAACATAAGGCCGTCCGTTCAAAAGAAAAGATTCTTCGCCTATGGAGAATGTCCCCTTGTCGTGTTGCGGCCGGCAGGCAGCGATCAGCAACATAAAAACCAGGCCGGTAATCAGATACAAAAACTTTTTCATCCTAGTGCATATTTTTTCAGGTTAATGAGGGCAATTTAATTATTTTTACGGTCTGAACAATACTGCCAAAAAAATTGTTTTATCATGGAGATTGGAAAATATTCTTTCGGTCTGGGTGACCGTTTCGGACGTCAGGGCAAAGCACAACTGGCTGCCATTCGGGAAGCTGATAAATCGGGCATCCCCATCACTCCCGTCTGGAACAAATCGTACCGTGAACATACCATCGTGGGCACCCGTCCCGCCGATGTCAGGAAAGAAGCCGATGAGGCCGTAAAAACCCTGGGCTGGAAAAGGCCTTATTTCGTGGATGCCGACCATATCAACCTGAAGAATGTGGATGAGTTCATCCCTTTTTCCGACTTTTTCACCCTGGATGTAGCCGAAGCCATCGGCAAGCCGTCTCCCGGGAAAGATACGGAATCTTTCGTACGTGACAATGAAAAATATCTCTCCGGCATCCCGGGCCTGGACGTCCCCATCACCATCAGCCGCGAATACCTTCGTCTGTTTGCTAATCAATATCTCCATGCCATTACCGAAGCGGAAAAACTTTATCATCATATTGCCGGGCAGAAAGACCCCGGCACTTTCATCGTGGAAGTCTCTATGGATGAAGTGGATAATCCTCAGACACCCCCCGATCTTTTTTTCATCCTGAAAACACTGGCAGAAAAGAAAATTCCGGTACAGACCATCGCACCCCGCTTTTCGGGGCGATTCAACAAAGGGGTGGACTATGTGGGGGATCTGAAGAAATTCGAACAGGAGTTTGAGCAGGATCTGCTGGTATTGAAATATGCAAAAGAACATTTTAATCTGCCCGGCTCACTGAAACTAAGTATCCATTCGGGCAGCGACAAGTTCTCCATCTATCCGGTCATGGGCCGTCTGATCCGTAAACACGGCCAGGGCATCCACGTAAAGACCGCCGGCACCACCTGGCTGGAAGAGCTTATCGGTCTGGCCGAAGCCGGAGGCGAAGCCCTGGACCTGGTGAAACATATCTATTCGCAAGCTTACAACCGTCTGGAAGAGCTCACGGCCCCCTATGCCGAAGTGATCGATATCAACCCTGCCGGCCTGCCCGACCCCGGTGTTTTCAACGGATGGAGTGCCCCAAAAACCGCCGCTGCACTACGCCACGTACAGGACAACCCGGATTTCAACCCCAACCTCCGGCAACTGATGCATGTGGCCTATAAGGTAGCTGCCGAACTGGGGGAGAAATATTTTAACCTGCTCGATGAAAACGAAGAGATCATCGCCCGCCAGGTAAAAGAAAACTTGCTGGAGAGACATATCAGAAGGTTGTTCTTCTGAGCCGGGCCGGCCGGGCGTCTCCTATGTAGGAACCTACGTAGAAAATATTCAGGGTTGCTGCCGGTTTGGCGGGATCCTAATTCACGGCAGGCACTTTTTCCCCGGATAGGATTCCGGTATATTCGTCCGGACGGGCCAGGATCTTTTCCGCTTTGATCAGCACACTGTCCGTTTCCAGCGTACTTTCGATGCGACCGGCCTGGTAATAATACCGGCTAACGATCTCCTGCTTCAGCAGATTGCTTATCTCGTCGCTGTGTTCATAGAAATCAGCATCTATATTGTGAGACAAGCTCTTACGCAAAGCTTCAAACTCCTTTTCGGCCCGTTTGTAATATTTCTCTTTTTTGGCTGTTTGTATCAGTTCATCCAGTTGTGCCTCCGATTCGGTATCGTAATTGAAATCCTGTTTTTTGATATAATCATGAAAGGCATCCAGGATCTCCCTGGTAATTTCGAACTGATCCGGAGGGGGGATGGAATCATGTTTCCGGGCAAATTCCGTGGCAAAGTTGAAAATATAAAAGCCCATATAAAGGTTTACCGTGATGGGGCTGAGTAATCCCGGGCGGGCATGCACATCGGGGTCAATGCCTCCGCCGTCATAGACGGTGCGGCCGTTATGGGTTTTGAAGGCGGAGATCAGCGAGTCGGGGATATGTCCTACGCTGCCGTCGGGGTTGCGGTGAGAATAATCGAGGGCCTGGATACAGCGTCCGCTGGGGATATAATATTTTGCGGCGGTCACCTTCAGCTGCCCGCCATAACCCACCGGCCGGGTGGTCTGTACCAGTCCTTTGCCGAAAGTACGTTGTCCGACGATGACACCCCGGTCGAGGTCCTGGATGGCTCCGGAAACGATCTCGGAGGCCGAGGCCGAGCCGCTGTTCACCAGCACTGCCAGCGGAATATTCGGATCGAATGGGGCATCCGGCGCTTTATAGACATTGTCAAAGTCTTTAATTTTCCCCCGTGTGCTGACAATGGTCTGACCTTTGTCCACAAACAAATTGACGATCCGGATGGCTTCTACCAGCAGTCCACCCGGATTACCTCGCAGATCCAGGATCATCGACTGCATATGATGGTTTTTCTTCAGGTCGGTCATGGCATCTTTCACTTCTTTGTAAGCGCTGGAAGTAAACTGGCTCAGACGGATATAGCCGGTATGATCATTCAGCATCCCGTAATAAGGCACTGCCGGGATACTGATTTTTTTCCGGATCAGTGTTTTTTGGATGGGGGAGTCCTCTCCCGGCCGTTGTATGGTCAGCACCACTTTGGTGTTGGGCAGGCCTTTCAACCGTTCGCTCACCTTGTCCAGCGGAAGGCCTTTGATCGTTTTCCCGTCAATTTCCCTGATCTCATCCCCCGCTTTCAGACCGGCCAGGTCGGCCGGAAACCCTTTGTAAACTTCCGAAATAACAGCATAATCCCCGCTTTGCCTGATCAGCGAGCCGATCCCTCCGTACTGGCCTGTGGTCATGAACTTGAAATCCGCCATCTTGTCTTCGGGAATATAGACGGTATAAGGATCCAGCGTTTTAAGCATATTGTCTATGCCCGACTTGATCATTTTTTCCGGTTTGATCTCATCCACATAATAAAGGTTCAGTTCACGAACGATATTGGTAAATATCTCTATGTTTTTAGCCAGCTTGAAATTGTGCGACTCGGTGAAGGCATACAATCCAAGCATCATGGCTCCGGCCACGGCAAAGGCAACAATGGTACGGGATCTTAATTTTCCGGACTTTTTCATATACATCTTAACATTTAAACAGCGTGCAAAATAGATATTATTTTAAAAGAAAATTAAAAAAGCAGAGATATTTTTAACAAAGATTAACGGTTGTTTCCTGTTTTTCCCGGTTTCAGGGCACGGGGTCATAACCGTGCCCGCCCCACGGATTGCAGGAGATAATCCGTTTCAGGGCCAGCCATCCGCCTTTCAGGGGGCCGTGTTTTTTCAAGGCCTCCACACTGTAGGTGGAGCAGGTGGGTGTATATCTGCACACATGCGGAAACAAAGGGGATATGGTCATCTGGTACAGTTTGATCAATCCTATCAGCAATTTAGTCAGTGCCTTTTTCATTTTCCTCAATGATCTTCCGCAAAGTTATGATTATTTTTTCTTCTATATCCCGGTAGGATAAAATTTGTGATCCGGTATAGACAAAAACCACATCTACTGTAAGCATTTTTTCCCGAAGCCATTTCGTCAATACGGATTTATTTTTCCTGTAAGCCTCCCGTATTCTTCTTTTGATAAGATTGCGATGGACCGCTTTCTTAAAATTCCTCCTCGACACGGCAATGGCGATCCGGGCATCAGGAACAGCGGGATGCCCGTCTCCACGGAATTTCCAGAGAACACGAAACGGGGAATAAAAAAAAGAGCTGCCTTCCCGGAACAATTCTTCGATCCGTTTTTTTCCCGAAAGGCGTTCTTCCTTTTTCAGCCGGTAAAGTCTCATTATGATTCAATGAAGAAACCGTCTGCCACAGCCGGTTTCCTCACCGGATTTATTTATTGTTTTTGTTGTATTCGCTGATATATTTGTCCAGCGCCATGACCATGGAAGGAGCTTCGGGTTTGGGAGCCTCGATATCGATGCGTAACCCGGCTTCTTTTGCAGCCCGTGCCGTGGATTTCCCGAAGGTGGCGATCCGGGTGCTGTTCTGACGGAAGTCGGGGAAATTGTGAAACAGCGATTTGATCCCCGTCGGACTGAAAAACACCAGTACATCATAATAGACATCTTTCAGATCGGAAAGATCGCTGCAGACCGTACGGTAAAGAATGGCTTTTGTGTAACGGATCTTATGCTTTTCCAATATCCCGGGGATGTCGTTCTTGTGCATATCAGAAAGAGGCAGGAAAAACTTTTCCTTGCCGTTCTTCCGGATCAGCGACATCAGATTCTGAAAAGTTTTGTCGCCATAGAAGATCTTCCGTTTCCGGTACACAATGTATTTCTGCAGATAGTTTGCAATGGATTGTGAAACACAAAAATATTTCATCGAATCCGGAATGTTGACACGCATCTCGGAGGCCACCCGGAAAAAATGATCGGCAGCCGTCTTACTGGTCAGAATAACCGCAGTATGATCCAGAATGTTTATCCGGTTCTTCCGCACTTCACGCACAGGCATCCCTTCCACATGTATGAAGGGACGAAAGTCTATCTTAAGATTGTTTTTCTCTGCCAGATTATGATAAGGGGATTTGTCGGCAGGTGCGGGCTGTGAAATCAATATGCTCTTGATTTTTTCCAAGGTATCCGTTTTTTAGTTATTCCTCAACCTTTGCAGTACTTTACCTGAAAATAAGATGTATAAAAATCAAAACAGGTAAAATTTCCAGGGCGCAAAGGTACAAAAACATAAAAAATAAAAAAAATCTTTCTTTGATAAACAGGATGATCAATTTGACGAAACGCAATAGCCAGAATGCGGAAATGACAAAAAAGCCCGCATAGATCAACCACGGGGCAATCTCTTTGTCAATGTACGGGATCAGTGCATTCAGGGGGAAAAGATAAATACCCAGATTATGAAAAAACAGGGTTGTAAAATGAGAATACTCCGACATGGTTTCCTGTGACAATGAAAAAAATCCGGTCAGCCGGATCACAAACACCAGATAAAAATAGAGGCCTGCCAGTCCGGAGACAATGGTCAGATATTGCAGAAAAGGAGAGAGCTCCTGCCGGAAAGGCAGGGCATGAAAAGCTTTCAGGGAGAGATAAGCAAACAGGCCTGCCGATAAAAGATAGTTGAGAAACAACAGAAAAGAGGTCTGTTGGTATAAACTGCTACGGTTCCTGTAGAGGGAAAAGGAGTTTTTGTAGTTCCACATCCCGGTCACGGTCTCATTCAACAGCTTCCCGAAACGTATTTTTGTCCAGATGATCAATATAAATGACAAAGAAAGAACACCGAGAAACCAGTTTTCACGCAGATATGCGGGTTTTCTTTCCAGAATAACCGGCTGTTGGGAAGCATGAACATTTTCCCCGGGGAAAAAATTTTTTGTTTTTTCCACATGCCGGTAAACCATCATTGAATCTGCCGGCCTGGAAAAATCCGGATAACCAGCCCTGTTCAGCAGTTCCGGCCCGTCATTTCCCCGAAAGCTTCTGAAACGTGCCAGCAGTTGTGTGGTATCCGGCAGCGTGGTTTGGGCAACAGGTTTTTCTTTTTTTGCAGCAGCCCGGCGCAACTGTTTTTTTCTGAGATTTACCGAATCAATTTTTTTCAGACGCTGTTCTCCCCGCAGGAGTATACTGTCAATCGCCTCCAGGGAGAGTGCCCGGGGTTTCTTACGAAGGGTGGTATCCCCGGTTTGTTTTACGCTGTCCTGCCGGCTCACGGTATCTTTCCGGATGGAGGTCCGGGAGGTGTCCTGCTGGAAGGAGATCAACCTGTGATATTCCGGATTCATAAGCAGCCTGCCAGGGGTTTGGATGTCGCTGCAAAGATAGGAAATTTGGTTGTTTCCGTCATACGATCGCGCCGGCTAAAAATAGTTTACTTCCTGTTTTCTGCCGGTGATCTTTTCCTGAATGGATTCGAGGGTGTTATTCGCCAGGCGGCTGGCTCCGATACGGAAAAGGTTGGGGCCGGTCCATTCCTCTCCCAGGATATCCCTGACGATCTGCAGATAAAGAAATGCTTCCGCCGGCACAGCGATGCCGCCGGCCGGTTTGATGCCTGTTTTCTTTCCGGTAGCCTCATAAAACCGCCGGGCAGTCTCTGCCATCACGAGCACATCCTCCGGCCTGGCGGCGGGTTGTATCTTCCCCGTGGAGGTCTTGATGAAATCGGCGCCGCCGGCCATGGCGGCCAGGGCTGCCCGTTGCACCAGGGCAGGATCACCCAGCACCCCCGACTCCAGGATCACCTTCAGATGACCCTTCCCTCCGATCACTTCACGCATCTCCCGGATCTCCTCATAAGCATCGCCGGTTTTGCCGGAGAGAATCTTCCCCACGGAAATAACAACATCTATCTCCTGTGCCCCCTGCTCCAGGGCCATTTCAATTTCCTGCAGTTTCACTTCCCGGAAGGTCTGTGCCGCCGGAAAACCGGCAGCCACCGAGACAATGCTCACGTCCTTCCTCTGCAGATTCTTTTTCACTACGGGAATAAATACCGGATAGACACATATCCCGGCTACCGTCCCCGCATCAGGATATACCTCGGGCAGCCGGTTTACCTGCCGGCACATCTTTTCAATTTTTTCGTCGGTATCCCGTACATCCAGGGTAGTCATATCAATGGAAGCAAATATCTTGCGCAGGTCTTCCAGACAGGGTGCGGATTTTTCCGCCCGGTATTTTTCCACCTGCTTTGCCAACAATTCCTTGTTTACCGGTACATACAGCTCATCGATAAGATGTTTCATCTGTTTTTAACTTTGTATTTTTTGAAACTCTATTTCTTATCCTTTTGATTAACCCCCTCCCTTTATCCCTCCCCCTCGTCGAGGGGGAGGGATTTTCTTCCTGCGTTTTATAATCTCATGAATAACACAGGGTGGGGGTCATTTCATTAAATTTTTTTGTTTCAATAATCATTCTCCTGTATTTATTAAATCAATCATGGTTTTTTTTTATGTTATCAACAGTATTATTGTAATTTCAAATTGTTCCGGTGCCTGTCCGCGTCTCTTTCCGTTTTTTTCTTCAGTGTTTTTTCAAGTTCTTTTTCAAGATCTATACCGGTTTGGTTGGCTATACACATCAACACGAACAACACATCTGCCAATTCCTCCCCCAGATCTTTTACTTTCTCATTTTCTTTGAACGACTGTTCTCCGTACCGGCGGCTTATGATCCGGGCAACTTCTCCCACTTCCTCGGTCAGGATGGCCATATTGGTCAGCTCATTGAAATACCTCACCCCATATTCACGGATCCAGCCGTCGATGGTTTTTTGTGCTTCCTGAATGGTCATGATCACTTTTTTATTCTTTTCGCTTGGTATCTATAATAATGGTCACCGGACCGTCATTGACCAGGGACACCTGCATATAGGCGCCGAACTTCCCGGTTTTCACCGGTCCGTTTATTTTTTCCCGCAGCAGGGTAACAAATTCCTCATACAGCGGGACGGCCGTTTCGGGGGGTGCGGCGTGCGCCCAGGAGGGACGGTTTCCTTTTTTCGTCTTTGCCAGCAGGGTAAACTGGCTGATCACCAGCACCTCTCCTTCCACATCATTCACCGAAAGGTTCATCAACCCATTTTCATCATTGAATATCCTCAACTGGCTGATTTTTTTCACCAGCCATTCCGCATCTTCCCGGCCGTCGTCATGGCCGATACCCACCAGTACCAGCAGGCCTCTGCCGACAGACGCTACCCGCTTCCCTTCCACGCGGACAGATGCTTCATTCACTCTCTGAATAACTACTCTCATCGTTATAAAAAAAAAGACTTGCAGCAAAGATACTACAAGTCTTCATTATAAATACGATCCGTTGACCTGTTATCAGAGAAAAAGGCTATAATTCGGAAGCCATCAGCAGGAACGGTTTCATCTCGAAGCTGTGGTAAAAAGGTCTCAGTCTTTCGGTGTTGTAATACTCCTGGATATTCACCACTTTTTTCCGGCTGGTGATCACCTCGAGGGGGACATCATCATACCGGCCGTTTTTAAGCACGACCAGTCTTCCGTATATTTTCGAAAGGATCAGGTCGAGGGCAAGGTTGCCGTAGGCCATCGGCACAATGGAGTCGATGGCGTCGGGGTCTCCGCCACGCACCAGGTATCCCAGTTTCTGGTTGATGATGTTGATGGTTTTCCCGTTGTTATATTTGGCTGTCCTGTTTTTTATCTCCCTGGAAACGAGGTCGCCGATACCTCCCAGTTTGGCATGGCCGTACGCATCTCTTTCCTCGCTTTCAAAGATCATCTCACCGCCTTTAAACATAGCCCCTTCCGATACCAGCACCACAGAGTAGCGGCTCGGATTGTGGTTGCGATCTTCCACCAGCAGCTTCGTCAGCCGGTCAATGTCGAACTCATACTCGGGGATCACACACCGGTTGGCAGCGCCGGCCATGGTGGGCAGCATGGCGGTGAATCCTGCATATCTTCCGAACACCTCCATCACCAGGATACGCTCGTGCGAGCCGGCGGAAGTACGCAGACTGTTGGCCATAGCAATGGTACGCGTCACACAGGTGCTGAAACCAATGCAGTAATCCGTGCCCGGGACATCATTGTCCATGGTTTTGGGTATGGCCACCACTTTCACCCCCTCCTGATAAAGACGCACCCCGTAGCTGAGGGTATCATCCCCGCCGATGGGGATAAGATAATCCACACCCAGCCATTCCAGGTTCTTCAGGATCTCCGGAGTCATATCATTGACATCCTTGTTATAAGTATCCTGCAGATGCGGGGGCACATCCTCTTTGCGCATATGGCTCGGACGGGTACGGGATGTATGCAGGAACGTCCCGCCGGTGCGTCCCGCTTTGTTCACGATATCATCCGTCAGAGTAATGAAATTGCGGCTGTTATCCGCCTTGGGATCACGTATGATCTCCGTAATACCGGCCCAGCCGCGCCGTAAACCGATCACCTTGTATCCTTCCCGGTTGGCCCGGATCGTTACCGCACGTATTGCCGGATTCAATCCCGGCACATCACCCCCGCCGGTCAGGATGGCAATCACACCTTTTTTCTTTTTTACATTCACCATTTTTTACAATTTTTTTACTGAACAAATAATTATTTTCAAAAAACTGCGTAAATTAATAAAAGTTTATCTCCAAAGGAAACGAACGTATTAAAAATTATCTTATTGTAAATGAAAATGCCTGTTTCCTGCAATGATGAATAGAAATATTACTTTTACAACCCGGGAATAATACGGTTTGAATTAATGTCTGTAAAAAAAAACAATGCTGAAGCTGCTCCGGGCGTATGAAAAAGTTATTCCAGATATCATTGTTTCCGGCACTCCTGTTGCTGTGGAGCGGATGGCTGTCCGCCCAGGAAAAGTTCATCCTGAGCGGATATGTCCGGGATGCCGAAAGCGGAGAAGAGCTGATAGGAGCCACCGTTTACAGTCGCGATCTGGAAACAGGAACCGCTACCAACCAGTACGGCTTTTACTCGCTGACCCTGCCCCGGGGAAAACACAGGATCGTCTACCAGTATCTCGGATACCGGGCCATAGAAACCGACATCAACATACAGGGAGATATCAGAAAAGATGTTGAGCTGTCACCTTCCCCGCACAACATTGAAGAGGTAGTCGTTTCCGGCAAAGCTGCCGATTATCAGATCCGTTCGGCGGAAATGGGCACCAACAGTCTCACCCCCCGCAATATCCAGGCCCTTCCCGTACTTTTCGGGGAACAGGATATACTGAAAACCATGCAGTTGTTGCCGGGGATCATGCCTGTGGGAGAAGGAAACAGCGGTTTTTATGTTAGAGGGGGGGATGCCAGCCAAAATCTGGTCTTGCTGGATGAAGCCCCGGTATACAATGCATCCCATCTGCTGGGTTTTTTCTCGGTGTTCAACTCCGACGCCATCAAAGATGTGAGGATCATGAAAGGTTTTGTGCCTCCCCAGTACGGAGGCAGGCTCTCCTCCGTGCTGGACATAAAAATGAAAGAGGGCAACAGCAAAAAACTCTCCGGCAGCGGAGGCGTCGGCCTGATCTCCACACGCCTGCAACTGGAAAGCCCCTTCAACAAAGGCAAAGGATCTTTTATGGTCACCGGCCGCAGAACCTATGCCGACCTCTTTCTGAAATTCTCTCCCGATACCAACATCAACTCCAACGTTTTATTTTTCTACGACTTCAATGCCAAAGCCAATTACCGTTTCGGGAAAAAAGACCGCCTCTTTTTGTCGGGATATCTGGGCCGGGATGTTTTCAAGTTCCGGAAATTTTTCGGTATCGACTGGGGCAACCAAACCGTAACACTGCGATGGAATCATCTTTTCTCCGGCCGTCTTTTCCTGAATACTTCCTTTATCTACAGTAACTACAACTATAATTTCAACATCATAAATGAAGAGAACACCTTCAATCTGCGCTCTTCCATCAGGGACCTTAACTGGAAAGAGGATTTTCAGTTTTACCCATCCACTGCCAGCACCCTGCGGTTCGGGTTCAAGGTCAACTATCACTGGTTTCTGCCGGGAGAAGCCTCCTCTTCGGGCGATTTCCCGGTAAATGATGTGAAAATGGAGACCATGCATGCTCTGGAAAATGCCGCATATTTTTCACACGAATGGAAAGCAACCCCTTGGCTCACATTGCACTACGGCTTCAGATTATCGGCGTTTTCGTTACTGGGCCCGGGGAATGTTTACGCGTTCAATGAAAACGGAGAGGTCACCGACACGACCAGGTATCCCGGGCACAAGGTCATCAAGACCTACCTGAACCTGGACCCCCGCGTACTGATAAACCTGAAAACGGGAACCCACAGTGCCGTAAAGATCTCCTACAACCGCATGCATCAGTATCTTCATCTTTTGTCCAACAGCACTGCGGGAACCCCGCTGGACCTGTGGATCCCGAGCAGCACACAGGTAAAACCACAGACCGCCAACCAGGTATCCGCCGGATATTACCGTAATTTCAAAGACGATATCTGGGAAATATCCGTGGAAGCCTACTATAAAGACATGTTCCACCAGATCGACTACAAAAACGGTGCGGATATCTTTCTAAACGAACTGGTGGTCTCACAGCTGGTGTTCGGTTCCGGGAAAGCCTACGGAATGGAGTTTCTCCTGCGCAAAAACAAAGGGATGTTCCACGGCTGGGTCAGCTACACCCTCTCCAGGTCTTTCCGCACTTTTCAGGAAATCAATAAAGGAAAACGTTATCCCGCCAAGCAGGACCGCATACATGATTTTGCCGTGGTGGGCATGTATGACCTCAACAACAAATGGACTTTCTCTGCCACCTGGACTTTCTATACGGGAAATGCCGTAACCTTTCCCAGCGGGAAATATATCATTGAGAACCAGTATGTCAACTATTATACGGAAAGGAACGGTTATCGCATGCCTGCTTATAACCGGCTCGACCTGGGGGTCACCTGGCGGCTGACACAGGAAAAAAAATTCCAATCGAGCCTGGATCTGTCCGTTTACAATGTCTATGCCCGTAAGAATGCCTATGCCATTATGTTCCGCACCAGGGAAGATGACCCGAATATTACGGAAGCCGTAAAAATTTATCTCTTTTCCATTGTTCCGACCGTCACCTATAATTTTAAGTTTTAAAATGAAACATCCATGATTGATTAAGAGAATGATTATTGAAACAAAAAAATATTTAATGGTTTGACCCCCACCCTGCATTATTCATGAGATTATAAAACGCTGAAAGAAAATCCCTCCCCCTCGACGAGGGGGAGGGATAGAGGGAGGGGGTTAATAAATAGAAAAAGAAACTAAATATCTAATTAATACGAAATTATAAACAGATGAAAAAAAAATTCCCGTTCTATATCATTCTCTTGTTTTTCATGCTCTCCTCCTGTGAAGAGGTCATTACTTTTCCGTTGAAAGATGCGTCGCCGGCAGTGGTCATTGAAGGCACCGTCACCACCCTGCCGGGGCCGTACCGTGTTATCATAAGCCAGACCACCGATTATTATAACCCGGGGTATCTCCCGCACCTCTCGGGGGCTCTTGTTTTCGTCAAAGACAGCAAAGGTCATTACTGGCATTTCAAGGAAAAGAAACAGGGGATCTATGAGAACAACGAATTCAGGGGCACCCCGGGTATAACCTATTCCCTTCAAATCGAATGGAAGGATCAGTTTTTTAGTGCCACCTCGGTGATGCAGGAACCCGTTCCGATCGATTCGTTACATGCCCGGTATTTCCCGGGATCCCGTTTTGCGGACCCGGGGTATATTATCATCATATACTTTACAGATCCCCCCGGCAAGGGAAATTACTACCGTATCCGGATGATGAGAGGCGACAAAACCAGCACGGTCATCTATGTCCTTGACGATCAGCTCACCGACGGCAACCTGATCCCTTATTATCTTTTCGGCGCCAGTTACGAATCCGGCGATACGGCTGTCGTAGAATTACAGTCCATAGACAAAGGGGTTTATGAATATATGCTGACCTTGTCATCGGTGACCGCCTCCAGCCAGTCAGGGTCCACCACCGCCCCAGCCAATCCCGTCACCAACTTGTCGGGCGGCGCCCTGGGTTATTTCGGCGCCCTGGCCGTCAGCCGCGACACCATTATTATAGAATAAAAAAACAGCGGCCCGGAATCCGGAACCGCTGTTACAGTCAATACCGGATTCTCCGGATTTACTTCTTTTTCTTCGTCACCTTCTCGGCCGAAATGTTCAGTGTCCCTTCGGAGTAACTGACTTTTCCGTCCATTTTTTTTCCTTTGACGGTACCCTTGAAATAAATAACATCTCCTTCGACATAGGCCTTAAACGATACCACGTTCTTCACTACTTTGAAGTCCTTGGTTTCCAGCTTGTAGTACTCGCTGAAAACAATGGTCCCGGTATATTTCCCGTTTTCCTTTTTGATGACAATGTCACCCGTCTGGTAATCATAGGGAGCATCCGGGGCATTGAAATGCCAGGTACCTTCCACTTTCGTTCCTTCTTCTGCCGCAAAGGACATACTGATCATCAACAAAAACATAACAGTCATTGCCGACAGACTCATCATTACTTTTTTCATTTTTCTAAAATTTATTTTGGTTAGACATAAAAATTTTCCTTTGGATCCTATTGCCCGTCATGAAACCTCCCGGATAACCCGCTTTCCGGTCAATAACGAATGGTTATTTTCCTTTCTCCTTCCTGCCGGGCCGGAGCCACCGAGATCACAGCCCCTTGCTGGGATCCCGTAAAGCTGATCTGAAAACCTTTTCCTTCCGGCACAATGTTAATATCTATAGCATCTCCGGGGGTTACCCGGGGAATATAAAACAGGGAGGGTTGTTTTATTGTGCCGGATGAAACCCATGAAGAAGAAAAGACCTTTTCGCCGGGAATATAGGAATATTCTTTCAATGTGCCATTAACAGCCAGAGGATAGGGCCTGTCAAGAATATTGAAAAAGGTATATTTTTCAATCCCGTCGAAATAACACCAGAATGTTTCGCCGTTTTTCATTTTCATGAATTTATCCACGATGAATTTCCCGTGGCGGTAGAAAGCCGAATCCATCGAATGAAAAGCACCCCATTCTCCGACGAGCATGGGGATATTCAGACGGTGTGAAGTCTGATCGACAACATTCATCAGAAAATCAACGCGGTTATTATCAGCCAGCAGATAAGCTTTTGTATCGAGCAGGAGATCATAGCCATGGGGAGCGTAAGCCACTTTCCGGTCCGGGGTACCGTCTTTTCCGGTAATGGGGATCTTTATCCGGCTGGGCACGCCGGGGTTACAGAAATAGTTGTGTTCGAGAAACAGGATATGGTTGGTATCTACCTCGCGTATGGCCCGGCCCACGCGGCTGTACATCCTGTGCAGGGGTCCTTCCTCGAAGATCTTCGACAGGGGCAGGGTGGCAAAGAGTACCCGTTTATAAACATTCGTATCCTTCAGGGTCTCCATCACCTTCATTTTTCCTTCGGGGCTGTTCCACAGGGCCAGGAGTTCTTTCTCTCCTCCGGGATTTTTCCCGGTGGTCTCTGCCAGCCACTGCCCGTAGGCCAGCACCATCGCCTGAACATATTTTTCCGCTCCGGATCCGGGAAACGGCTCATTCATAATATCATACCCGATCACTACGGGGTTATCGGCATACCTTCGGGCAATGGTCTTCCAGAGAGCGGCATAATGATCCTGGATGCCGGTCCCGTCCGGGGCTTTGGCATTCTTCCAGAAATTATCAAAAGCCGTCTGTATGGCCGGACTGATCAGGTAAGCATCACTCCATATTTCCCCTTTGTAATTGGGCTTTCCCTCATCCAGTGTGGCCCACAGGGGAGCTCCGTCTGAATATTTTACACTGTACAGATCCTGATGCATATCCAGAAGGACATATATGCCATACTTTTTGGCCCAGGCGATGTTGCGGTCCAGACACTTGAACATCTCCTCATTATACTTCCCGGGCTCAGGCTCCAGACCGTCCCAGATAATGCCCAGACGGACAATATTGAACCCCCACAGATGTAATTTCCGGTATATCTCCTCATCCAGGGCACAGACATACCCTGTCTCCGGATTCTTATTGATGACATTGATACCATGCAGGATAACCTGCCGGCCGGCAGTATCAACAAACATCCTGCCTTTTACGGTAACATACTCCTTATCCGGGGTATTGTTTTGTTCGTATGTTTTCTCTCCTCCCCGTTGACATCCGGCAAGCAAAAGCAAAAAAAACACCAAAGAAATTATCGTTCTGTCCATTATTCTATCTGATTAAGGTTTTACATATACATTAAAAAAGTCTCTTCTCCCCCGTCCGGTGATCATTGTTCCGGCACCAGGGTCATCAGCAGGGCATGGGTGGGGTATTCGGAGATATCAGCATAATCACTGCTGGAAAGGAAAAAATAGGCACGCATCTTATCATTCTCAATTTCCTTGATGATTACTATTTTGGTATAATCGCGCAGCACAAAAAACTCGGGATCGGAAATCACAATGACGGACACATTGCTGAAGGTGACATCATACACCGAATCCTCCTTTTCCATGGCACAGCGTACAGTAACCGTGGTATCTTCGGCAAAAGTGAAGGTGGCTTCGTCGTCGGGTGAGAACGTGGTAATCCATATCCCGTAAGGAGTGGTTTTGATGACATCCAGACCATTGTTGCCGGCATACCGGTAACCGGTCATCCCTCCGCCGTTCACCACCTTGTGCCGGTACGATCCGTCATGGAAAAAAGTGTATTCGGCCTCATATTCATCACCCAGACCGATATCCTCCAGGACATCATTATAAAAAGGAAGATACACATTTCCGAAATCCTCCGTAATGGGTGTGAAAATGGCATCGCCGGAGGTTATGGTGCGGCTTATTTTCCAGGTCTTTCCTCCGGCAGCTTCCGGCCCGCCGGTGAGCAGGTCATAAGGAGCCGAAGAGACTATGGTTACAACCTTGGTCTGAGAATCTTCCCCTCCTTTGCCGGTGACCGTCAGGGTCACCTCATAATCGCCGGCCTTTTCATAAACATGGACGGGATTGGGCTCGGTACTGCTTTGTTCGTCACCAAAATCCCACAGGTAGGTGGTCGCATGGATTGCTTTGCTGTTGAAAAAAGCCGTATCACCCCGCACCTCAAAGTAAAAATCCACCAGCGGGGCATCCTCTTTACAGGACTGTATCAACAGCAGAACCGCCCCGGCCAGTACCGCAATAATCATACGGAAGTTTTTCATAATTGTATTCAGATTTTTTAGTGATAAAAAATTGTCAGTTTCCCACAACATCCCACCACACAGGTGTATAGATTTCGTTGGGCCCCTGCCGTTCGATGGCTTCTTCTACATGTTTTTGGTTGATGGCGATCTCTTTTTTGGGATATTTGAACCGTTTGGGCAGATAACCGTTGGTTACGCCCGGGTCGAGCCAGGGTTCGGTACGCTGGGGGATAACGGGATATCCGGTACGGCGGATACCGGTATAGGCCTGGATGAAGTTGGTGGCATAAGAAAGCCATTTCTGGGTGGATATCTGCCGCAGCCGGTTTTCGTCACTGCCGGACAAAGTCGCCTCAGCCACCTCATTGATAAAACGGCTTATGGCCGTATCCGGGATGTTCCACTGCTGCATGGCAAGCCGGATTCCTTCCTGATAATAATCATTGGCATTGCCGTCATCCAGATGGATCAATGCCGCCTCGGCATGCAGGAACTTCACCTCCGGGGCACACAGAAAATATACGGGCATATCCCTGGCATACAGGGCAGGCATGGGGTCTGAAATACTGTCCCAGTACACTTTTGAAAACATAATATCCGTCAGGCCGTTTTCTACCCCGCGGTATTCGCCGAAGGGGGTGGGTTTCACCCAGGCCTGCAGCCGTGGATCAGAGGTGTTCACCAGCCAGTCCACAAGCATCCTGCTCATTTTCCAGGGGAGAATATTATAGATCCAGGACCAATTGTTATAAAGATCCGGATTATCATAGCGTACCATTTGTGCATTTTCATCGTTGTTTTCGATCAGGTCCTCCTGCAGGCATTCCCGAATCACTTTCTCACAATACCCGGGGTCGGCAAAACGGGCCCGCATGGCCAGCCGCAGGCGGAAAGAGTTGGCAAAACGCACCCAGGCACCCAGGTCATTGTCAAACAAAGGATCAAAACCCGGGTAAGCGTCGCCGGGATCGCCGTTTTTGATTACATCAATGCTGTTCTTCAGACGGGTCATCATATCTTCATAGATGGATTTCTGGGCATCATACGCCGGAGAGAGGATGCCTTCCCGTCCCCAACCCCCTTCACTGTAAGGGATGTCCCCAAACAGGTCGGTCAACCTGTCATAGTTGACAACGGCAACCACCTGCGCCAGGGCATTGCGCAGGGCACTCTCCTGCTCACCTCCGGCCTGTGTCAGGCGGATCACCTCATTGGCCAGCTTCAACGGGCCTATATATGTCTGACTGAATATATCAAAATAATCTTCCGAATAAAGATTGTCCTTGTAGGCATCATGCGGGCGCGTCGTATTGTGAGGCACAACATAATAATGGCTGTATTGTGAGCCGAAATGGAGCATCAGCTTCCATTGTGTACGCGCATCCAGAAAGGTCTTCTTGACCGCATTGGAAAAAAGGTACTCATTGTCCAGGGTGGTCAGGGCATTCGGGTTTTTGTTCATATCCTGAAAATCCGAATAACAACCGCTCAGCAACAGGAGCCCGGCAAAGACAGGGATCAGCTTTTTCATTCTGGCATATATTTTCATGACTAAAATCCAATTTTCAGGTTAAAAGATAAACTTCTGGTGGTGGGCAGGGCATGGTTCTCAAAACCGTTGCCCACGTTTCCCGGATTAAATCCCGATTCGGGGTCGGCATGCACCGAGGCCTTGTAGAAGAAAAACAGGTTTCTGCCGGCCAATGAAAGGTTTACCGAGGCCATCGGTGTGTTTTTAAGCCACTTCGGCGGGAGGGAATAGCCCAGGACCATCTCCCGCATCCTCACATTGGTGGCATCGACGATCCACTCTTCGGCAATATCGGTGGCATACACATTATACCACCGCCAGATGGGCTGAATGGGTATATCATTGGGCCGGCCGTTTTTCTCCAGTACGCCCGATTCATAATAACCGTCGGGCTCCACCCCCGGCAGAGGTGTCTGGTACATGGTCTCCTCATCATGCGTACTGTACCACTCCGCCCGGCCTTCCAGGGTCTCTTTGGCGTTGCCGAACAGGCTCAACATCGCCTTGCCCCAGGAAAAGAACTGCCCTCCTTTCTGAATGTCCACCAGGAAACTGAAATCCAATCCCCTCCAGGTAAGCTTGCTGGTAAACCCGGCCAGGAAGTCGGGATTAATGGTGCCGAGTTTTTGATACTCCCCGCGCTGGGCAAAACCTTTCTCATCGATCAGTTTTCTTCCGAACTTATCCTTTTTGTAGCCGAATCCGTAAATCTCCCCATACTCATGTCCCGGCCGCGCCTGGATGGAGGCCGACCAGAGATGGGCCAGTTCCAGCTTATCCAGACTGGGATGCAAAGATTGTACAATCGACCGGCTGTGGGAAAAATTGAATCCGATACGCCAGTCGAGCCCCTGTTGCGTATGTACGGGAGTAAAGTTGAGCGCAAATTCGTATCCGGTGCTTTTGATACTGCCGGCGTTGAAGCGCTTGCTGGTGAATCCCGTGGAATGCGACAGGGGCACCGACATGATCTGGTTCCTGGAGATGTTCCGGTAATAAGTGAAATTAAATTCAATCCGCCGGTTGAAAAACATCAGATCCGTACCTGCCTCCCACGAGTCGGTGAGCTCCGGCATAAAATCATAAAAAGCCAGCTGGTCGCTCAGGTTACCCAGCGGATAGGGAAATTTGGTCTGTTCCACATAATAATACTGATAGGTCTGGTACGGGCCGGTGTCATTCCCCACTTTGGCAAATGACCCCCTGATCTTCCCGTAAGAAAACCAGTAGCTCTTCAGACCGAAAGCCTCGGTAAAAATAAACCCGAGGTTTTCCGAATGATAGAAATAAGAATTGTTGTCTTTGGGCAGGGTGGTTGACCAGTCGTTGCGCACCGTAACATCCAGAAAGAGATAATCTTTCCAGGCCAGGTTGGCCAGGGCATACAACGAATACACCTCTTTTTCCGAAAAACCTTCGCCGGTGGAATAGCGGGCCACATTGCTGATGTTGTAAAAATCCGGCACCCGGAACAAACTCCCCGCCTGGGAAATATAAACCCCCGAATTATACCTGAAGTTCCCTCCCAGGCTCAGGCCCAGGTTCAACCCTTTGAAAAGATCCCTGTTGGCCGTCAGTAAAAAATCGGAGTTTACGCCGGTGTTACTGCTCTGGCCGGCAGATATATAACCGTCCGTATCGGTTTTGGAATCGTTGGCACGCCATGCTTTGGAGCGCAGCGTGTAATAATCGAGACCGGTCCGGACCATCAGGTTCAGCCAGTCCGTAAAATGATAGGTAAGAGATGCAAAGCTGATCACCCGGTTTTTATCATCGATGTTACCAATATATTTCTGTGCCCAGTAAGGATTTCCCGTAAAGATATCCGACATCCAGTTTTTTTCCACACCGTTTTCATCGACAATATTATTTTTCAGGTCTTCCAGGCGCAGGTTTCGCGGGAACATCTCGAGCATATAAACGGGATTGTGGGAGTCTTCACTCAGTTCGGGCCTGTTGTGAACTCGCTGGTGTACATAAGTGATCCGGGCATCCAGATCCAGTTTTTTCCCCAGTTTGGCTGTTCCGCGCAGATTGAACGTCTGCCGGTTCAGGTCATTGTTCGGGACAAGGCCCTGTATCCGGTAATCGGTAATGGAGACCCTTGTAGAGGCTTTCTCGTTGCCGGCATCAAAAGCAAGTGTGTTGGACAGACCCCAGCCCGTAGAAAAGTAGTCCCTGAAGTTGGTCGGTTGTGCCGTATAGGGTTGGGGTTCACCCAGCCAGTTGGTCAACAGTTGTCCTTTCATTTCCGGGCCGTAGCTCCACACCCAGGGATACTCATTGGAAGGGAGGCCTGTTTGCGGGTCGAGAGGCGGATAGACGCCATAACCACCCATACCATAAGTGTTCTGCAGCTTCGGCAGCACCAGCGGCGTCTCCATGGAAACGCCCGAGCTGAGCTCCACACCCACCCCTTTTCTTTTTCTTCCGCTTTTGGTCGTGATCAGGATCACGCCGTTGGCGCCCTGCGAGCCGTATATGGCAGCCGCAGCAGGTCCTTTCAGTACCGAGATGGACTGTATATCTTCCGGGTTGATATCTGCGATGTTATCGCCCATATCACGCCCTCCCCATTCTCCGGCGCTTCCCAGGTTGCCGGAGCTGACCGGCACCCCGTCCACCACGAACAGCGGACGGTTGCTGCCCAGCAACGAGGTGATGCCCCGCAGGATCACCCGGCTCGACGATCCCACTCCCCCGGCGGTACGGTTGATCTGCAGACCCGCCACTTTTCCGGCGAGCGAATTGACCATATTGGTCTCTTTGGCCTGTGACACCTCATCTCCCCCCACTTCGCTCACGGCATATCCCAGGGATTTCTGTTCGCGTGTGATGCCCAGGCCCGTTACCACCACCTTTTCCAGGGTCTGTACCGATTCTTTCAGGACTACATTCAGGGCCGTCTGTCCCCCTGCCGGGATCTCCTGCGACACAAAACCGACAAAGGAGAAAACCAGTATCGTCTCCCCGTCGGGCACCTGTATGGAAAAACGGCCGCCGGCATCCGTGACCGTGCCGGTAGTGGTGCCTTTGATCACCACATTGACCCCCGGCAAAGGAACCCCGTTTTCATCCACCACCATACCCGTTATAACATGTTTTTGAAAACCCCGGGGCGTAGCCACCACAATGAGTTTGTTGTCAAGAATCTTATAGATAAGGTTGCGGGGATGTAATACCGAATCAAGCAGAGACGGGACATCCGCTTTTTTCACATCCACCGTGACCCTCTCATCCAGAGCAGGTAAATCCTCATTGTAAAAAAAACGGTATCCGGTTTTTTCCTGAATGCTCTTAAACAATTCCCGCAAGGGAACATTCTCCTCCCGCAGAGTAACCACATTCTTTATCTCCTGTGCCATCAGAAAAGAAGGAGCTGACAACAGGAAGAACAGCAAAAGCAAAAATTTGGATTTCATGAACATAGATATTTAAGGATGTTGTTCCGATTTTTCCAGATATACATTTTTATGGTCGATGGTATATTTGACCGGAGCCGTAAGCCCGATGGCATACAGGACCTGCTCAAGGGTTTCATCTTCGAGGGTACCGGTAAACCGGATGCTTTTGGAGGCATTGTCCCTGAAAATAAAATGGACATCGTACCTCCGTTCCAGTTTTTTGGCCAAATGATCCAGGGGCTCACCGCGTATGATCAGCCGTCCCTCTTTCCAGGAAGTGTACACCTCGGTATCCACCTTATCCGCCACGAGGATGTTTCCCGATTTCACGGTTAGCACCTCATCTTTCCCTTCACCGGAGCCCGCCTGATCGGGCAGGACATCGGACAGCAGCAGGCGGCCCTCGTTTTTCACGAATACGGCTCTTTCCTGCGGCTTCAGGATGATCCCCCGCTCCTTTTCCCCCCTCTTTTTGCCGGTCTTTGTCAAGGCAATTCGCCCCTCTTCCAGGGTGGTCTCGATGGTGGCATCCTCAGGATAGGCTTTTACGTTGAAACGCGTTCCGTACACCCGGATCCGGACACGCGAGGTATTGACCACAAATTTCACTTTTTTGTTTTTGACCACATCAAAATACGCTTCTCCGGTAAGAGACACTTCCCTGGACCTGCGGCCAAACACCGCAGGATGATAAGTAAGGGAAGACTCGGCATTTAGCCACACCCGGGTGCCATCGGGCAGGGTAACCTGTGTCACGGACCCTGCGGGGGTGTGTATCCTCGCAAGGGCATTTTTATCCACCTTTTCATTCTGAAGATAATGCATGCCCAGCCAGGTGAGGCCCGCGGAGAGAACAATCACCGCCGCTATCTTCCACACTTCACGCAGGCCCCTATTTTGATTTCTTCCGGAATATCTCTCCAGCCATTTTCTCTTCGCCTCCTCTTTTTTCGCAGGATCCGTTGCTTCGGATGCATGGTAAAGATCCGCCAACCTGTTAAAGGACTCCCTGTTTTCTTTACGCTCCGCTATCCACTGCTCCAACAGGGTGACCTCCTCTTCCGATGCTTTTTTCTGAAGATAACGCAAAATGATATGTTCATCAAAACGGTCCATTGTCATGCCGGTTACAATTTATAAGACAACCCAAAGTGAATTACTACTTACAAAAGCAAAAAAATCACTCCGGGTAAAACGCAATTCAGGTAAAATCTATAGAAAGAAAAAAATAAACGGCAAATACTCTTTCAGTTCCCGCGACAGAACCTTCAGGGCACGATAGATCTGTGTCTCAACCGTACGTATCGAGATGCCCAGCCTTTCAGCTATTTCCCTGTTCGTCAGCAATTCAAAACGGCTCATTTTAAAAATCTCCCGGTTTCTCTCCGGCAGTTTTTTCACCGTATTCCTGAAAGCTGCCAGAGCTTCTTTTTCCAGCAGATCCATATGCCCGTCCCGGGCCATAACCGTTCTTTCATCTTCCAGCATTTTGATTTTAAAAGAAAGGGCATATTCCTCTTCCTTCTTTTTATGTTTCAGATGATTCAGGCAACTGTTCACCACAGCGATCCGCAGATAGGCCCTCAACGAAGTATGTATTTCCGTCTCTCTTCCTTTTTCGGTCAGTTTCAAAAAAACATCCTGAACAATATCCCGCGCTCCCTCTTCGTCAAGATACCTTCTTGCCACCAGATACAATTCTTCATAATGAAGATCAAATAACTCTCCGATGATTTCCCTGGTCAGACCGGTCGCTTTTTCCCTTCTCATAACCCCGTTTCAGGAAATATTCTTTTCCCCGTTTTTCAAAAATATACGAAAATTTTTCTTATCGTGGTTTTTTGGCCTTTTTCCTGCGTCTTTTTACGGGGAGGATGACAGGAGGGGAAAATAAACACCGGTACGAATCCATAAACACTACACAACTATTTAGTAATAGATTCTATAACAGATATATTCATTATATATCTAAAGTATTCCTTTACGAGTTGATCTGGCGGAGTTTTTCCAGAAACAGGTTCTTTTTTTCTTTTTCCGTCTCTTTTTGTTCGGGGCGGATTTTTTTCCGCGCGAAAGAGGTTTTCAGATAAGGGATAATAATGTCATTTTTTTCTCCGGAGGTTCCGTCATAAGTGATGGTAATGATGGGGATGCCGGTATCTTCGCGTATGGTTTCTTTCATGGCTTCGGTAATAAGAGAAGGACAACAAAAAGAGGGGTTGGTTTGTACCAGCAGGGTCAGGTCGGGATATTTTTCGATCAGGTGGTAGATCTTCAGGATATTATCATAAGATTCGCCGGAATGGTATTTGCTGATCCGGTATTTTTCCAGGTGTTTTTCCAGAGTGGCGGGACGTATGGGCGTCTGTGGCCCCAGGAAAGGCTCGAAATATTTATAGTACCTTTTTTCAATGAACCGTATTCCTTCGAGCAGCACCTTGTATCCCAGGGCTTCGAGGTGGCTGCCGCGCGCCGACATACGGCGCAGGATGTTTTCGGCAGTGATGCGTGTATAATCCGTATAAGGCGTATTGATCACTTCACCTCCGGCTCCCTCGATGGTTTTTACGACATGCTGGTTCATCACATCATTGTCCCGCACAAAGAAATCGCCGAAGATAGCCACCTGCGGCAGGGATTTGTCTTCGATTGCAATACCGGCAAACCAGGAAGAAACGGTTTTCAGGGCTTCTTCAAAACCTACCTTTCCCAGGAAGGCCTCTTCCAGGAGGTCAAGGCTTTTTCCCGTGACCCGGTCTGTTTCTCCCTTCTTTACCTCACGCGGCCTGAAATGATAAGTCATTCTCTTCAGCAGTCCGGCAAACATGTAAGCAAAATAGGCGTAATAGGTTGTATTCACCCCCAGCTCTATATGCGTCAGTTTTCCGGAATATACGGCAGCTTTTTCCATCCCTTTTCCATGCCGGTCAAACAGGGTTTTCAGATAATACGGATAGGTGCGTATATTGCAGGTCAGCCAGGTTTCGATCATCCACAAGGCGGTATCCGCCGGATCGAGATGATATTTTTCAATGTAATCCATGAAATCCCGGGCAATGATGTTCAGCGGCAGGCACTGGCCGGTATTGGAAGCCAGGCTTTTTTTAATGCTCATCTCCTGCATCTCCAGCAACCGCACATCATATCCGGCCCTTCTCAGGTTGGCTGCCACCAGTCTGCCGGCATAAGGATCCCAGTTGGGAAACAGAAGGGTTTTCCGTGCACGCAGATCTTTTAAGGGTTTGACAACTATGGGAGTATTCTCTTTTCGCCCCGTATCCCCTTTCCCCCGGACATGGTTACGGAAAGAACGTATGGCCGCCTCGATACGTGTTTCGTACCCGGTGTTCGAGTCGTGTTCGTCAAGCTGCAGGATCAGATAAGGTTTTTTATAACGATCCATCAACTTCTTAAAGTACTCCGTCACAAATGAATCGGGAGCACACTTGAAGGCCGTCACGAACACCGGATAGAGGCCGGGGGTTTCCGCTATTGCTTTGGCACTCTCCATGATCTTCGAAGCAAAATGCCAGGGCATGGCTTTGAGCAGCTCCTCCAGTTCATAATCCCCCTCTCTTTCTGCGGTGATCATGTCCATGTAAAAGGTACGTATCCCCAACCCCGAAAAAATATCCGGAATATTTTTGTTCAATGCCGGTTCCAGCACAAGATAAGGCCGCCCGAGGAACATCACGGAGAGTTCCCGGTTATCAAAATGTTCCCGGAAAAGGATTTTTACCTTTTCCCTGCCGGCTTTCCGGATCTTTTCGGCATACTCCCAGGCCTCCCTGATCTTCTCCCCGGTCAGAAACTCAAACCCTTTCAGTGGTAAGAGGGTATCCGTTATCCGGCTGATCACCTGTTCTTTTCCCT
Source organism: uncultured Rikenellaceae bacterium (assembly GCA_964649335.1). Classification (GTDB taxonomy): domain Bacteria; phylum Bacteroidota; class Bacteroidia; order Bacteroidales; family VadinHA17; genus DRPN01. The sequence continues at coordinate 13,479 of CAZYPI010000001.1, read as the reverse complement.
TCCGGAAGTTCAGCAGGGGTGTCAGCGATTTTTCTTTGGTCTCTTCATTCATCAGCGCCACCAGCGAGGGGGCGAACTGGGTGTAATAACAATAATTTACCTCCCGTTCCGGACGGTTGTCCCTTGACTCAAGGTAAGCCGGGATAAAAAGGTAATCGCACTTTCCGGCCAGCCATTCGGTCTGGCTGTGCAGGACGTACATCGGCGAACAGAATTCGGCCCCGGCCTGCCGTTTGCCGTTTTTCACCGGATCGGGGGTCTTTTCTCCCGTGAGCACCGGGATTTTCAGATAACCGAAAAAAGCCCGCCAGAAAGGAATTTCATCGAACAGATGCAGGGCTGCCGGAATACCGACGACCGGTTTGTTTTTCTTTTCTTCCACAGACAAAGGCGGCAAGCGGAAGATTTTATTCCGTTCTTTCAGGAGATCAAAACCCGACCGGTTGTTATCGACATATTTTTCCGTATCATAGTCCCTGCCACATAAAAAGCCGTAAGCAACCTTTTCCCCCTGTATTTCCGCGACCGTAATGCGGCAGTGGTTATTACACAACCGGCAGGTCTCATGAGTGAAAGGGATCTGCTCCCGGTAGATCCCCAGCCCTCTGAAAGCCGTCTTTTCAACCCCTTCATCTTTCAGGATCAGGGCCGTGCCCATGGCTCCCGTCAGATGGCAATACGGCGAAACATGAATTTTTTTCTGCAGTTTTTCTTCAAAGACAGCCACCAGCGCCTTGTTGCGGGCCGTAGCCCCCTGAAAAGAGATGTGGTCTCCGATGGCCGCCTCCACAGCCACTTTCTGCAGATAGTTCTCCCTCACCGAGTGCAATACCGCAGAGAGTATCTCCGGAACATCAAAACCGGTATTCTGGTAATGGTTGATATCCCGTTCCATAAAGACAGTACATCTGTCTGAGGCCAGCGGTGACCGGGCCCCGGCAACCATATCCGGAATATCTTTCAGGGCGATCCCCAGTTTTTGCGCCTGTTCCTCGATAAAACTTCCCGTACCGGCGGCACACACCGAATTCATCTGCGAGAGGATCACATTGCCGTTGCGTACCAGCGTGAATTTCGAGTCCTGACCGCCAATCTCAATAATGGTATCCACCTCAGGGTCCAGTTCATAAGCGGCCCGGGCATGGGTGGAGATCTCATCAACGGCTTCATCCGCCCCGATGATCCTGCCGATAAATTTCCTCCCCGACCCGGTAGTACCTACCCCCAGAAAACGAAAGGATACATCCTTCTTCTTTGCCAGGCCGTCGATCGTCTCGAGGATAGCTTGTGTTGCCTGCATGGGCTGTCCCAGAGTATACGTGTAAAATCCGGCCACCATCTTTCCCTCCCGGTCCAGCAGGGCCGCTTTGGTGCTGGTCGATCCGATATCTATTCCGAGATATACCTCCTGTTCTTTCCCGGCAGAGAATGCTCCGTACAACTCCATCTCCACGGGATGATCATGCTTTACCCGGGAAGTCCGCAATTTTTCACCTCCTTCACGGCCAAAATCAGGATATCCGGAAAGTTTCAGCGACAGAGGAGCAAAAAAATATTCTTTTTTCTTTTCATGTAAAGCAAAAAGGCCGGAAATGCCGGTAATTTTCTCTTTGGGTATATCCCCGTTATCCAGCAGGGTCAGGCAGGCCCCGGCGGCAGCAAACAAATGACTATATGGATGCACGGCCATGCGAACATCCAGCAGCTCTTCCAGGTGTTTGCGGACACCTGTATTGCGGGCCACTCCTCCGGCAAAAACCACAGGTGTCCGGGGTTTTTCTTCCCGGAACAGGGTATCCGCAATATTGCGGGCCAGGCCGCGTGTCAGACTGTCACATATGGCAGAAAGGGAATATCCTTCCTGCTGGGCATGGATCAGGTCGGTCTTGGCAAAAACGGCACAGCGGGAAGCAATCTCAGGCAGCTCATCGCTGTTGTTAACGGCTATACGGCTCAGCTCACTGCTGTCCTTCAGCTTCAGTCTTTTGGCCTGCTGGTCCAGAAAACTGCCGGTCCCCGCAGCACAGGAGGTGCTGTAATGGGCCCCCTGATAGCCCCCCTTTTCATCCAGCTTTATCAACATGAATTTTTCCGCACCCACCACCAACACCGACCGTACCCCCGGGAAATATTCCCTGGCCGCCCGGATGATACTCACCTGCGGATCGGCACGTACCACGCCGGCGGAGAACCATTCATGACCCGACGGGCTCACCACCCCGGCTATCCGCGCAAAATCAACCCCCTGCAACTGTTGCTCCAGGGTCTCCCGTACTTTTCCATGGTGTGGCAGATAAACCGAATGCACGATCCTTTTATCCCGGGCCATCTCTACAATCCCCAGATATACAGAGCCGATATCTATTCCCAGGATTTTTTGCTCCATCTTTTTACCTGCCGAAAATAAATCTCATATTTCAACACTATTCTATCATAGAATACAACAACCTGATCTCTTCGGCCCAAAGGGTATCGTCGGGCGTTTCCAGGATCAGGGGGATGTTGTCGAACCGCGGATCATTCATGATACGCCGGAAAACATCCAGCCCCAGCAGTCCTTTTCCCAGACTGTCGTGACGGTCAACGTGCGATCCCAGCTCTTTCTTTGTATCATTCAAGTGCATGCCTTTCAAATAAGAAAAGCCGATCACCTCATCAAACCGTTTAAATGTTTCTTCATATCCTTCGGGCGTTTTAATATCATACCCGGCCGAATAGGCATGGCAGGTATCGATACAAACGCCGACACGCGTTTTATCTTCCACATGATCAATAATAAAACGTATCTGCTCAAACGTATATCCCAGGTTGGATCCCTGGCCGGCCGTGTTTTCAATGACCGCGATCACCCCTTCGGTCCTGTCGAGGGCAAGGTTGACCGATTCGGCAATGGTTCGCAGGCAGTCCTCTTCGGCGATTTTTTTCAGATGACTCCCCGGATGAAAGTTCAGGCGGTTCAGTCCCAATTGTTCGCAACGCTGCATCTCGTCGAGAAAAGCATTCCTTGACTTTTCCAGCCCTTCTTTTTCCGGATGTCCCAGGTTGATCAGATAGCTGTCATGAGGAAGAACATGATCGGGGTGATATCCGTACTTTTCCATATTCTCCCTGAATTTCCGTATGCTTTCCTCCGTAAGGGGTTTGGCCACCCATTGCCGTTGGTTTTTGGTAAACAGGGCAAAAGCCGTAGCTCCTATTTCATGTGCATTCACCGGTGCATTCTCCACACCGCCCGAGGCACTCACATGCGCCCCTACAAATTTTTTACCTGCCATAATTTTTTATTTATCATTAAAATTCAATCTTCCTGTTTTGCTTCGGCTTTATCTCGCAAAACCCGGCTCTCATTAACTTTTGCCTTTAGCCTTTATACTTTAGCCTTTATACTTTAGCCTTTCCCTAATGCGCCTCCAGCCAGTTCTTTCCCGTTCCGTAATCGACGGTCAGGGGAACGCTCAGATCCACCACATGCTCCATCTCATAAACCACATTCCGGATCACTTCCTCCTGCTCCGGGAGGTACATATCAAACAGCAACTCATCATGCACCTGCAGGATCATTTTCGTTTTCATCTTTTTCTCTTCCAGCAGCCGCTGGATCCGGATCATGGCCAGTTTGATAATGTCGGCTGCCGAGCCCTGGATAGGGGCGTTGATGGCATTGCGTTCGGCCATGCTGCGGATGAACGAATTGCCTGAATTGATGTCCCGCAGATAGCGCCGGCGTCCCATGATGGTCTCGGCATATCCTTTTTCCCGGGCTTTCCGGATGCTCTCCTCCATATATTTCTTCACCCCCGGGAACGACTGAAAATAACCGTCTATCAGTTCTTTGGCTTTTGTCCGGGAGATGTCGAGGCGCTGCGCCAGTCCGAAAGAAGAGATACCGTAAATGATCCCGAAGTTGGCCGTTTTGGCATGACTGCGCATTTCGCGTGTCACCTCTTTCAGGGGGACATTGTATATTTTGGCCGCTGTAGCCGCGTGGATATCCTGTCCATCCAGGAAGGCCCGGATCATATCCTCATCGCCGCTGAGATGAGCCATCAGCCGCAACTCGATCTGGGAATAGTCGGCAGACAGCAGAAGATAGTCCTCGCCGGCCGGAACAAAGGCTTTCCTGATCTCGCGGCCCCGTTCTTCACGCACCGGGATGTTCTGCATATTGGGGTTGGCCGAGCTGAGGCGCCCCGTCACGGCCACGGCCTGGTTGAACTCGGTATGGATGCGGCCCGTATCAGGCCGTATCAGACCGGGCAGGGTCTCCACATACGAAGAAAGCAGTTTCCGGACGGAGCGGTAATCCAACACTTTGCTAATGATGGGATGCCGGCCCTTCAGCTGCATCAACACCTCCTCACTGGTGGAGTATTGTTTGGTTTTGGTTTTTTTTGCGTTCTCCACAATTTTCATCCTCACAAACAACACTTCCCCCAGTTGTTTCGGCGAAGAGATATTGAATTCCATGCCGGCCATATCATGAATTTCCTTCTCCAGTTCCTGCAGCTCTTTTTTCAGGGTCTTCTCATACTGTTTCAACACCTCCGGATCGACACGCATGCCGGTACGTTCCATCCCGAGCAAGACATACACCAGCGGCATTTCCATCGTTTCGGCCAGTGTGTCGAGTCCCGTTTTCTTCAGTTCCGGCTCCAGCAGTTCCTTCAACTGCCAGGTCAGGTCGGCATCTTCGGCAGCATATTCCTTGATGGTTTCTTCCTCCACCGAACGCATGTTGCGCTGTGATTTCCCCTTTTTCCCTATCAGCTCTTCTATGGACACAGGACGGTATCCCAGCAGGGCCTCACACATGTCATTCAGGTTGTGCCGCTGTTCCGGATAGAGCAGATAATGCGCCAGCATGGTGTCGAACAGTTTGCCGCGTAATCGGATCCCGTAATTGGCCAGCATGTGCATGTCGAATTTCATGTTCTGTCCCACCTTACGGATACCAGGATCCTCAAGAACCCCTTTCAGTAAAGCCAGCCGTTTTGTAGCGGCATCCCTTTCCGGAGGCAGGGGGACATAATACCCCTCACGGGCTTTGAAAGAAAAGGAAAGGCCTACGATCTCGGCATCCATAAAGTTCAGGCCGGTGGTTTCGGTATCGTAACAAAACTCTTCCAGCCCGGCCAGGGTTTCTGCCAGCTTTTGTATTTCATGGTCCGAATTCACAAGGTGGTAATGATGTTCCACACTGGCTATGGTTTCTTTTCCGTCCGGCTCTTTGCCTGCAGCACCCGACGGCTGATCGAAAAGATTTCCCTGAACAGGGGCCTCCGCATCGGCATTCTCCTGCCCTGTGACAGGGAGCACACGCTGCAAAAGCGTTTTGAATTCCAGCTCCCGGAACAATTCCCTTATTTTTTCTTCATCCAGACCCGTATTCTCAAACAGTTTTTCATCGAAAGAAACGGGCACATCGGTACGGATGGTCACCAGATCACGCGACAAAAAGATCTGATCCCTGTATTCGAGCAGGGTCTCTTTCAGTTTTCCGGATATTTCATCAATGTGTTCATACAGATTTTCCAGTGATTCGTACCGGTTGATCAGTTTTTTCGCTGTTTTCTCGCCGATACCCGGCGCTCCGGGGATATTGTCGGCAGCGTCGCCCCAGAGAGCCAGCACATCGATCACCTGGCGGGGATGTTCCACGTGAAAATATCCGGGCAGCTCCCGCAGGCCCACCTGTTCTATCTCGTTTTTTCGCGTCCTGGGTTTTAACAGGAACGTTTTTTCCGAAAGCAATTGAAGAAAATCCTTGTCGGGCGTAACCATATAGGTTTTATACCCCTTCTTTTCGGCCTGGCGTGACAGGGTACCGATCACATCATCCGCCTCATAACCGGGATGCTCCAGTACCGGGATCCGGTAAGCTTCAGCCATTTTTTTGATATAGGGCACGGCGATCCGGATATCTTCGGGCGTCTGATCCCGGTTGGCCTTGTATTCCGGATAGATTTCATGCCTGAAAGTGGGACGGGGAGGATCAAAGACGATGGCCAGGTGGGAAGGATGGTAAATTTTAAGTAATTCTTCAAGTGTAGTTACAAAACCAAATACGGCAGAGGTGTTTAATCCCGTTGATGTAATGCGCGGATTGCGGATGAACGCAAAATAGGCCCTGAAGATCAGGGCATAGGCATCCAGCAGATAGAGTTCTTTTTTTTCTTTTTCCGGCGTCATAATCCTCTGTTTTCAACGGTTATCTTCCAGGCACCATTCTGCATAGCTGGTTTCGGTCTCATACAATTGTAATTTTACCAGCTCAACCTCCTGAGGGAGTTTCTTTTTCAGGATCTCCGCAAAATACAACAAGAGGTTTTCGCTGGTGGGCTGAAACGGGGTCAGCTCATACTTGTCGAACATCTGTTCCACCTGGGTCAGAAAATCATGGGGCGCCTTGTTGCTGACCACCACACAATGATCAAATCTATTAATGACAGCTTTGTTCACGATCTTTTTCAGCTCCCCGAAATCCATGACCATCCCGTTTTTTGCATTGTTGTCGTCCTGCAGGGGTTCGCCCCGTACCGTAACAAACAGTTTATAGGAATGGCCGTGGATATTTTTGCAGGCCCCGTCATAGTTCCACAGGGCATGCGCCATCTCAAAATCGAACTTTTTGGTTATCCTGATCCCGGCCATGCAATGAAATATTAACGATCTATACAAAGATAGTTAAAGATAAAAGACAAAAGGAAAAAGATAAAAGGAAAATATAAGACGGCTCAACATCCGGGCCTTGCCGGAGAAGTAATCCTACACATTCTTGCCGATGCAGTCCAGGATTTGGTTGATATTTTCGTATTTCAGGAAATAATAGGTGTTCTTCCCCTCCCGTTTGGAACCGAGCACTCCTTTGTCTTTCAAAATCCCCAGGTGGTGAGAGGTGGTGGATTGTTCTATCCCCAGCAGATTATGGATTTCCGTAACGGTCAACTTTTCATTCTCTTCCAGATAATTCAGGATAGAGATACGCATAGGATGGGCTATGGCTTTCAAAATATTGGCCGCTTTCTCCAGCTGTTCAAGTGTTAAATTTCTCTTTTTCATTAATCGCTCTCTTTAATAAATGCAAATATATAAATATGTTAAGATACGGTATAAGATTTTTGTCATATTCCCGTTTTATAATGGCATGTTTTTAAGCATATTTGTAAATTTATCTGTTTCATCTATTTTTAATCTATGAAAACCCTGAGTCTGGAAGAGATTAAAAAGCCCATAGCCAAAGAGTTAAAAGAGTTTGATTCTTTTTTCGCCTCTTCCGTTAAGGGTTCCAGTCCTTTGCTGAATATGGTCACACGTTTTATTCTCCGCAGGAAGGGGAAACGGATGCGGCCCATGTTTGTTTTTCTGACTTCCGGCATGCTGGGAGAGATCAATAACCGGAGTTATACGGCAGCCACCCTGATCGAACTGCTTCATACGGCCACACTTATCCATGACGATGTGGTGGACGAATCTTTTGAGCGACGCGGTTTTTTCACCATCAATGCCCTGTGGAAGTCGAAAGTGGCTGTCCTCACCGGTGACTACCTGCTGGCCAAAGGATTGCTGCTGACGGTAAAAAACAAGGATTACGACATGCTGGAGATCGTCTCCCGGGCTGTGAAAGAGATGAGCGAAGGGGAGCTGGACCAGATACAGAAATCCCAAAAACTGAACATTACCGAAAAGGACTATTTCTCCATCATCCGTATGAAAACGGCCTCTCTTTTTGCCGCCTGCACCGAATGCGGCGCCAAAGCGGTGACCGACGACGAAAAAGACATAAACGCCATGCGCCGTTTCGGGGAAGCCCTGGGCATCGCCTTTCAGATCCGGGACGACATCTTCGATTACCAGCACAACGGCATGACCGGCAAACCCATGGGAAACGACTTGAAAGAAAAGAAACTCACCCTGCCGGTTATCTATACCTTGTCCCGATCTTCCCTGACGGAAAGGATAAAAATCCGTTCCACCATACGGCGGGCTAAAAAAGACCGCCGCGCCATCCGGGAGATCATTGATATGGTGAATGAAAAAGGAGGTATTGAATACGCCACGGGTGTCATGGAAGAGTACAAACAACAGGCCTTGTCTATCCTGAGGGATTTCCCTGACAACCAGGCCAGAAACAGCTTAGAGAGCCTGGTGGAATATACGGTTAAAAGGAAAAAATAAATGATTTTCCTTCCCCAGGCTTCCCCGGCATCTTTCAAAGCTCCAGCCGGTACTGCAGCATGAACTTACGCATGGGCTCGGCCTTCAGGGGCCGGAGGGAATACCCTCGGTTCAGCATGTTATCTACTATAAAACCGACCCTGTGATGTTTCCCTATTTTATAGTTGAGCCGGCCGTCAAGGATGGTGTTGCCGTTGTTGTGATTATAGTAATATTTCTTGTAGAGGACCGGTTGCAGGGTCCCTCCCGTAGACGAGGTGGCATCCTCAAAATCAAAAATAGCCTTGTCCATATTGTCCATCCTGCTATAATACCTCAAACTGCCGCCGAGGCTGATCTTTTTGTAATCAAATTCCAAATCCACTTTTGCCGTATGCCTGAAACGGTATTTCAGAATTTTCCGGGAAGGGTCCACGCTGGTGGAGTTGTAACTGAAACCTGTACTGCCGCCGGGATTGAAGTCGTGGGCAAAAACATAATCAGGCTGCAAGGTTACCGGCATAACATAGGTATATCCCGCCAGGAGATAAATGTTAAAATCCCGGTTGATCCTGGCTATGCCGTTCAGGGAGATATCCACACCGGAGATCCTGGATCTGCCGGTATTTACAAACTTAAACCCGGCGATGGCAAAAGTATAGGTCGAATCCCAGAATCCAAACAGATATTCAATGGTGTTGTTATACTCCTGATAGAAATAGGCAGCGTCAAAATAGCCGTAAAACCTGCTTAGTTTAATCCCCTGTTTTATTCCTATCTCTGCATTCCAGCTGGTCTCCGGCATCAGATCCGGATTATCGAACACCCCGATACTTCCTGCATTGGTACGTATATATCTCTCGGTAATGGTCGGGAAACGGTAACCCTGACCCAGGGACATCCGAAAATAAGTCTCCTGACCCAGTTTCAGGTTGGTCCCGAAACGAAATACCGGCTTGGTATCGATGATCGTATCATTCAAAGAAAAGTGTTCAATCCGCATTCCACCGGAAAGAGTCAGGGCATTGGCAAATTTTTTCTCCAACTCCGTAAAAAGGGAAATATTCCACAATCGGTTCACGGGAGACCCCGAAGCGGCATACATATTTGCATCACTGCGGGTATAGTTACTGACAACACCCCCGATGAACTCCAGATCTCCCAGGTTGGAAAAGTTTTTTGAGTACTGATATTGATTGTACATCATAAAAACATTGTTGGATTGATTATTGATCAGGTTATTGTCCGAAACAAAGATCCGGTTGGTAAACTTGTGCTTGCTGCCCATCGCGGTATAATAGCTGATAAAAGGATCCAGGTACCAGATCAGATGCGTCCCCAGCAAAACCGCTCCGGGATAAGCCCGGTAAAAATTGGTGGTGTCATCCAGCCAGACCAGCGGCGTACTGCTTTTTGTGTACATGATGTTCCCGTTCATGCCGTACGCCAGTCCTCTGACTTTTTTCGAACGGTGCTTAAAATTAAAATTGAAACGTGCCTTGTTATTGACCATATCCCTGTCTTCAATGTTGGTGGTATCTATCACCAGCGGCCCCGGTTTGGGAGCTCCGATATAATTGTCCTCCAACTGGAGGAACCCGCCCAACACCAGGTCGGTGTATCCGTCATTGATCTTGCGGGAGTGCAGGAAACTGGCTCCCACACCGGCATTTACACCCTTCCACCATTTGGTGGCCGGCGCTGGAGGCGCATCGAACATACTGGTAAAAACTTTTACTTTGGTTTTGGGGGTGAGTCCGGGAAAAGCGGTGCGTATATAAATAGCCCCGCTCAGGGCTGCCGAACCGGATAACACCGATGAAGCCCCTTTGACCACTTCGATCTGTTCTATATTTTCCACCGGCACCAGCGACCAGTCGGGTTTGCCGTTGTCACCGGACATGATGGGCAGATCATCGACAAATACCGCCACTTTGCTGCCTACGCCAAACGTAAAACCGCTGCCTCCCCGTATCTTGGGCTCTTCATCCAGAATGGTAAGCCCCGGCGTCAGATTCAAGGCCGTTTCCACCGTGGTTGTGTTGCGGGCATCCATCAGCCGCGGTTTCAGAATCTCCATGGAGACCGTCTGATCTTCCAGGCTTTTGTCAAACTTGCCGGCCTTTACTACCACCGCCTCAAATTGCCTGCTGAAAATATCCATGGCCACATCCACCACCACCGTGGAATCGGCCACAATGGTTACATCCTTTTCTATGGTTTTCATCCCCGTATAGGAAAAAACAAAAGTATAACTCCCGGGATCACATTTTAAATCATAATGTCCGTTCAGGTCGCTGACGGTGCCAACGGTCATATTATGTTTGATATAAATATTTGCTCCGACCAAAGGTTCACGTGTATCTTTGTTCGTGATCATGCCCATGATTCTGCCTTTCTGGGCAAACAAAGAAAATGTCAGTAACCCCCATAAAATTGTGGCCATGAATATTCGTAAATATCTCATAAGACCGGTATTTGAAGTTGAGAGCTCTGACTAAAGTGTTATTTTATCAGCACTTTACGGGTATAAACCTCATTATTACCCACTACACGAACAATATATATCCCGGAACGGCCGGGATTCACCGTCAGTTCTTCCGCAACTGTAAGCCTGTTCTGATACACCCTTCTTCCCAGAATATCGGTCACCACAACCCGGTACCCCCCACTGTTCTCTGCGCTCAAACGAATGTTTATGGTCCCAAAGGAAACATAAACATTCAAAGTCTCTTCACGCAGATCCGGTTTCTCCGCCGGAAGGTTATTGTAAACAAATGCAATATCGTCAAACCATATTTCGCTGCCTGCCCGGGCATCATAACCGTCTCCCGAACTGAGAACGAAAAGGTAAAATTCCGGTATCCGGTCATCAAAATATTCAAAAGGCACGGCAAAACGAGTCCATTCATCGACTGTCTCCGTCGGTGTTTTAAAGATCGCTTTTCCTACCAGCCGGGTAGAATCCTCCGGCGTTCCGGGTTTCTGATAGTATCCCGTATGCAGATCCACCTCCACAATTCCCCGGTCATTGTCCACCGGATGAAACCGGTACCATCCCACGACACTGTCGGGCCGCGAATCAATACGGGAGTTCCAGCGACCATCAGACGTATCCGTAAACACATAGCCCTTTTCCGGATTCATGTCCGAATGAACCCGCCCGTTGGTGAGGGTGCCGTTTGCCACGATGCCGAAGATGGAGACATTCTTCAGATAAACCGAATAATTTCCGCTGTGTGCAATAGTGGATTTCCCCCAGACGACAGGCGCCGCCCCGTTCAGATTGCTGTTATCGGTGGTTTTCAAAGAACTCCAGTCCACCGGTTCCATCAACGTGGAATCCAGCCCCGGCGGGACTTCCCAATTTTCAAAACCTCCGTTTTCAACGGAAAACAAAGAGACCTGGCCAAATCCCGACCCGCAAACGGTAAAAACCAAAATAACATACACTACAATTTTTTTCATTCTTTACACGTTTTAATTGGTTCAGCAAAATTATTAAAATCCTGTTATATATCATGTTATTCTGCGTGCTTTATCCTGAAATCAGAAAGGAGGTCATTGAACATCCCGTTTAATTCATCCAGGGGTATTTCCAGCGCGTCGTCTTCCGATATATTCATAAACGGAATATCGGCATTGGCATATAACAAAACGATATCCTTCCGTATGTTCATGATGGTAAAACTGACAAACCCGTTGGTATAAACTCCGGGAATCAGTCTTCCGTCAGGCAGACCCACTTTTCCGGCTATCGCCCTTTTGATCTTTTTCATCCCGTAAAGATAGGAATTTTGAACGGTATGCCGGAAGATGCGCTCTTTTTATCCGGTGCCCCGATTAAAACGAAACCCGGATTATACTGATAAAATACCGGGATCCGCTCTCCCCGGCCAGAGGACCACGAGAGGGTTGCCGGAAACATCACCTACGTAGGTGCCTACGTAGGAGCTCCGCTTTCGCACTGCCAATACAATTTTCTAATACTTTGTGATTTTGTTTCTTGATATTTTCCACAGAGCCAAAGCTGTCCAATAATTTTTGTTTGGTTTTTGGTCCGATACCGGGAATATCATCCAGTTCGCTTCTCAGGAGGTCTTTCGAGCGTTTCTGCCGGTGAAAAGTGATGCCGAAGCGGTGGGCTTCATCCCGCAGGTGGCGAATTATTTTCAGTGATTCTCCGTTCTTGTCGAGATACAAAGGCACCGGATCGTGGGGGAAAAAGATCTCTTCAAGCCTTTTGGCAATGCCTATCAATGCAATTCGCTGGTCCAGCTCCAGTTTTTTCAGACTTTTCAGGGCTGCATTCAATTGTCCTTTGCCCCCGTCAATGACCACGAGCTGCGGCAGGTCCTCTCCTTCCTCCAGCAGTCTCCTGTATCTCCTGAAAACCACTTCTTCCATCGAAGCATAATCATCCTGTCCTTCTACGGTTTTGATATTAAAATGCCGGTAGTCTTTTCTGCTGGGCCGGGCATCCCGGAACACCACACAGGATGCCACCGGATTGGTCCCTTGCAGACTGGAGTTGTCAAAACATTCGATATGTTCCGGTAGCTCCTGAAGATGCAGGTCTTTACGCAGTTGCTCCAGCTTGCGAGCGGTACTGAATTTTTTCAGATAACGCTCTTCCCGTTTTTCTTTTTCAAGCAGGTAGTATTTCACATTCCGTCCGGACAATTCCAGCAGTTTTTTCTTATCTCCCCGTACCGGCACCACCCATTTTGTGCCGGCCACTTCTGTTTCCGGCAGGAAAGGAACGACGGTTTCCGAAGCATTGCTGGAAAAACGCTGTCTTATATCACTGACGATCAGGGGCAATATCTCTTCTTTTTTCTCCCCCAGCACTTTCTTCACCTCTACCGTATGCGACTGTACCACCGCCCCGTTGACGATTTTCAGGAAGTTGACCACGGCAAATTTCTCCCGGTCGATCATGGAAAAAACATCCGCTTCCCGGATCGTGGGGGTCACCACCACCGACCGGGAGCGGTACTTCTCCAGAATCTCTATCTTCTCTTTTACCACCTGTGCTTTTTCAAATTCCAGGGCACCCGCATACTCTTCCATCAACCCCTTCAGATGATCGATCACCTCACGGATATGCCCTTTCAGGATCATTCTGACACTCCGGATGTCCCGGTCATACTCTTCTTCCGTCTGTTTTCCCACACAGGGGGCTTTGCATTTGCCCAGATGATATTCCAGGCACACCTTAAACTTCCCGGACTTAATGTTTTTCTGACTCAGGTTCAGCTTACAGGTACGCAGGGGATAAAGCTGCCGGATCAGATCAAGAAGGGTATGCACCATCCGCACCGA